>NZ_CP071632.1:2170416-2470833 GCF_017357385.1 Rhizobium sp. NZLR1 | reverse complement strand
CCCCGTCGCAAATCCCTGTCGCGAAACTCCCACTTTTGCGAGCGGTTTCTTGCGACATTGACAGGAAAGTTCAGTGCCGGCCGTTTGTCGCGGAAGTTAGAAATCTTGCGACAAACAAGTGCGAACAAGCTTCATACCCCTTGCTCAAAGCGCGTGCCCAGTCAAAAAAAGGTAGCCGTATGGATATCTATCTTGACCGATCCATCAGCTCTCCGTAAAGATAGCCATATGGATACCTATGAAGTGAGCTTCCCGAAGATTTTCGGGGCTTTGTCCGACCCGACCCGGCTCGCAGTCGTCGAAAGGCTCTTGGATGGACCTGCCTCGGTGACCGATCTGTCGCGGCCGTTCGATATGGCAGGCCCCTCGTTCCTGAAGCACCTCCGCGTACTCGAAAACGCGGGCGTCATCGCGTCAAGCAAATCCGGGCGAGTGAGAACGGTTAGCCTCGTACCAGACTCGCTGATGCGGGTGGAACATTGGGTCCGTCAACACCGCGCCCGGCTTGAGGAACGTTTCGACAGACTTGGCAACTTCCTAAATCAGGAGCAGTAAAGTGACAAAAACAGAACAAGAGCACAGATCGATTACCATCGAACGCGTTTTTTCCAATTGCGTGGATCACGTCTGGGCGGCGTGGGCGATTCCCGAAAAGAAGAAAGTATGGTTCGGTGAAGGACTGGCGGAATGCGACTTTCGCGAGGGAGGAGCCGAGCGCAGCAGCTTTGTCACGGACATGGGAACCCACACCAACCAGACGCACTATTTCGAGATCAAGGAATCCAAGAGGATTGTGTTTGCCTATTCGATGGCCCTCAATGGTCGTATCCATACGGTGTCGCTGGCGACCGTGCTGTTCTCCGACCATGGCGGCGGGACGAAGCTGACTTACGTGGAACAGTTATGCGTCATCCCGCCGAGCGACGGCGCTGAAGGGCGAGAACACGGCTGGAGAGCGCTGCTGGATGGGCTGGAGAGCTATTTAGCCGGTGATATTCAAGACAGGCGTAGCAAAATTTCCAATTAAGGCGGCAGTTTTGCGACTGGATTTTGCGACGTCGCGAAAACAAGCATTCCGCGACGGGTGAGTGCGCAGAGTGCTTCATGAAGATTTTTCCAGCAAGATAAACCACGCGAAACGTTCACGCCGCACGGGATTCGGCATTAATATCTACTTGGATGCCACATTTAAGTTAGGGGTTAGACCCAAGCGCCAGGCGTCGTTTATCCACAGGACGAGCCTATTCCGGCGCGGAGGTCTGCAGCGCCAGCGCGTGCAACACGCCGCCCATATTGCCCTTCAGCGCCTCGTAGACCATCTGGTGCTGCTGCACGCGGCTCTTGCCGCGGAAGACTTCGGCGACGACTTCGGCGGCGTAATGATCGCCGTCGCCCGCCAGATCGCGGATCGTCACCTTGGCACCGGGAATCCCAGCCTTGATCATGTCTTCGATATCGCCGGGTTTCATGGCCATGATCGTTACTCCTTGCGCATCATTCCGCGGCGAGTTCGCCGCGGCCTTCCATGAAATCAGGGAACCACGATTCATGGGCATCGCGCAATTGCTGAATCGGCAGCGCGATCAGATCGCCGACGACGAGCGCCGTCCCGCCGACCGTGCCGAGGCGGCGGAAAGGAACGCCGGCGCCTTCTGCATTGGCGCAGACGAAATTTGCCACGTCGGCAGGCACCGTCAAGATGTAGCGAGCCTGGTCTTCGCCGAAGAGCAGCGCATGCGGCGCGCCTTTGCCTTCGTCGAGATCGATCATCAGGCCCTTGTTCGATGCCATGGCCATTTCGGCGAGCGCCACAGCAAGGCCGCCCGACGAAATATCGTGGCAGGCGGTCGCCTGGCCGTTGCGGATGACGGAGCGGACAAAATCGCCGTTGCGCCGCTCGGCAAACAGATCCACTTCGGGTGCCGGACCTTCGCGGCTGGCGAGCACATCGCGGAGGTAGACCGACTGGCCGAGGTGGCTGCCGTCGACGCCGATCATGATCACCTTGTCGCCGTCATTGGCGGAGCCGATGCGGGTCATCTGGCGCCAATCCGGCAGCAGGCCGACGCCCGCAATTGTCGGGGTCGGCAGGATGGCGACGCCGTTGGTCTCGTTGTAGAGCGAGACGTTACCTGAGACGATCGGGAAGTCGAGCGCGCGGCAGGCTTCGCCAATGCCCTTCACCGCTTCGACGAACTGGCCCATGATTTCGGGCTTTTCGGGGTTGCCAAAATTGAGATTGTCGGTGGCGGCGAGCGGCTCGGCACCCGTCGCGGTGATGTTGCGCCAGCACTCGGCGACTGCCTGCTTGCCGCCTTCGAAGGGATCGGCCTCGACATAACGCGGGGTGACGTCGGAGGAGAAGGCGAGCGCCTTGCTCGGGTGGCCGTCGACGCGCACGACACCGGCATCGCCGCCCGGAAGCTGCAGCGAATTGCCCTGGATCAGCGTGTCGTACTGCTCGTAGACCCAGCGGCGGCTCGACTGATTGGCGGAGCCGACAAGCTGGAGCAGCGCCTGGCCGTAATCCTCAGGGGCTGCGACGAGATTAGCGGGCAGGGGAGCCTGCTTGCCGGATTCGCGCCAGGGGCGGTCATATTCCGGCGCCTGGTCGCCGAGATCCTTGATCGGCAGATTGGCGACTTCCTCGCCCTGATGCATGACGCGGAAGCGCAGGTCGTCTGTCGTTTTACCGACGATGGCAAAGTCGAGGCCCCATTTGACAAAGATCGCCTTGGCTTCCGCTTCCTTCTCCGGCTGTAGCACCATGAGCATGCGCTCCTGGCTTTCCGACAGCATCATCTCGTAGGCGGTCATCATCTCTTCGCGCACCGGCACCTTGTCGAGCTCGAGCAGGATGCCGAGATCGCCCTTGGCGCCCATTTCGACGGCCGAGCAGGTGAGGCCGGCCGCACCCATGTCCTGGATGGCGATGACCGCGCCGGTCTGCATCAGCTCAAGGCAGGCTTCGAGCAGGCACTTTTCGGTGAAGGGGTCGCCGACCTGAACGGTCGGGCGCTTTTCCTCGATCGATTCGTCGAATTCGGCCGATGCCATCGTCGCGCCGCCGACGCCGTCGCGGCCGGTCTTGGCGCCGAGATAGACGACCGGAAGGCCGACGCCCTTGGCCTCGGACAGGAAAATGGCGTTGGATTTGGCGATGCCGGCGGCAAAGGCGTTGACGAGGATGTTACCGTTATAGCGGGCATCGAACTCGACTTCGCCGCCGACGGTCGGCACGCCGAAGGAATTGCCGTAGCCGCCGACGCCGGAGACGACGCCGGAGACCAGATGGCGGGTCTTCGGGTGATCCGGCTCGCCGAAGCGCAACGCGTTCATGGCGGCGATCGGGCGCGCACCCATGGTGAAGACGTCGCGCAGGATGCCGCCAACGCCGGTCGCGGCCCCCTGATAGGGTTCGATATAGGAGGGGTGGTTGTGGCTCTCCATCTTGAAGACGACGCAATCGCCATCATCGATATCGACCACGCCGGCATTTTCGCCCGGGCCCTGGATGACGCGCGGCCCCGTGGTCGGCAACGTGCGCAGCCACTTCTTCGAGGATTTGTAGGAGCAGTGCTCATTCCACATGGCCGAGAAGATACCGAGTTCGGTAAAAGTCGGTTCGCGGCCGATCAGATCGAGAATGCGCTGGTACTCGTCCGGTTTCAGGCCATGGCTTGCAATGAGTTCCGGCGTGATCGGCATGGTGTTTGGAATGGTCATGAGCGGAAAGTCCCTGGCGCGTTTTGCGCTGTCTTTAGCTTATGTAGCGGCGACGCGCGACAGAAAAAAGCTTGCCGTCAACAGAGGGCGGGCAGGCTTTTCCCACAAGGGGTCAAACCAGTCAGAACTTGTAGCCGACCTGCCGGCCGGCGCGTGTCACGCCGTCGTTCGGGCCGTCGCAGAGATTGGCATGCGAGGAGTGGGCGATCTGGGCCATCAGGTTCCAGTGAGGATTGAAACGGTAGCCGGCGCCGGCATATTCGCGGAACAGAACGCGACAGCCGAGTTCCGGGCCATCGCCATTGCCCTTGAGATCGCCGTATGGATAACGCCGCCGAAGCCGGCTTCTGCAAAGAGCTTCTCGTTGAAATTGACCGTCCAGGCGAAACCTGTGAAGAATTGGGGGACCTCGCCCGACGTGCCGATCGAGGTGCCGAGATGGACACGGGGGTGTAACAACTGCTGCTGCCAGCCGACGGCCGTGTCAGATCCGAAAGGATCGAAGAGAGCGGTAATCTCAGGAAAGACGCCGTCTTCCCTGGAATGGCCCGATTGCACCGAGGTCGAAACCCCAAAACGCAGTTCATCGAATATCTGCTCGCCGGCATTTGCCGAACCTGCCATCAAGGTTCGGGTTACCGCTGCTGCTGACGCGGCACTCAAAAAACCAACGCGATTCTTCCGAAGCCGACCCTCATATCCTGTCCTTTGATTCGCGTTAGGCGCGAATAACAAAGAGGTAACATGGAGGTTGAGTCAGTGAAGCGCTGTGAACAGGCTCTGGCGTTTTTCTAAATTATGACGTGTATCTGCAACACGTCATATTTCACCGTCATAGGCGGAACCGCCATTTTCCAGCAGCCGGCGCAGGATCATCAGGCCGGAGATCAGTTCCTGCCCCGTCTTCGGCGAGGAAAAACCGATGCGAACGCGATGATAGGATTTCTCCCCGCGGGCTGCCTTGAACTCGTCCTCGTCGTCGACGAGCACGCCGTCTCGGAAGGCGGCATTCTTGAAGGTGCCCGACATCCAGGGCTCCGGCAATTTCAGCCAGAGGAAGGGCGCGTGCAGGTGCGACGTGAAATCGAAGCCCTGCAATTGCTCCCGGGCAAGCCGGACGCGCCGGGAGAGTTCCTCGACGCTCTGCTTGCGGATCTCGTGGGCGATACCGCTTTCAACGAGGCGCGCGCAGGTCTCCGCCAGGATGAAGGGCAGACCACCGGTGATCATCTTGTGCGTCACCCGGATGCGCTGGGCAAAATGTGGCGGGCATGCGACCCAGCCGCCGCGCACACCAGCGGCCACCGATTTCGACAAGCCGTTGACGAGGAACGTTCGATCGGGGGCAAGCGAGGCGAGCAGTGGCGTCTCATCGTCGGCCATGCCGCCGTAGAGATCGTCTTCGATCAGCCAAACGCCGTGTTTCCTGGCGATTGCGGCGATTGCCGCGCGCCGCTCGTAGGGCATGATCGCCACGGTGGGATTGTGGACGGTCGGCATCAGGAAGGCGATCTTCGGATGCTGCTGCTGGCAGAGCCGCTCGAAATCGTCCGGGATCACGCCGAGTTCATCGGACTCGACAGTCAGCGTGCGGCGGCCGAGAAGGCGGGCGCTGCGGCTGACCTGGGTGTAAGTGAGATCCTCAAAGACGATCTTGTCGCCCGGCGCCGAGACGGCGGCGATGACGGCGATCGCCGCCGCATGAGCGCCGAGTGTCGGCACGATGTTTTCGGCCTCCGGCGTCCAGCCGCCGCGGGCAAGCCAGAGGCGGCCGGCTTCAAACCAGTTGCGCGGAAAAGTGCGGGAATAGGATGAAATCTCGGCGAGATGCTGCTCACCGATTTCGGCGAGGATGCCGGATATGATCTTTCCCTGGCCAAGGTCCGGGGCGGCAGTGGTATCAAAGCGGATCTTGTCTGCAGGCGCGTCCTGGACGCGGGTGCCGCCAAGCGAGACAGTCAGCGGGTCGGTCTGTTCCCCAGGCTGGGTTTCTGAACGGTTCAGCACATAAGTGCCGCGCCCGACCTCGCCTGCGACCAGGCCGCGCTCGTGCACCAATGCATAGGCGCGGCCGATCGTGCCGATGGTCACCCCGATATCGTAAGCGAGGTTGCGTTGCGGCGGCAATTTGCTGCCGGCGGGCAGGGCGCCGCTGGCGATGGCAGTTTCGATGCTGTCGGCAAGCCGGAGATAGACCGGACCGGAACCGCGGGAGAGATCGGGAAGCCAATTTGTCATGGTGACAATTACCTATATTGTCACATTGTCCCTGTCAAGATTAAGAGTCAATTCCAACGGACAACCGAGAGGATTTCTGGAATGTCTGCCTTGCTTGAGATCAAAATGCCGATTGTACCGATTGTCTCTTACGACGATAGGAGACAGATCGTCCTGCCCGACGCGCCTGCCGAGGCGACGACACGTTTGGGGCGGATCTGGGCGGCGATTCTTTTTTGGAATCAGAAGCGGGAAGGCCGCCGGGCACTGAGAAATCTGACGGCGAGCGAACTCAAGGATATCGGCGTGTCGCAGTCCGATGCCGCGCGCGAAGTCGGCAAGTCGTTCTTCTGGGATTGATCGAGCCTGGGCGCTGATCGCAGCGGTCAGCTGCAGGCCTTATTGCCACCGGACCAGCGATTGACGTCGGCGGCGATACGGCCGGCGACCGGCTCCGACATCATCGGACCGAAGGCCTGGAGGCGCGACGGGCTTCCCTCGGCCTGAACGACGAGCAGCGGCCGGCTTTCCGGGCTGCCCTTGTGGACGACCAGAATGCGCGGGCGGCCGGAGAAGGAATTAAGTTCCGGCGCAAGCTTGTACGCAGCAAAAGCCGGATCGCCCGACTTGAACCAGCAGGCATTGGCGGCGAGCGCAACGCGTTCCATCGTCGGCAGCGCGGCGCGGTTCGGACCCGTCGTCGGCGCCGGCGTCTGGCAGGCTGCGACCATGGCTGCGAGAGTGGCGAGCAGGGCAGCGTTAGCGACAGAATGGCGAGGGCGCATCGATCTTGCTCCGGATCCGGATAAAAGGATTTTGAATTCAAAGTGCCACAGCGATGTTCGCGTATCTGAAAAGAGGCGCGGCGCTGTAGATCAGGCGGCGATGACGTCGAGCGCCGAGGCGAAGAGGCCGCGGCCGTCCGAACCGCCATGGGCGGCTTCGATCAGGTTCTCGGGATGCGGCATCATGCCGAGAACGTTGCCCTTTTCGTTCATGACCGCGGCGATGTCGCTGATCGAGCCATTCGGATTGGTGCCCTCGGCATAACGGAAGACCACCTGACCATTGCCTTCGATCTGAGCCAGCGTTGCTTCGTCGGCGAAGTAATTACCGTCGTGATGAGCGACCGGGCAGCGGATGACCTGGCCTTGCGCGTAAGCACGGGTGAAATCCGTCTCGGCATTGACGACTTCGAGTTTGATCTCGCGGCAGACGAATTTCAGCGAGGCATTGCGCATCAGCGCGCCAGGCAGCAGGCCGGCCTCGACGAGGATCTGGAAGCCGTTGCAGACGCCGAGCACCTTCACGCCCTTTGCCGCCTTGTCGATGATTGCCTGCATGACCGGCATGCGGGCCGCGATAGCGCCGCAGCGCAGGTAATCGCCATAGGAGAAGCCGCCGGGGATAACGATCAGGTCGACATCGGGGATCTCAGTCTCCGTCTGCCAGATCGTCACCGGGGGCTTCCCGGAAATCTTGGTCAAGGCGGCGATCATATCGCGGTCGCGGTTGAGGCCCGGAAGTTGAACGACGGCTGATTTCATGGGGTCCCCGCGTCTGGCGAAAGATATTGAACTGGAACGCTTTCGGCGAGCCATACCCCATTGTCGGAGACAAAGAAAGAATGGCCTTCTGAAAACATGCGGGCCGCGTCCACACGCAGGATGACATACTCACCCTTGCGGCGCATTGCGACGATTTTCGCGGTTTCGACATCCGCCGACAGATGAACGTGGTGCCGCTGCATCTTCTTCAAGCCTTCGCGCTCGATCGCCTGCCAGTTCGTCAGAGACGTGCCATGATAAAGTGCTGCGGGCGGTTCCACCGGGTTCAAGGCGAGATCGACCTCGACGCTATGACCCTGATTGGCGCGAATTCTGTTATCGGCGAGGGTGAAGCGCTTCTTCGGATTGTTTTCGACGATCTCGACAATATCGGCGCGGGAAACATCGTATTTCGATGCCACCGCTTTTTCGAGCGCATCGAGCGACACCCAGCCTTCGGCATCGAGCGTCAAACCCGCGGCATCAGGCGCATGACGCAAAACATAGCTCATAAATTTCGAGACTTCCGTCTCCAGCTTTGTTTTCGTCATGACGCCAAATCCTCAAAGTCCGCCGGACCACGGGTCTGTGATCGTCAGTCGATCGCGATCGCGTAGTTCTCGATTACCGTGTTGGCGAGCAGTTTTTCGCACATGGCCTTGAGGTCGGCCTCTGCCTTGGCCTTGTCGGCGCTTTCCAGCTCCAGGTCGAAGACCTTGCCCTGTCTTACATGGCCGACGCCCGAGAAGCCGAGGGCACCAAGCGCGCCTTCGATTGCCTTCCCCTGCGGATCGAGAACGCCGTTTTTCAGCGTGACGGTGACACGAGCCTTGATCACTTTGTCTTCCCTGCCTTACTTGACCAGAACCGGGCCGGTGCCGCGCACAGGCTCGTTTTCATTGATGATGCCGAGACGGCGGGCAACTTCGGAATAGGCTTCGAGCAGCCCGCCGAGATCGCGGCGGAAACGATCCTTATCCATCTTCTCGTGGGTCTCGATATCCCAGAGCCGGCAGCTGTCCGGCGAGATTTCGTCGGCAAGGATGATGCGCATCATATCGCCTTCGAAGAGGCGGCCGCATTCGATCTTGAAGTCGACGAGCTGGATGCCGACGCCGAGGAAGAGGCCGGTCATGAAGTCGTTGACGCGGATGGCCAACGCCATGATGTCGTCGAGCTCGGCCGGATTGGCCCAGCCGAAGGCGGTGATGTGCTCTTCGGAGACCATCGGATCGTCAAGCGCGTCTGATTTGTAATAGAATTCGATGATCGAGCGCGGCAGTACCACGCCTTCATCGATCCCGAGGCGCTTGGCGAGCGAACCGGCGGCGACGTTGCGCACGACGATCTCCAGCGGGATCATCTCTACTTCCTTGATCAGCTGCTCGCGCATGTTGAGCCGGCGGATGAAATGAGTAGGGATGCCGATCTTGTTCAGATGGCTGAAGATATATTCGCAGATGCGGTTATTGAGGACGCCCTTGCCATCGATGACTTCGTGTTTCTTCTTGTTGAAGGCGGTGGCATCGTCCTTGAAGAACTGGATCAAAGTGCCCGGTTCCGGGCCCTCATACAAGATCTTTGCCTTGCCCTCGTAGATACGGCGGCGACGGTTCATCGTGGTCATTCTCTATTGTTGGCGCTCTTGGGATAGCGCGAGTGGATCGATCTCGTGGCGTCCCCTTAAAGGAAAAGAGTGTGTTTCACAATCCGCCTGTCCCTCCTTCGCCGGTTTCGGGATTTCTGGCCCCGGTTTCCGGATTTCGTGGTTCCGGCTTCCGGATTTTACGAAATACCGCCAAGAGAATCGAATGAATTCGCAAGACGAGTCTACCGCCTTTTCCCATACGGTGAAATGACGGCGAAATGGCGGGAGGTTTATGCAGGTCTTTATTTGGCGGCTCTGCTTGGCAGTGCGTGACGAAGCTGCGTCTGCAGGGCGCGCGCGGCGATTTGCCCGTGACGCCAGCTTCCGGCACGGATGAAGGAAGGGATCTGCATGGCCGGCATTGGCCGGGCAAGCGCATAACCCTGCAGCGTGTCGCAGTCGAGTTCTTCGAGAATGCGGATATGATCGGCCGTCTCGACACCCTCGGCGATGACGAGGATGTTCAGCGAGCGACCGATGTCGATGATCGAGCCGACGAGTTTGCGCTGCTCGGCCGATTGCGGCAGCATGCGGATCAGCTCGCGGTCGATCTTCAATGTCTTCGGGCTCAAGCGCAGCAGGCTGACGATCGAGGCATGGCCGGTGCCGAAATCATCGATCTGGATGTCGATGCCGAGCTTGCGCAGCTTTTTCAGGTTGGCGGCCACCGCCTCGTCGCAATCGTCGAGCGAGATCGATTCCAGCAATTCGAAGGCGAACGTGCCGGGCTGGATTTTCAGGGCGCGGAGTTTCTTACCGAGATCGGGATCGGCGAGCCGTCTGGCCGAAACGTTGACCGATATTTTCGGAACCGACAGCCCGTCCTTGATCCAGACGCGGCGATCGGCCATGGCGCGCTCCAGGATCAGGGCGTCGATGGTCGAGACGACGTCGAGGTCTTCAGCGATATCGAGGAAGCGGTCGGGCGTCAGCAGCCCATGCACCGGATGCTGCCAGCGGGCAAGTGTTTCGACGCCTGCGACATCCAGCGTGCGGGCATCGAACTGCAGCTGATAGAAGGGCACGAATTCATTGCGCTCGAGGCCGATCAGGATCTCGTCGGCGAGGTGCTTGGCGGAGATGATGTCGCGGCGGGCAGCAGCCGAGAAAAATTCGAAGCGATTGCGGCCCAGGCCCTTGGCACGATAGAGCGCGATATCGGCATCGAGCAGCATCTGCTTGGCGTCGAGTGTCGGTCCGCTGTCGATGGCGATGCCGATGCTGGCGCCGAAGCGGCAGTCGTGCCCCTCATATCGGACGGGTTTGCGCAATTCGCGGATGACACGTTCGGCAAGGCCGCCGATCTTCTTGGATGCGGGATCGACGATGCAGAGGATGACGAATTCGTCGCCGCCGATGCGGGCGACGAAATCGGCGGCACGGACGGAATTTCTGAGTACGGTTGCGGCATGCCGCAGCATGGCGTCGCCGGCCCGGTGGCCGAGCGTGTCGTTGATCTGCTTGAAGCGGTCGAGATCGATATGCAGGATCGCCAGCGCCAGGCCCTTGGCCCGGCATTCGGCGGAGCGTTCGTCCAGCATCTTGTCGAGATAACGGCGGTTCGGCAGGCTGGTGAGATAATCGTGCAGCGCCAGGTGCTCGATGCTCTCCTTGGCGGCTTCGAGTTCGCGGTTGCGGGCCTCGGCCAGATCCTTGGCGCGCTGCAACTCGTTTCGGAGCGCGACCTCCCCGGTGACGTCCCAATTGGCGCCGATCAGCTTGCGGTGGCCGTTGCCGTCGACGAAGAAGGCCGAGCGGGCGCGGATAACGCGTTCGGCGCCGTCGCCGCGAATGATGCGGTATTCCTGCTGGAAGTCACTTCCGCTTTCGACGCTGCGGTCGGACAAGCCCAGCACGCGCTCGCGGTCGTCGGGATGCAGGCTTTTCGCCCAGGCGTCGCTGGCGATTTGGCGTGGGGCGCCCTGCAGCCCGTATATGGCGATGAGACGCTCATCCCATTCGACGGTCTCATTCTCGATATCCGCCTCGAAGACGCCGATGCGGGAAATCTCCAGCGCCAGATCGAGCCGGCGCGACAAACGCGACAGCGTCTCCTCGGCCTCCTTGCGGGCGGTGATATCGGTATCGGTGCCGACGATCCGCGACGGTACGCCGCTCTCGTTCCATTCGACGCAGGCGCCGCGGCAGTCGATCCACATCCAGTGACCGTCCCTGTGGCGCTCGCGATATTCGAAGATCTGGTAATCCGGGTCGCCGGCGTTTTGCCGGTCGATGGCGTGGATGACGAAATCGCGGTCATCGGGATGGACGAGCTGCAGCCAGGTGTCGTAATCGCCAGCGGCTTCCTCGTCGGGCGCCATGCCGCGCATGGTCTTCCACGTCTGCGAGTAATATTTGCGATCAAGACGGTAGTTGTGATCCCATACGCCAAGGCCGGAGCCGACGAGCGCATGGTTCCACCGGCTCTCCCGCTCCGCTAGGTCGGAATCATCGTCTGCCCCGTTGCCGACGCCTGCCTCGGCCGCTAAGGCCTCGTTATGCGGATCATCGGCCTCTGGATGGGCTTTCTTCACAGGCATTCTCGCTTAATTCACCTCGGTGCAGTCTGCTGTCATTCCATTAAGAAAGACTTAGAAAGCACTTGCGCAACTAGCGGGGCAGCCTGTTTTTCTCAATCAGGCGGAGAGCTTGCTTAGGAACTGGGCGAAGACCATCGTGCCCTCGGGCCAGGGGCCGTGACCGGAATCGGCATTGATATGGCCTGCCTCGCCGGCATCGACGATGAAGGAGCCCCAGCTGCCGGCGATATCGTCGGCATGTTCGTAGCTGCCGAACGGATCGTTGCGGCTCGCCACCGTGATCGACGGGAAGGGCAGCGGATCACGCGGGTAGGGGCCGAAGGTCATCAGGTGCTTCGGGCGGATGTCGGGATTGGCGACATCGGGTGGGGCGACGAGGAAGGCGCCCGCCACCGGCTTGCGGAAATGCGGGATGGCGTGGATCGCCGAGGCCACGCCGAGCGAATGGGCAACGAGGATGACCGGACGGGTCGAGGCGTTCACTTCCTCGGCGATACGGGCGATCCAGTCCTCGCGGACGGGCTTTGTCCATTCGGCCTGTTCGACGCGCCGCGCCGTGCTGAGCTTTGCCTCCCAGCGGCTCTGCCAGTGGCTCGGCCCTGAGTTGGTGTAGCCGGGAATGATGAGGATATCTGCGTCTGAGGCTTTCATAGTGCCGCCGATGTGAGAAAGCTCGGCCAAGATGTCAAGAGGGGACGTGAAGGGAGAGAGCGACACGGGCGTTTTGGTTTGCTATATTGCTCCAGTGCCGGTTGCGGATTTCGTGTCGGCTTGCCCGCCGATTGCGTGTCCGCCGCCGACCAGGTCTCGGCTGAGGAGGAGAAAGCCATGGCGGCATTTCATGTCATGACGGGTGCAGGCGAAAGCTTAGCGCGGCCCGTTGTCAATCGCATCAGTATCGCCGACGTCTTCGACGCGCTGAAGCGCGGGTACGACGATTTCATGGAGAAACCGTCGCATTATGTGTTCCTGTGCCTGATGTACCCGATTGCCGGCGTCTTCCTGACGCTCTGGTCATCGGGCGCCAATCTTTTGCCGATGGTCTTTCCGCTGATGGCAGGTTTCGTGCTGATCGGCCCGATCGCAGCGATCGGCCTTTACGAGATCAGCCGCCGGCGCGAGGCCGGCCTCGACACGTCATGGACACATGCGCTCGACGTACGCCATTCGCCAGCGCTGCCGTCGATCGTCGCAGTCGGGCTGATGCTTTGTGCGCTTTTCGTCGTCTGGCTGGTGACGGCGCAGACGCTCTACAGCAACCTGCTCGGTGAAGTGTTTCCGCGCAGCATGGCGGATTTCTTCCGCCAGGTCTTCGGCACGGCCGAGGGCATGCAGCTGATCATCTGGGGCAATCTGATCGGCTTCGTCTTTGCGCTCGTCGTGCTGTCGATATCCGTGATTACCTTTCCGCTGTTGCTCGACCGCGATGTCGGAGCGGTGGCCGCCGTCCTCGCCTCGATCCGGGCGACGATTGCCAATCCGGTGCCGGTGCTGCTCTGGGGCCTGATCGTTGCGGCACTGCTCGTGATCGGCACGATCCCGGTCTTTGCCGGACTGGCGCTGGTTATTCCGATCCTTGGCCATGCGACCTGGCATCTTTATCGCAAGCTGATTGCGCGCGAAGGCGTGTAATCGAAGGTTTCCGGGGATCTCGAATTATCGTGATCCCCGGAATTCAAAGCTTCGCCCGTTCCCGGAACCTCGAGACCTCTCGCCGCGTTGTGTGTGACCGGCTTGTGGGAGGATTTCGGAGGTGACGATGCAGCATCTGTTCGCCCGCTTCGCAACCAAGATATCGGAATGGGCGGGCAAACCCGTCATCTTCATCCTGGCGCTCATCGCCGTCGTGATCTGGGCGGCACTCGGCCCCTTCTTCGATTATTCGGAAACCTGGCAGCTGGTCATCAACACCGGCACGACGATCATCACCTTCCTGATGGTTTTCGTGTTGCAGAACGCCCAGACGCGCGACACAAGGGCGATCCAGGCCAAACTCAACGAAATCATCCTGACCAGCCATGCGGAAAATCGCTTCATCGGCATCGAAAATCTCGACGAGGAGGAGCTGAAGCGTCTCGACGAGCTGGTCGCCAAGGCGGCCAAGGGCAGGGGCGAGACGGAGGCTTGCCGGATATCGGAGGCCGCCAATGTGGTGGTGCCGAAAAAGGAGGTGCTGCGTAAGCGACGAGCCTCAGCCAAGCCGGCGAAGCAGAAACAACGGCCGCTTGAGAAAAATTAATCACCACAATCGCACGTGTTTCAGACGCCCTAGGACGGCGCCTGCAAGGGCGCCGCCGTATCATTGCGGTTAGTCGCTCATGCGTTCCCAAACACACGGCGAAAGATCGTGTCCACATGTTTGGTATGGTAGCCGAGATCGAACTTCTCCCGGATATCTTCTTCTGAGAGAGCAGCGCGCACCTCACCATCGGCGAGCAGCTCCTCCAAAAAATCCTTGCCCTGTTCCCAGACCTTCATGGCGTTGCGCTGCACCAGGCGGTAGGCGTCCTCGCGGGAGGCGCCGGCTTGGGTCAGAGCCAGGAGGACGCGTTGGGAGTGGACGAGGCCGCGGAATTTGTTGAGGTTCTTCTCCATGTTCTCGGGGTAGACCAGCAGCTTTTCGATGACGCCGGCGAGACGCGAGAGGGCGAAGTCGAGAGTGACGGTCGCATCCGGGCCGATCATGCGTTCGACCGAGGAGTGGGATATATCGCGCTCGTGCCAGAGGGCGACGTTTTCCATGGCCGGCATGGCGTAGGAGCGGACCATGCGGGCGAGGCCGGTGAGGTTTTCGGTCAGCACCGGATTGCGCTTGTGCGGCATGGCCGAGGAGCCCTTCTGGCCGGGCGAGAAATATTCTTCCACTTCCAGCACTTCGGTGCGCTGCAGGTGGCGGATTTCGGTCGCCAGGCGCTCGATGGAGGAGGCAACGACGCCGAGGGTGGCGAAATACATGGCGTGGCGGTCGCGCGGGATGACCTGGGTCGAGACCGGCTCCGCCTTCAGGCCAAGCGCCTCGGCGACATGTTCCTCGACGCGCGGATCGATATTGGCGAAGGTGCCGACGGCGCCCGAGATGGCGCAGGTCGCGACTTCCTCGCGGGCGGCGACGAGGCGCTGGCGGCAGCGCTCGAATTCGGCATAGGCGAGCGCCAGCTTGACGCCGAAGGTGGTGGGCTCGGCGTGAATGCCGTGCGACCGGCCGATGGTGACGGTGTCCTTGTGTTCGAAGGCGCGGGTTTTGAGCGCCTCGAGCAGCCGGTCGATGTCGGCGATGAGGATATCGGTGGCGCGAACCAACTGGACGTTGAAGCAGGTGTCGAGCACGTCGGATGAGGTCATGCCCTGGTGGACGAAGCGTGCATCCGGGCCGACGATCTCGGCAAGATGGGTCAGGAAGGCGATAACGTCATGCTTGGTGACGGCCTCGATCTCGTCGATGCGGTCGACATCGAAGGTTGCCGCACCGCCTTTTTCCCAGATCGTTTTTGCCGCCGATTGGGGGATGACGCCGAGTTCGGCCAGCGCGTCGCAGGCATGCGCTTCGATCTCGAACCAGATGCGGAACTTGGTTTCGGGAGACCAGATGGCGACCATTTCGGGGCGGGAATAACGCGGGATCATGGGCGGCTGCCTTCACTTCAAGAGGTTTGCTTCATCGAGGTTAGCGCTCGTGTAGCAAAGACGGGCGGCAATCTCAACGCATGCGTTTGGCAAGATGATAGCTGCTGGCGACAAGGCAGACGAGGCCGAGCGGCAGGAAAAGGCGAAGACCGATCACCAGGAACTGGTAGACGGCGCTGACGCTGGTGAAGACGAACTGAAAAGCCCAGACGAAACTGCCGAAGGGCGCGTGCCAGCGCGAATAGAAGAGCCGGTATTCCATGGCGAAGAGGAAGGCGGTCATTGCGATCGTCACCGCGGTCAGCGTCGCGAAGAAGGCGGCAAAACGCGTTTCCGGCGGCCTGTCATAGGCGAAGAAGCGGGCGACCGGCAGGGCGAAGGGCCAGGCGAACAGACCGCCGGCGAAATAGAGCACGGCGACCTCGGCAAGCCGGCTCGTCTGCAGGCCGTTGCGGAGGTAAAGGCCGAGCATGGCGGAGGCGAGCATCTGCGTGCCCCAAAACAATGCGCCGGCTATCAGATCGGGGTAGGGCGGCCGTGCAGCTCTTAGACGATCCATCCTCGGGCGATCTGTCCTGGGGCGATCCGGGCTCGAGCCATCCATCCTTGGGCGATCTCCGGGCTCAGGGATGAACCGGAACGGCGATCCAGCGTCCGTTCCTGTCGGCGTCGAAGGCCAGGATAAGGGCGATGTGAACCTGGTTTCCGGCCTCCGGCTGATAGACCATCGCGCCGCCGATCCGGTATTCGACCGAACAGGCGCGATCGGCCGGAACCGCGGTCGCCTGCCGCGCCGCCTGGCGGTTCGGAGCGCCTTGCTTCTCGATCATCTGCAGGCTGAAGCCGAGGACCCGCTTGTCGACAGCCGCGCAACCCTTCGGCGTCGGCACCGGCATCTCACCGAGCGAAAGCGTATAGGGCGATTTCGGCGGGCCGTCGGTCGCAAGCGTCGTGTAGCGGATGGTCTTCGAGGGAGAACCGAGTTCGGTCGGCGGATTGAAGGCGGCGATCAGGCCGGGATTGGTGAGCAGATCGTATTTGTCCATCTGGCTGCGCGCCGCCGTCAGGTTCTGCCGCCGCGCCTTGGAAAGATTGGCGTCCTTGTCGGTCATCTCGGTGTGGAAGGGCGTGCCCTCGAGATACTGGCCGCTGTTGGTATCGACGAAATAGGTGTTGGAGTAGGGGACGCCGCCACTCTCCTCGATGCCGAATTCCTGAAATCCGAAGACCTTGCCGTCGGCGGAAAAGCCGATCGGCTGGATATTGGCGATGTCGCCGGCAAGGGACAGGCCGGGCAGGCCGGCCAATGCGGCGGCAAACAGGCCACCGATGATCAGACTCTTTGTCATGTTCGTGCCCCTTCGGCTGCCTGACGCAGATCGGCGACGGTCCGGCGATAGTTCTCGACCGTACCGCCCTTGAAAATTGCCGAGCCGGCGACCAGGACGTTGCCGCCGGCGCGGGCGATCGCCGGCGCCGTTTCCATCGTGACGCCGCCATCGACCTCGAGTTCGATCGGCCGATCACCGATCAGTGACTTCGCCGCCGCGATCTTGGCAGCCATTGCCGGAATGAACTTCTGCCCGCCAAAGCCGGGATTGACCGACATGATCAGGATGAGGTCG
Source organism: Rhizobium sp. NZLR1 (assembly GCF_017357385.1). Classification (NCBI taxonomy): domain Bacteria; kingdom Pseudomonadati; phylum Pseudomonadota; class Alphaproteobacteria; order Hyphomicrobiales; family Rhizobiaceae; genus Rhizobium; species Rhizobium sp. NZLR1. The sequence goes on along the minus strand of NZ_CP071632.1, from coordinate 2,453,906 downwards.
ACATCGTCGAGCACGTTTTCGATGGCGCTGAGCGGGGTTGCCGGATTGATCGTCACCCCGACCTTCTTGCCGAGATTGCGGATGGTCTGCAGCGAGCGGTGCAGATGCGGCCCGGCTTCGGCATGGACGGTAATCCGGTCGCAGCCGGCCTTGGCGAAGGCTTCGAGATAGTCGTCGACCGGCGAGATCATCAGATGGCAGTCGAAGGTGGCTGAGGTATAAGAGCGTAGCGACTTGATGACATCGGCGCCGAAGGAGATGTTCGGCACGAAATGCCCGTCCATCACGTCGAGATGGATCCAGTCGGCGCCGGCGGCCGTGACGTTGCGCACCTCCTCGCCGAGCCTGGCGAAATCCGCCGCGAGGATCGAGGGGGCAATGCGAATGGGCAGCGTCATCAGATCTCACTCCGTATGGGCCGCCATTTGACCGTGGCGCCCGAATTCAAGGCTGGTGCGCCGCTGCTCATTGCGGCGGCGCGGCCGGTGGAAAAAAGCCGTTGCCCCGCCATTCGAGCAGGCGGTACGGGTTTTGCGAAAGTTCATGCGCGGCGGTGAAGACGATGGCGCCGACCGGCGTCTGGAATGTAGTGCCCATCAGTGCCTCCTGGAAAGGCTTGCCGGCCGCAGCGGCGGCTTCCGCGGCCTGGCCGGCAATCAGTGCCGCTGCCAGCGACGGCAGGACATAGCCTTCCGGCTCGATGCCTTTGGTACGCAGCGCGTCGGCTGCAGCCGTGCCTTCCGGCAGAGCGGCGTATTCGGGCAGGGCGACGGCGCGTACGCCGGCATTGAGCGGCAGCGGCTGGTCGGCGGCGCGCGTGGCATCGCCGCCGAGAATGGACAGCGGGATGTTTTCCGCCTTGGCGTCGCGGGCGATGATGGCGACATCGTTGCGATCGCCGCCGATGAAAACCCTGCTCGCACCGGCCCGTTTCAGGCGGCGCACGAGAGCGATCTGCTGCTCCTGTCCTGGCCGGTAGGTATCGGTAAAGACCGGCTTCAGGCCGTTCTGCTCCAGCGCATTGCGCACCGCTTCCGTCAGTTCGCGGCCATGGATGGTGCCGTCCTCGATCAGTGCGATCGGATCTGCGGCCCAGTCCTTCAGGATCACTTCGTTGATCTTTGCGGCTTCGGCGCCATCGGCGGGCGCCAGGCGAAACAGCGGCCAGCCGTTTTTCAGCGCATCCTCCATCAGGATGCGGGAGCGCGCCGAGACGGTCATCGCAGGAATGTTGGCGTCCTTCAGCTTCGGCAGCGCGCCTTCCAGCGTCTCGCTACAGAGAAAGCCGACCGCGACCTGCACCTTGGCTGCAACCAGCGCATCGGCAATCGCAGCGCCACTATTGTCCTCGCAGGTCTCGTTGATGGCGACGAGGGTATTGCCGGACTGCTGGATCTCGAAACCGGCGCCGGCGGCAATCTGGGCGCCGAGCAAAGCGAGCGGGCCGTTTTGAGGGGCGACGACGCCGATCGTCACGCCGGCCGCATGGCCTTGCGCCGCCGCTCCCAGCAGCGCCAGAAAGGCTGCTATGCCACGCAGGTTGATCATGAAAGGCGGAGATCCCTAAGCCATCGTCCATGCCCTTTTATCCGCAAGGCCGCGATCGTCAAAGAAAAACAAGCGTGAAGCAGTGCTTTTCACCGGTCCTATTGTAGAAAAGGTAACTGATGCTCGCCATATTGGCGCGATAACAAGTCGATCCATGCAGAAAAGCACGGGAGAAGCAGGTGTTGAACAGGCAGCATATCGACCCCGGTCTTTATCGAGACGCCATGAGCCGTTATGCCGGCCATGTGCAACTCGTGACGACGGCGATGGGCGAGTTGCGCCGCGGCGTCACCATCACCGCCGCCTGCTCGGTCTCGGACAATCCAGCCTCGGTGCTGATCTGCCTCAACAACACCAATCCGAAGAACGAGATCTTTTTCCGTAGCGGCGTCTTCGTGCTGAACACGCTCGGCGCTCATCATCAGGGCGTTGCCGACGCCTTTTCCGGACGGACGTCGCTTGCCGATAGCGAGCGTTTCGCCAGCGCTCGTTTTGAGACGCTGGTCACCGGCGCGCCTGTGCTCGCCGATGCGCTCGCAGCCTTCGATTGCCGGGTGACCGACATCAAGGAAATGCCGACGCACAATGTCATCTTCGGCGAGGTCGCGGCCGTGCGCTTCAGCGAAAAGCACGCGGCGCTCGTCTATATGAACCGGGATTATCACGCGCTGTGATTTTCAGGATCTCGAGGGATTAGAATGGACACTGCCGGCATCGAGGAAATGTTTCAGGGGCTCGGTCCCGTCACGGTCAAGCGCATGTTCGGCGGCAAGGGCATCTATCATCTCGGGCGCATCATCGCGCTCGAAGTGCGGGACGAGATGTTGCTGAAGGCCGACGAGACGAGCGCCCCTGAATTTGCCGCCGCCGGCGCCACGCAGTGGAGCTACGAGGGCAAGAAGGGCAAGCCGGTGAAGATGCCCTACTGGTCGATCCCCGACGAGGCTTACGACGATCCCGATCTGATGGCGAAATGGGTGCGGCTTGCCTATGAGGCGTCGCTGCGCGCCGATAGCTGACCGCGTTCGGCTGAGGGCAGCGCTGCGATCGCAGCCTTGGTGAAGGCCGACAACGGCGAGGGTAAATCAGTCAGGGGAAACCAGCCGAAATCCGAAAGCTTGTCCGGTTCCGTCAGTTGCGGCTCGCCTTCGACGTCGCAGGCGAGATAGAGAAGCGAAATCCAGTGCTGGCGGTCGGTATCGATGATCTGTTCGGTCATGCCGATTTTCTCGATCCGACCGATCTTGAGGCCGGTTTCTTCCTCGGCCTCGCGGCGCGCAGCCTGCTCGGCCGGCTCCATGTGGTCGACCTTGCCGCCGACGATATTCCAATAGCCGGCTTCCGGTGGACGCAGGCGTTTATACAGGAGTACCTTGGCGTCGCGCAGAATCACCAGGCCGACGCCGAAGCCCGGAAAATCGAGACCGGGCTTACCCATTGGACGTTCAGATCTTGGCGCTGCCGGCGATCAGCATGAAGGCCGGGATATCGTCGCCGAAGCCGACCGGGGTCGGGCCGTCGTCGTGGTCGCGATGGCGGCGGCGGTCGCGGCTGTCATCGTTTGCCGGATAAGGCCGGCTGTTGCGCGCATTGTTTTGCGGCTTCTGCTCTGCTTTGCGCTCGTTCTTCACGATGTCGGCCTTTACTGGTGCTGCTTGGATCACGTCTACGCCATTATCCTGGATGTCGTTATCAGATTTATGAACCGAGGCGCTGCGATTGCCGCGTCCGCGCCCACGATCCCTCTCACCCCGTTCACTCTTTGCGCCACGCTCGCGGCTGTTGCGCCGCGGGCGCTCGCTTTCGGCGCTTTCTTCTGCCGGCGGCAAGGAATTCACATCGCCGCTCAGCCACTCGACCTTTTGGCCGATCAGCTTTTCGATCGCATCGACGAATTTGGTGTCGCGCTTGGTGACGAGCGTGAAGGAGGCACCCGAGCGGCCGGCACGGCCGGTGCGGCCGATGCGGTGGACGTAATCCTCGGAGTGGATCGGCACGTCGAAATTGAAGACGTGGCTGACATCGGGAATGTCGAGGCCGCGGGCGGCGACGTCGGAGGCAACCAGCAGCTGGAGATTGCCGTCACGGAAGCTCTGCAGCGTCATCGTGCGGGAGCGCTGATCCATATCCCCATGCAGGGCACCGACGGAGAAGCCGTGGCGCTCCAGCGACCGGAAGAGATCGGCAACATCCTTCTTGCGGTTGCAGAAGACGATGGCGTTCTTGAGTTCGGTCTGGGCGCGGACGAGTTCGCGCAGAACCGCGCGCTTCTCGTAGTCCTTACCGTGCGAGGCGACGAAGCGCTGCGTCACGGTCTCTGCGGCCGACGCCGGCTTTGCCACTTCGATGCGCTCGGGATTTTGCAGGAAGCGGTCGGCAAGCTTCTGGATCTCCGACGGCATGGTTGCCGAGAAAAACAGCGTCTGGCGGGTGAATGGGATCATCTTGGCGATGCGCTCGATATCGGGGATGAAGCCCATGTCGAGCATGCGGTCGGCCTCGTCGATGACGAGGATCTCGACGCCGCTCATCAAAAGCTTGCCGCGCTCGAAATGGTCGAGCAGGCGGCCTGGCGTGCAAATCAGCACGTCGGCGCCGCGCTCGAGCTTGCGATCCTGGTCCTCGAAGGAAACGCCGCCGATCAGCAGGGCGACGTTGAGACGGTGGTTCTTGCCGTATTTTTCAAAATTCTCGGCGACCTGGGCGGCGAGTTCGCGCGTCGGCTCGAGAATCAGCGTACGGGGCATGCGGGCGCGGGCGCGCCCCTTTTCCAGAAGCGACAGCATCGGCAGAACGAAGGATGCCGTCTTGCCAGTGCCCGTCTGCGCGATGCCGCAAATATCGCGGCGCTCGAGCGCAAAGGGAATGGCTCCCGCCTGAATAGGCGTGGGGATCGTGTAGCCCGCGTCGGTAACAGCGGATAGCACTTTTTGGCTCAAGCCAAGGTCAGCGAATGTCGTCAAAGGGAAAACTGTTTCCGTTTCGGTTCGGCCGAGCTCTGAACGAGTCGGCGGGATTGCGTGCCGCAATGCAGCGCGACATAGCCCCGAATGGCCGGCAAGTCAAGAATTAGAGAGGCCGCACCCGGTACAGAGTGAAGCGATGGTTACCTCACGGCTGTTACTTGATATAGGTGGCGAGTTTAAGGCCGGCATTCATGAAATATACTGGATCGACCGCGTGGCCGTCCTGGCGCACCTCATAGTGCAGATGCGTTCCCGTCGAGCGGCCGGTGCTGCCGGCAAGGCCGATGACGTCATTGCGGTCGACCGTGTCGCCGACCTTGACCAGCACTTGCGACATATGGCCGTATCGCGTCGATATGCCGTTGCCGTGATCGACTTCGACCATGTTGCCGTAACCGCCGGTCCAGCCGGCGGCGATGACCTTGCCAGGCGCCGACGGGCGGATCTTCTCGCCCGGCGTGAAGCGGAAATCGATGCCGGAATGCAGCGCGAGCCGGCCGAGGAAAGGGTCGCGGCGATTGCCGAACGGGCTGGTCACGTCCTTGCCGAGCGCGGGATTGCGGAAGGGCAGGGATTCGGCGGTGCTGCGCACGGACTCCAGCCGGGTCAGCGCGCCGTCGAGCGCTGCCAGCGAATTGTTGAAGTCGTCGTTGCTTTCAGGCTCGACATAGGGGCCGCCGACGGCATCGTCGTCTTGCCTCGCCGCAGTCTCCTCCGGCACCGGAATCTTGAAGCGGGTCAGCACGGTGCCGATGACATTGGCGGCATTGCCGGCGTCGCTCGTCAGCTGCTCGACGCGGTTGCGCTGGTCCTGTTCGACACCCTTCAGCGACAGCGTCACGTTGGAGAAGATGCGGTCGGCACGGTCGCCGACCGTCTCGGCGGCCGGCACATAGGCAAGCGTGGAATTGTCGGGTGTCGCATCGGCGGGGGCGCCGCTCGCCAGCTGTTTCTCGATCGCCTGGATGCCGCCACCGGTCAGCGAAGCGCGCTTGTCCTTGATATCAGGGGCATAGGACTGAACGGGCGAAGAGGGGGCAGCGAGAGCGCCGTCCTTTTCCGTCAGGCCGGAGCTTTCCGCCCGGTCGAGCAGATTGTCGAGCTTGCCATGGCGCGAGGTCAGCGCCATCTGCTGCTCCATCAGCTTGTCGACCTTGTCCTCGACCACCTGCTGGTCGAGGAGCTGCCGGGAGGTGATGCGGTCGACTTGCGCGCGAAGGGCGGCGATGCGGTCTTCATAATCGTGCTGCATGCGGGCTTGCCGCGCCATGGTGGCGCCGATCAGATCGTCGCGCAGCACGAGATAGGAGGTGGCGAGGAGATAGCCGATCGAAAAGGCGCCGACGAGGCAGACAGCAAGGGCTGCCATCCACGGCCGGACCGTCATGTGGCGGACCTTATCGCCGCTTGCGAGGATCAGGATATGCTCCTGCGCCCGCCTGCCGAATACCCGGTGCTGATGTCCGCTGTCCACGCAGGCTCTCCCGATTGATGCGCTACGCCTCTTTCGGAAAATTAGACACTCTTATGGTTAACGAATGCTTTCTTTGTCGCCGCCCGCGCCAGAAATACCAGCTATTTCAGGCGTGGCTGATCGATGCGAGCGCGCGGTAGAAGGATGGCGTCAGGCCGGCCTCGGCGCGGGCAAGATCGTTGAAGGGCGGCTTCAACGGTCCGCGGAAATTGGCGCGCACCAGCTCCTGGAAGGCTTTTGCCGGGTCGCGCTTCTCCCGGGCGCATAGGAAGCGGAACCATTTGGCGCCGACGGCGACGTGGCCTTTCTCGTCGTTGTAGATGACGTCGAGGACCGCGGCACTTTCGAGATCGCCGGTCTGGCGCATCTTTGCCTGCAGCGACGGCGTGACGTCGAGGCCGCGGGCTTCGAGAATCAGCGGCACGACGGCGAGCCTTGCCGTCAGATCGTTGCGCGTCGAATGGGCGGCCTGCCAGAGCCCGTCATGGGCGGGCAGATCGCCATAATCGGCGCCGAGATCGTTGAGGCGGGCGCGCACCATGCGGAAATGCTTCGCCTCCTCGAAGGCAACCTGCATCCAGCCGTCGAAAAAGGAGTTCGGCACCTGCTCGGTTGCGAATCGCGCGACGATATCGAGCGCCAGATCGACGGCATTGAGCTCGATGTGGGCGATGGCATGCAGCAGGGCGATCCGGCCTTTCAACGTATGCAGCGAGCGCTTTTCCACCTGGGTCGGCGGCGTCAGCAGCGGTCTGTCAGGACGGCCGGGCCTGTCCGGCAAAGCGGCATCGAGCGGCGAGCGCAACGACACCCGGCGGGCAAACCAGCGGGTGGCGCTTTCCTGCGCCAGCGCCGTCTTGCGGTCGAGATCGGCGGAGCAGATGGCATCGATTGCGCCGCCGCGCAGCGACGTTATCGCAAGATCTCCGGTCACGCGGCCAGATTCCGCACCGCCTCGAGCACGGTTTCGGCATGGCCCTGCACCTTCACCTTCTGCCAGATGGTGGCGATCGTGCCGTCCTGGCGGATGAGGAAAGTGGTGCGCTCGACGCCCATGAAATTGCGGCCGTACATGCTCTTTTCCTTCCAGACGCCATAGGCCTGCAACGTGGTCTTTTCCTCGTCCGAGGCAAGCGCCACCGAAAGACGGTGTTTCCTGACGAATTTGTCATGGCAGGCGGCCGAATCGGGCGACATGCCGATGACGGCCACACCCGCTGCCTCGAACTCGCCTGCCAGCGCGGTGAAGGCCAGTGATTCGGCGGTGCAGCCTGTCGTATCGTCCTTGGGATAGAAGAACAGGACGAGTGGCCTGCCCTGGAATTCGGCCAGCGAGACGCGGCCGCCGCCGTCGCGGGGAAGGTTGAAATCAGGAGCCGTGGCGCCGATGCCTGGAACCGCCATTGGGAAAACCTTTCTTTTGCCGGGTTTGTGGATGACACTTTCTCTCCCCGAATTATATAGTGGACGGAAACCCGTCCAGCATGGCCGGGTTCAATTCTTCATTTAAAGGGAGAGCCCGAAGGCGCATGTCAGCCATCCGCGGCGAAAAGGTCACGTTTCGCAAGAAGGATATCGTTGCGCTGGACCGCTTGCCGTCCGCTCAGGCCGAGGATCCGATCATCGTCCATTGCCCGCCGCCGCGTTCGCCGATGCGCCGGACAGCGAAGCTGACCGCGGGATTTCTGGGCCTGATCCTCCTTGTTCTCGCGGCGATCGTCTTTACCGTCGAGAGCGGCATGTTCGACAAGCCGCTGTCGCAGCAGGCGCAGGCGGCGTTGAACGGCGTGGCCGGACCGCGTTACCACGCCGAGGTCGGCTCCACCGTCATCCGTTTCACCTCGGATTTCCGGCTGGCGCTGGAAGCGCGCAACGTCAACATGATCGACGAGCAGAGCGGCCAGCACCTGTCGACGACGGGTTCGGTGCGCCTGGGGCTCGATCCGCTGCAGCTTTTCCGCGGCCGCATCGCCGTCACCGACATCGAAGCGGAGGATATCGCGCTCGATACCGCGCTTTTGCCCTCCGGCAATCCTCTGACGCTCGACGATCTGCGCATCGACGCCATGCCGGCGGCGACGGAGAAGATCTTCTCGCAATTCGACATGTTCGACAGCGTCGTGACCCGGGGCTCAACCAATTCGGTACGGATCTCCGGCATAACTATCAAGCTTGCCGATACCGCCAACGGCCCACTGTCGCTGGTCGTCGACAACCTCGTCTTTGCCCATGCCGGCCCATCCTCGCTGCAATTGAGCGGCGAGGTGGCGCTGAACGGCGAGGTGGCGAAGCTCGATGTACTGGCCGAGAAGGAAGACGGCCACGTATCGAAGGTGGTGGCGACGCTCAGGCATGCCGACCTCACGCCCTTTTCGCTCAAACGCAACGATCAAGGCGTGATCCGGCAGGGGCTCAGCGCGTTTGCCGACCTGACGGTGTCGGCCACCAGGGGGCGCGATGGCGTGGAGCCGGCGCTTGCGGCGACGATCGACATCGATCCCGGCCTGATCTATGCGGATGGCGATCCGCAGGAGCTATCGGGCGGGCAGATCAACCTCGTCTATGATTTCGCCAAGCAGACGCTCGAGATCGCCCGGTCGAATGCCCGGTTCGGCGCGACCACGCTTCCGATCAACGGCGCGCTGATCGATCTCGACAAGCTCGACCCGCAGGCCGGCAAGGGCTTCGGCATCGATCTGCTGGTCAGCGGCGGCATGGCAGCCCCCAGCGGCTCCGGCGAGCAGCCGCTCTCTTTCGATATCCAGGCGACCGGGCGCTACCTTGTCGCCGGGCGGGAATTCCAGTTTCCCAATATGGCCGTCTCCAGCTCGCTCGGCGCGCTTTACGGGGCACTGCACGTCAAGCTCGGGGGCAAATCGCCGGAGATCAGCTTTGCCGGCCAGTCGGCACAACTGCAGACGACGGCGATCAAGCAAATGTGGCCATTCTGGATGGCGCCCAAGGTGCGCACCTGGGTACAGGGCAACCTCTTCGGCGGCACCGTCACCAACGCTGCCATCTCCGTTTTCATTCCCTTCGGCAGGCTGGACGAGGCAGCCGGCGGCAAGGGGTTGAAGCTCGACGCCAACCAGATCCGCATCGGCTTCGACATCACGGGAGCGCGGATGAACGTTGCCGGCGACATTCCGCCGATCCGTGACACCTCGGCCCATTTCGACCTGGCCGGCCCGGTTGCGACGATCGCGATCAAAAGCGGCACGTCGTTTTTCCCCTCCGGCCGATCCGTCGGTCTCGGGCAGGGAACCTTCATCATGCCCGCCACCTACGACAAGCCGCTGATGGCGGATATCGATCTTACGGTCTCCGGGGCAGCGGATGCCGTCGGCGAGCTTCTGACCTACAGACCGATCCGGGTGCTGCAGCGCGCCGGCTTTACGCCCGACGATTTCAAGGGGCGGATCGAGGCGAACGTGAAGGCGCATTTCGGCCTGCTCGCCTCGCAGAACCCGCCGCCGGCCGAATGGACGGCGGCCATGAAGCTCACCGATGTCGATCTTGGCAAGCCGTTTTCCGGCCGCACGATCAGCAATCTCAACGGTACGCTGAACGGCAATCCGAAACAGATCACGCTCGACGCCAAGGCCCAGATCGATGGCGTCCCCGCCGATATCGATCTTACCGAACCGGTCGAGGCATCCGACAGTGCGAAGCGGCAGCGGGTGATCACCGCGACGCTTTCCGAGGAGCAGCGCAACAAGCTGATCCCCGGCCTTTCCGGAATCGTCGGCGGCAGCGTGAAGATGGTGCTGACGCGGATCGACGACGACCGGCAGGACGTTCAGCTCGAGCTTACCCGGTCGCAACTCGACCTGCCGTGGATCGGCTGGTCGAAGGGCAGCGGCATTGCAGCTTCGGCCGAATTCGAAACCTCCGGCCCGGCCGACAATACCCAGATCAAGAACTTCCGGCTGAAGGGCGACGGTTTCGGCGCCAACGGATCGATGAACGTCGGCAAAAATGGGCTGATCTCAGCCGATTTCGACAGCGTCAAACTCTCCTCGCTGGACGATTTCGCCCTGTCGGTGAAGCGCAGCAAGGGCAATTTCGACGTCTCGGTCTCCGGCGACAGCGCCGATGCGCGGCCAGTTATCGCGCGGCTGAAATCGGGCTCGGGCGATGGCGATGGTGACGGGGATGCCGGCGACACCGGCGTATCGGTGCGCGCCAGGCTGAAAAACGTCATCGGCTTCAACGATGAGAAGATCGGCAATTTCCAGGCGCAGGTGTCACTTCGCGGCGACAAGCTGCAAGCGCTGAACTTTTCCGCCGTTACCGACAGCGGTGAAGCCGTGGTCAGCCAGATGAAGGACGGTGGCGTCATCAACATCACCAGCGGCGATGCCGGCGCGGTCTCGCGTTTTGCCGATCTCTACAAGCACATGCAGGGCGGCCTGCTCAATCTGGCAATCAGGCTTTCGGCACAGGGCGGCTGGGACGGTTCGCTCGACGTGCGCCGGTTCTCGATCGTCAACGAACAACGGCTGCGCTCGATCGTCTCGACGCCTGTCGGCAACGAGCAGCGCAGCCTCAACGAAGCCGTCAAGCGCGAGATCGATACCTCGTCGCAACGCTTTCAGCGCGGCTTTGCCCGCGTCGTCTCGCGCGATGGCATGGTCGGCATCGAGAATGGCGTGCTGCGCGGCGACCAGATCGGCGCGACCTTCCAGGGCGTGGTGCGCGACCGCAAGGGCAATATGGACATGACCGGCACCTTCATGCCGGCCTACGGCCTAAACCGGCTGTTTGCCGAACTGCCGCTGATCGGCGTCATCCTCGGCAACGGCAGCGACCGCGGCCTGATCGGCATCACCTTCAAGCTCACCGGCAAGTTCGACCAGCCAAACCTGCAGATCAACCCGCTGTCGATCATCGCACCGGGTGTCTTCCGGCAGATCTTCGAATTCCAGTAGGGCGCGGAACCTAAAGCGCGTCGCATCAAATTTGAATCATGCGGCGCGCTTTAGTTCTTTGTTTTTATGCATGTCGTTTTCCGGGAACCGCTGCACACTTCTGGTCGACATGCATTAAATTTCCTTGCGCCTGAGGAGATAGTCGAGGCCACCGACGCGGTACCAGCGATAGCCATAGGCGTCGAGCACGACGGTGTGGCAGCCTTTCTCGTCCGCTTCGCTGCTCGCGCCGTCGGCGATATCGATCAACTGTCGCCCGTCTTTGCCTCTGTCCGGATCGAAGGTGACTTCTGCCGGCTGCGCATGCAGATTGTGCAGGATCAACACGGAATTGCCGCGCCAGTCGTAACGAAGCGCTAGCACGCCGTCGTTTCCGGTGTCGACCACAGCGAAATCGCCCCAGCCGATCTCAGGAGCTTCCTTGCGCATCCGGATCATTCGTTCGGTCCAGTTCAGCAATGAATTGGCATCGCGCCGCTGCTCGGCGACGTTGACATGCTGGAAGCCGTAGGGGCCGTCCTTGATGACAGGCGAGACAGGCTTTCGACTTTTGGTGAAACCGCCTTCCGGTTCGGTCGACCACTGCATCGGCGTGCGGGCGCAATTGCGTTCTGGCAGAGCGAGATCGTCGCCCATGCCGATCTCGTCGCCGTAACGGATGACCGGCGTTCCGGGCAGCGAAAACAGCAGGCTGTAGGCCATCTCGATCCTGTGGCGGTCGCCGCCGAGCATCGGCGCCAGGCGACGGCGAATGCCCCTGTTATAGAGCTGCATGTCCTTTTCAGGCCCGAAGGCGGCAAAGACGGCGTCGCGCTGCTTTTCCGACAGCCGGCCGAGATCCAGTTCGTCGTGGTTGCGGAGAAACAGGCCCCATTGCGCGGTTGCCGGGCGCGGTTTCGTCGTCTCCATCGCCTTCTTTAGCGGTCGCGTATCGGCGCTGGCAAGAGCATAAAACAGCGCCTGATTGACCTGGAAATTGAACATCATCTGCATGCGGTCGCCATCGTCGCCGAAATATTCGAAATTGTCCTTCGGCAGGATGTTGGCTTCGGCGAGGATGATGGAATCGCCGAGCCGCCACTGCAGGAATTCGCGAAATTTTCTCAACATGTCGAACTGCTCGACCGGCTTGCTGACATCGGCGCCTTTCCTAGCGATGATGAAGGGGGCGGCATCCATCCGAAAGCCGGAGACGCCGAGCTGGATCCAGAAGCCCATGATCTTGAGGATTTCGGCCTGCACCTCGGGATTGGACGTGTTGAGATCGGGCTGATGATCGTAGAAACGGTGGAAATAATAGGCCTTGGCCTTCTCGTCATGGGTCCATGTGGTCTTCTGGACGCCGGGGAAGACCATGCCCTGATCGGCATTCGCCGGCTTTTTCTCAGACCAGACGTACCAATCGCGATAGCGTGACTGCGGATCGCTCCTGGCCTCCTGGAACCAGGGATGATCCTTGGATGTGTGATTGATCACCAGATCGATCAACACGCGGATACCGCGCTGCTTGGCGCCGTGGGTGAATTCGACGAAGTCGCCGAGCGTGCCGTAGCGTGGGTCGACATTGTAATAATCCGAGACGTCGTAACCGTCGTCGCGACCGGGTGAAGCCTGGAAGGGCATCAGCCAGATTGCCGTCACGCCGAGGCCGGAGAGATAGTCGAGGCGCCGCATCAGCCCCTGAAAATCGCCGACGCCGTCACCGTTTGCATCCATGAAGGTCTCGACCGACAGGCAGTAGATGACGGCGTTTTTATACCAGAGGTCGTTGATCATGCCGGCGCTCCAATCCAATCTGGTCGCAAATCCCGGCGGGCGGAAAAGGTTCCGATAAAGCGCTGATTGTCGTGCGGCTTGTTCGCTAATTCCGACTTATACTGACAAGTCCGACATTGATGCTTTGCCTATTTTAGGTAACTCTGATGTAATGTGAATCCCGGCCCGCAAAACGGTCGGCGCAATGTCGGAGGATGCCATGCAGTGCGCTCGGACAGTCTCGTTCCTATCGGTCGCGGTGGCCGCTGCTGCAGCCGGCCACCATGCGTCATACTCTGCAGAGAAGAGCGAGCGGCTGAAACCGCCGGAGCTCATCCGTTCCGCCCATGTACTGGCGGTTCCTCTCGATGCGACGGTGACACCGCCGATCTTCTCGATCAGCTGGTGGTCCCGCGTGACGCACGCGCCAGACGTCAATCCACCACCCTATGTCTTCCGGGAGGCCGAACGAACGGACGCGGCATCTCGGCCCGGAGTTGAGTGAGGGGTGCGCGCCAACGCATGAGTTGGGCAAAGAAAAAGCCGGCGCGAGCGCCGGCTTTGATTTGTTCGCAATTGAAGCCGCTTACGCCGCGCGGCGGATCAGGATGTGCTTCTTTTTGCCGAGCGAGAGCTTGATGACGCCGTCGGCGGTGATTTCGTTGCTGCCGATCAGCCGGCGCTCGTCGCTGACGGCCTCGTCGTTGATGCGCACCGCGCCGCCCTGGATGTGACGGCGAGCCTCGCCATTCGAGCCGGCAAGACCAGCGCGGACCATCAGCGACAGCAGGCCGATGCCGCCGTCGAGTTCGGTGCCAGGGATGTCGACCGAAGGCAGGTTTTCGGCGACGCGGCCTTCCTCGAAGGTCTTGCGCGCCGTTTCGGCGGCCTGATCGGCGAATTCTCGGCCGTGCAGGATCGCCGTTACCTCAGTCGCGAGGATCTTCTTGACCTCGTTGATCTCCGAACCGCCGAGCGCCGAGAGACGGGCGATTTCATCCATCGGCAGCGTCGTGTAGAGCTTCAGGAAGCGCGAGACGTCGGCGTCCTCGGTGTTGCGCCAGTACTGCCAGAAATCGTAGGCCGAGAGCATGTCGGCGTTCAGCCAGATAGCGCCCGTCGCCGACTTGCCCATCTTGGCGCCCGACGACGTCGTCAGCAGCGGCGATGTCAGTGCATAAAGCTGCGGTGTCCCCATGCGGTGACCGAGATCGATACCGTTGACGATATTACCCCACTGATCCGAACCGCCCATCTGCAGACGGCAGCCATAGCGCTTGGCGATCTCGACGAAGTCGTAGGCCTGGAGGATCATGTAGTTGAATTCCAGGAAGGACAGCGACTGTTCGCGGTCAAGGCGCGTCTTCACGCTGTCGAAGGACAGCATGCGATTGACGGAGAAGTGCTTGCCGACATCGCGCAGGAATTCGAGGTAGTTCAGCGAGCGCAGCCATTCGGCATTGTTGATCATCAGCGCGTCCTTCGGACCGTCGCCGTAATTCAGATAATTGGAGAAGGCGCGCTTGATCGAGGCGATGTTGCCTTCGATCGTATCCACGGTCATGAGCTGGCGCGCCTCTTCCTTGAAGGAGGGGTCGCCGACCATACCGGTGCCGCCGCCCATTAGCGAAATGGCCCGATGACCGGTCTTCTGCATCCAATGCAGCATCATGATCTGGATCAGCGAGCCGGCGTGCAGGCTGGGCGCCGTCGGATCGAAGCCAATATAAGCCGTCACGGTTTCCTTGGCGAACAGGTCGTCGAGGCCGCGTTCATCGGAGACCTGATGAATGAAGCCGCGCTCTTTCAGCGTGCGGAGGAAATCGGACTTGAACTCGGACATGGCTTTCGTCTCTTGGTGTCTGCGTTTGACCCATATGGCTTCACGCAAGTTCGTTGTTGTTGATCTATCGCGGCGCGTTTAGCACTGTTTTTATAAAAGTGCATCCGGGAATCGCATGGGAGGCAAGCCGCATGGATGTCATCAGAACCGCGATCGGCCTGATGAGCGGCACGTCGATGGATGGAATCGATGTGGCGCTGCTCAGGACCGACGGCCGCGGCTTCATCGAGCGTGGCCCGTTCATGGGGGTACCCTATGACGCCGATTTTCGCGAGCGGCTGAAACGGGCGCTGGAACTGGCGCGGCCGCTGACCGACAGGAACGAGCGGCCCACTGAGCTTGGCGACATCGAGCGCGAGTTGACCCAACGGCATGCAATTGCCGTTACGGCATTCCTGGCGCGTTTCGGGTTCGCTGCCGGTGATATCGATGTTCTCGGCTTCCATGGGCAGACGGTGCTTCATCGACCCGACGAGGGGCTGACGATCCAGATCGGCGACGGCCAGGAACTGGCGCGCCGAACCGGCATATCGTTGGTCTATGACATGCGGGCCAACGATATGGTTCACGGCGGCCAGGGCGCACCGCTGGTGCCTGCCTATCACGCAGCGCTCGCGGGAAAATTCCAGCAGGCCGGGCAGGCTGTCTGTTTCGTCAATATCGGCGGGATCTCCAATCTGACCTTCATCGGCACGGACGGGCGGATATCGGCCTTCGATAGCGGCCCGGGCAATACGCTGATCGACCAGTGGGTGGAGATGCAGACCGGCAAAACCTTTGATCCCGGCGGCGAGATCGGCGGACGCGGCAAGGTGGTGGCCGCTCTCGCGGAGCGATATCTGGAAAGCCCGTTTTTTCGCGGCAATATCCGGCGTTCGCTCGATCGCGGCGATTTCGCACCGCTTCGGGTTGGGGAGGCGAGCCTTGAGGACGGCGCCCGGACGCTGGCGCACGTCGCCGCCGCGTCGATTGTCAAATCCGCCGGTTTCCTGCCGGAGACCCCGTCGACCTATATCGTCTGCGGCGGCGGGCGGCTGAACGGCACCTTGATGGCGGAACTTTCGGCCATGGCCGAAGCGCTGGGGTCGAAGGTATTGACCGCCGAAGAGGCCGGCTTCGACGGCGACGCGATGGAGGCCGAGGCCTGGGCCTATCTCGCCGTGCGCTCGCTGGATGGGCTGCCATTGACATTTCCAGGCACGACGGGGGTCGCCGCTCCCGTCAGCGGCGGGGTGCTGGCAAGGCCATGAGCGTGAGGATCATCCTCACGACGCCGCGGCTCAGTGTCGTCATGCACGGCTTTCTAACTCACCGCTGACACGCGGCCGGCAAAGATCTAACTCTTTACGGCAATCGGCCGGACATTGGATTTGCGCCCCGCCTGATTGCCATCCTCGACGCCCCTGACCTGGGCGATGAACGAAAACTTCTTGCGAAGGCCGAGGATCGGTTTCTCGATGAAATGCCAGGACAGCACCGCGACGGCGAGAGCCGAGGGCAAGCCGACGAGATAGAGCGCCAGCGCACCGTATTTCGGGTAGAGAAAGACCGTGGGGAACGAGCTGATCCAGATCTGCAAGAACGGGTCATGGTAGAGGTAGACGCCGTAGGAATAGTCGCCTTTCCTGAAAAAGGCCGGAATGGGCACCTCCGACAGGCCGAGGAAGACTGTGATGTAAACCAGCGAGGTGATGACGATCGGCCGGTTGATCACTGACTCCACAGCCCGGCTGTCGAGGGTGAGAATGGCGACGATGCAAACCAGGCAGGCGGCGGCGAATAGCCATCGGGAATACGGAATGACCGCTTTAAACTGAAAGACGGCGATGCCCATCATGAACGCCGTAATCAGCTGGGAGCCCCGGCTCATGAACAGGAAGCGCGCGATCGGCTTGATCGAGCCCGGGAACAGATAGGGCATCTTCTGCACGATGAGGCCGATGACGATATAGGCGGCCGTCACGGCAAGCAGCTTGTAGCGGGTCTTCACGATGGCGGTGACCATCAGGAACGACATGATGATGTAGCAGAATATCTCCCAGGGAACCGTCCAGAGCGCGCCGTTGACACGTTGGCTCGGATTATCCTGGAAAACGCCAGGCAACTCGTAATGGATCCAGCCGACGATATTCAGGAAGTATTTGAAAAATCGCGGATCGGTAAAATATTCGGAGTGATAGACGATTGTTATGATCGGCCCGATGATCAGCGAACAAACGACGATATCGACGGCAAGTGCCGGGACGATGCGCAAGCCACGATTGATCAGGAAGTTCCGGAGGCTCAGTCGCTGGGCGCTGCCGGCGATCAGAAATCCGCTCAACGCGAAAAACATCGGAACAAGAGCGTATTCAGCAAACCAGAATACCGACCCCCTGATGAAGGCATCATTCCTTGTCAGCAAAAAGGAATGGGTCAATACGATAGAAAAGGCGAGCCCAATTCGAAGAAAATCGAACCCCGGACCGATACCCCTATACTTATCCAGGACTTCCCCGAACGACTTGGTCATTGCGGACCTCGCTTTAGTTAGGATCGCGAGGAACCTACCGCACTGCAATATAGATTGCAACACGGTAGGCGATCTGTTCCGGCACAAAGGGGCCGGTGGCGTCCCGGACCGGCTCCGCTTGGGGATGACCGGCTCTGGCTATGGCGTTAGCGGATCCGCTTGGCCGCCGGCTCCGGCACCAGTTCGCCGTTGAGGCGGCGGTCGAGATAGTCCTCGCATTCGCCCATCAGCGTTTCCACCTGGCCGTTGAAGAAATGGTTGGCGTTGGAAACGGTGCGATGGGTAATGAGAATGCCCTTCTGGGTTTTCAGCTTCTCGACAAGGCCGTTGACGTCCTTTTCCGGCGCCACCTTGTCGGCCTCGCCGTTGATGATCAGGCCGGAGGAGGGGCAGGGCGCCAGGAAGGAGAAGTCGTAGGTATTCGGCTGTGGGGAAATCGACATGAAGCCTTCGATCTCCGGCCGACGCATCAGCAGCTGCATGCCGATCCAGGAGCCGAAGGAATAACCGGCGACCCAACAGGTCTTCGAATCGGGATGAAGGCTTTGCACCCAGTCGAGCGCCGAGGCGGCATCCGAAAGTTCGCCGGCGCCGTGGTCGAATTCGCCCTGGCTGCGGCCGATGCCCCGGAAATTGAAGCGCAGCGTCGTGAACCCACGCTTCTGGAACATATAGAAGAGCTGGTAAACGATCTGATTGTTCATCGTGCCGCCGAATTGCGGATGCGGATGCAGAATCAGGGCGATGGGCGCACTTTTTTCCTTGGAGGGCTGATAGCGGCCTTCAAGACGGCCGGCTGGGCCGTTGAAAATGACTTCGGGCATTGGTACTCCGGGTTTTATTTCGCGTTCGCGCTGCGTTTGGACGACAACATGACTTGACTAGTGTTGTCAGGTTTTCTAAAACGCAGTTTAGAACAATTCGAAACTTGCATGGCGATCCACGCATCGTGGAATGTGTCATAAGGCAAGCCCGGCGGAAATTTCAAGAAAAATGAACCGCGGGTGCTGAAGCAAGGTCGTCAAGCGCAGGACTGAAGATCATGGCGCCGCCACGCCTTTATCTCGACTGGAATGCCACAGCGCCGCTGCACCCCGCAGCACGCGCGGCGATCATGCGCGCCATCGACATTTTCGGCAATCCAAATTCCGTTCACGGCGAAGGCCGTGCTGCCCGCGCTGCAATCGAAGGCGCGCGGCGCAAAGTGGCGGCACTGGTCGGCACCGACGCCGGCAATGTGGTCTTTACCAGCGGCGCCACCGAGGCCGCCAATCTGGTGCTGACCCCGGATTTCCGCATGGGCCGCACGCCGCTTCAGCTCGGCCGCCTCTACTTTTCGGCAATCGAGCATCCGGCTGTGCGCGAAGGCGGCCGCTTTGCCAGGGAGAAGATGACCGAGGTCCCGGTGACGGAGGCCGGCATCGTCGATCTCGATGCGCTGGGCCTGCTGCTTGCTGCACATGACAAGGCCGCCGGCCTGCCGATGGTCGCCATCATGCTCGTCAACAACGAGACCGGCATCGTCCAGCCGGTCGAGGCGGCGGCAAAGATCGTCCACGCCCATGGCGGGCTCTTTGTCGTCGACGCCGTTCAGGCGGCTGGCCGCATCGGGCTCGATATCGGCAAGATCGGTGCCGATTTCATGATCATTTCCTCGCACAAGATCGGCGGGCCGAAGGGCGCCGGCGCGCTAATTGCCCGCGGCGAGGCGCTGATGCCGCGGCCGCTGATCCAGGGCGGCGGACAGGAGCGGGGTCACCGCTCCGGCACACAGAACTCACTGGCGCTGATCGGCTTCGGTGCGGCGGCAGAAGCCGCGGCCGACGAACTCGAGGCGCGTAATGTGGAAATCGGCGCGCTGCGCGAGCGGCTGGAAGCCGGCATGCGTGAGGCGGCTGCCGATGTGATGATCCACGGCGAGGGTGGCGAGCGTGTCGTCAATACGATCTTCTTCACCCTGCCGGGGCTGAAGGCCGAGACCGGACAGATCGCCTTCGATCTCGAAGGTGTGGCGCTTTCGGCAGGCTCGGCCTGCTCATCCGGTCGGCTCGGCGAAAGCCATGTGCTGACGGCGATGGGCCGTGACGCCAAGCTCGGAGCGCTGCGCATCTCGCTCGGTTTTGCGACGACGGAAGAGGATATCGACCGGGCGATTGCGGCTTTTGCGAAGATCGCCTGCCGGCGAAGGTCGGCCGGCGAGGCGGCTTGACCGCGTCATAAACTTGCGGAAACGCAAATTTTCGCTTGCCAATCGGGCTGAAAAGTCCCTTTTGGCCACCTACATCAGGGCAAGAGAATTGCCCATGCGCTACAAGCTGCCGGACCTTGTATCCGGCGAGATTGGAGAACGAAATGGCTGCCGTCCAGGAAACGATCGACCAGGTCCGCCTGATCGATGTCGACCAGTACAAATACGGTTTCGAAACCGTCATCGAAATGGACAAGGCGCCGAAAGGCCTGTCCGAGGATATCATCCGCTTCATTTCGGCCAAGAAGCAGGAGCCGGAGTGGATGCTGGAATGGCGTCTCGAGGCCTATCGCCGCTGGCTGACGCTGGAAGAGCCGACCTGGGCGCGCGTCGATTATCCGAAGATCGATTTCAACGACATTTATTATTACGCGGCGCCGAAAAGCACGCCGGGTCCGAAGTCGCTGGACGAGGTCGATCCGGAGCTGCTGAAGGTTTATGAGAAGCTCGGCATCCCGCTGCGTGAGCAGGAGATCCTGGCTGGCGTCGAGAAGCCGAAGATCGCCGTCGACGCGGTTTTCGACAGCGTCTCGGTCGTCACCACCTTCAAGGCAGAGCTGAAGAAGGCCGGCGTGATCTTCATGTCGATCTCGGAAGCGATCCGCGAATATCCCGATCTCGTCCGGAAATATCTCGGCTCGGTCGTGCCGACGACGGACAATTATTACGCGACGCTGAATTCGGCGGTCTTCACCGACGGTTCGTTCGTCTTCGTACCGAAGGGCGTTCGCTGCCCGATGGAGCTTTCCACCTATTTCCGCATCAACGAGAAGGGCACCGGCCAGTTCGAGCGCACGCTGATCATCGCGGAAGAGGGCGCCTACGTCTCCTATCTCGAAGGCTGCACGGCGCCGCAGCGCGACGAAAACCAGCTGCATGCCGCGGTGGTCGAGCTCGTGGCGCTCGACGATGCCGAGATCAAATATTCGACGGTGCAGAACTGGTATCCCGGCGACAAGAACGGCAAAGGCGGCATCTACAACTTCGTCACCAAGCGTGGCGATTGCCGCGGCGACCGCTCGAAGATCTCCTGGACGCAGGTCGAAACCGGATCGGCGATCACCTGGAAATATCCGTCCTGCATCCTGCGCGGCGATGACAGTCGCGGCGAGTTCTATTCGATCGCCGTCTCCAATGGCCATCAGCAGATCGACAGCGGCACCAAGATGATCCATCTCGGCAAGAACACGTCGAGCCGCATCGTCTCCAAGGGCATCGCCGCAGGCGTCTCCAACAACACCTATCGCGGCCAGGTCTCGGCCCACCGCAAGGCTTCGAATGCGCGCAATTTCACCCAGTGCGATTCGCTGCTGATCGGCGACAAGTGCGGCGCCCATACGGTGCCTTACATCGAGGCGAAGAATTCGACGGCGCAGTTCGAGCATGAAGCGACGACCTCGAAGATCTCCGAGGACCAGCTGTTCTACTGCCTGCAGCGCGGCATCCCCACAGAAGCGGCGATCGCCCTGATCGTCAACGGCTTCGTCAAAGAAGTGCTGCAGGAACTGCCGATGGAGTTTGCCATCGAGGCGCAGAAGCTGATCAGCATTTCGCTGGAAGGCTCTGTAGGCTGACATGAACGAGACGGACAAGAAGCGCATTCTTGAACGTCTGGAAAATATGCGAGGGGAAATATTGGCGAAAATTCGCCCCCGCGAAAGCAGATACGAGACAGAAAAGCCGCCGGAGCAGCCTTACGTGTTTCTCCAGCAGCGTATGGAAAAACCAGGAAAGTTTTTCAGATTCTCGAATGGCTTTGGCTCGTAACGCTCACGGTTTTCCGTGTCATTCGTTTTTTGGCGCGATAGCGCCGAGCATAACACGTCGACGCCCTTAGAAATTACGCGAGGCTCTAATGAGCTACGCAGAGAAAACGCAGGAACCAAAGATGCTTGAAATCAGAAACCTTCATGCCCGCATCGCCGAAGACGGCACTGAGATCATTCGTGGCCTGAACCTGACGGTGAAGGCCGGCGAAGTTGCCGCGATCATGGGGCCGAACGGCTCCGGCAAGTCGACGCTCTCCTATGTGCTGTCCGGCCGCAGCGATTACGAAGTCACCGAGGGCGACATTCTCTATAACGGCGAGAGCATTCTCGAGCTCGATCCGGCAGAACGCGCCACCAAGGGCATCTTTCTTGCCTTCCAGTATCCGGTCGAAATCCCGGGTGTCGCCACCATGCAATTCCTGAAGGTGGCGTTGAACGAGCAGCGCAAGGCGCGCGGCGAAGACGAGCTGACGACGCCGGATTTCATGCGTCGCGTCAAGGATGCCGCCGGCAAACTGCAGATCAATACCGAGATGCTGAAGCGGCCGCTGAATGTCGGCTTCTCCGGCGGTGAGAAGAAGCGGGCCGAGATCCTGCAGATGGCGCTGCTGGAGCCGAAGCTCTGCGTGCTTGACGAAACCGATTCCGGCCTCGACATAGACGCGCTGAAGATCGTCGCCGACGGCGTCAACGCGCTGCGTTCGCCGGACCGCGCCGTCGTGGTCATCACCCATTACCAGCGCCTGCTCGACTACATCGTGCCGGATACCGTCCACGTGCTCTACAAAGGCCAGGTGATCAAGTCGGGCGACAAGACGCTGGCGCATGAGCTGGAAGCCAACGGCTATGCCGACATCATCGGCGCGGCGGCCTGAGTTCGGGTGGAAAGGACGACGTCCATGAATATGCAGACGACGAGCCGCCTGACCGTGGCCGAAACGGCGTTGATCGAGGCATTCAACCATCAGATCGGCGATCTGCCGGGCAACGGCGCGGTGACGGCGCTACGCGACCGGCTTCTCGACGACCTGAAGAAGGCCGGCCTGCCGACGCGCCGCATCGAGGCCTGGCACTATACCGATCTGAAAAACCTGCTGCGCGCCTTGCCGCCGCAGGTCGGTGATGCCGGCTCCGATGCGCTTGAGCCTCTGGTTGCCGGCTCGACGGTGCTGGCGGTGATCCAGGGCCACGCCAACCAGAAGGCTGCGGCCGACGGTCTTGGCGTTTCAGCCTATAGCGAACATCTGCTCGACGGTTCCGCCGCAGACGGGCTCGATGCGCTTGGCAGCGACGACGCGGTCGGCCGCATCAACGGCAGCTTCGTGCGCGACGGCTATGTCGTCGACGTGCCTGCCGATACCGAGCTTGAAGATCCGCTCGAAATCCAGTTTGTCCATGCCGGCGGGCAGGCACATACACGCCTTCCCGTTGCCTTCGGCGCCGGTGTCAAGGCAACCGTCATCGAACGTCACCTTGCAGTGACCAGCGATGCGGCACTCGTGTCCCATGTCAGTGACATCACTGTCGGCGAGGGCGCCGAGCTAACCTGGATCATCCTGCAGCAGCATGGGGCAGACGATACGCATCTCGGCCAGATCCGCATCGATCTCGGCACGGACGCCAGGCTTCGCCTGTTCGTCATCAATGCCGGTGGCAGGCTGGTGCGCCAGGAACTGCATATCAAGGTGACGGGCGAGGGCGCCGACCTGACGGTGCGCGGCATCAACCTGCTCGGCGGTGAGAGCCATACCGACGTGACGATGATGCTTGGCCACGACGTGCCGCACACCGGCTCGACCGAAGTGATCCGCAACGTCGTCTTCGACCGCGCCAAGGGGGTCTTCCAGGGCATGATCCGGGTGGCGCCCGATGCGCAGAAGACCGACGCCAAGATGGCCTGCAACACGCTGCTGATGTCCGACGATGCCGAATTCTCGGTCAAGCCAGAGCTCGAGATCTTTGCCGACGATGTCCAGTGCGGCCACGGGGCGACGGTGACCGATATCGACGCCAATCATCTCTATTACATGATGGCGCGCGGCATTCCGGAGAACAAGGCGCGGGCGATGCTGGTCAACGCCTTCGTCGCCGAGATCGTCGAGGAACTGGAAGACGAGGCTCTGGTCGAGGCGCTGGAAGGCGTGATTTCGGCCTGGCTCGAAAAGCACGCCTGATCGGATATAGCAATGGACAAGATCGTACCGGCCGCGCCATACGACGTCGAAGCCATCCGCCGGGATTTTCCGATCCTGGCGGAGAAGGTGCACGGCAAGCCGCTGGTCTATCTCGACAACGGCGCCTCGGCGCAGAAGCCGCAGGTGGTGATCGATGCCATCTCGCATGCCTATAGCCACGAATATGCCAATGTGCATCGCGGCCTGCACTATCTCTCCAATGCCGCCACGGATGCCTATGAGGCATCGCGCGACAAGGTGCGCCGCTTCCTCAATGCCCCTTCGGTCAACGACATCGTCTTCACCAAGAATTCGACGGAAGCAATCAACACCGTCGCCTATGGCTGGGGCATGCCTGAGATCGGCGAAGGCGACGAGATCGTCCTGACGATCATGGAGCATCATTCCAACATCGTGCCCTGGCACTTCATCCGTGAGCGGCAGGGCGCCAAGCTGGTCTGGGTTCCCGTCGATGACGAGGGCGCCTTCCATATCGAAGATTTCGAAAAGAGCCTGACGGAGCGCACCAAGCTCGTCGCCATCACCCATATGTCGAATGCGCTCGGCACCATCGTTCCCGTCAAGGAAGTCTGCCGCATCGCGCACGAGCGCGGTATTCCGGTGCTGATCGACGGCAGCCAGGGTGCGGTGCATCTGCCCGTGGATGTGCAGGATATCGATTGCGACTGGTACGTGATGACCGGCCACAAGCTCTACGGCCCATCCGGCATCGGCGTGCTCTACGGCAAGAAGGAGCGGCTTTCGCAGATGCGCCCGTTCCAGGGCGGCGGCGAGATGATTTTCGAAGTTGCCGAGGATGCTGTCACCTATAATGATCCGCCGCATCGCTTCGAGGCCGGCACGCCACCGATCGTGCAGGCGATCGGGCTCGGTTATGCGCTCGACTACATGGAGAAGGTCGGCCGCGAGGCGATCGCCCGCCATGAGGCCGATCTTGCGGCTTACGCCGTCGAGCGGCTGAAATCGGTCAATTCGCTGCGGGTGTTCGGAACGGCGCCCGACAAGGGCAGTATCTTTTCCTTCGAGCTTGCCGGCATCCATGCCCATGACGTCTCGATGGTGATCGACCGGCAGGGCGTTGCGGTGCGGGCCGGCACCCATTGCGCCATGCCGCTCTTGAAACGCTTCGGCGTCACCTCCACATGCCGTGCATCTTTCGGCATGTACAATACCCGCGCCGAGGTCGATGCCCTGGCCGATGCGCTTGAATATGCGCGCAAGTTCTTTGCTTGAGGAGTGTCCGTGATGAGCCTGGACGAAAGCGAACAGAAGATCGATGTGCGCGAAGGCATCGTGCATTCCAGCATTCCGGCCGATGAGCTGGCGCGGCTCAGCGACGACGTCATCAGCGCGCTGAAGACCGTCTACGATCCGGAAATTCCGGCCGACATCTTCGAACTCGGTCTGATCTACAAGATCGACATCGAGGACGACCGGATGGTGAAAATCATGATGACACTGACCGCCCCCGGCTGCCCGGTTGCCGGCGAGATGCCGGGCTGGGTCGAAAATGCCGTCGGCGCCGTCGAAGGTGTATCGGGTGTCGAAGTGGCGATGACCTTCGATCCGCCGTGGACGCCGGATCGTATGTCCGAAGAGGCGCAGGTCGCCGTCGGTTGGTATTAAGCAGGCCGGTATTGATCCGTTTACTTGCGACGACTACATTTGAATCACGAAGCGCCGGATCTTGACCCCGGTTGCGGAAGGAGATGAGGCCCATGGGCTTTGCAATTATGAGCATGACGGACGGGGCTGCGGCCCGCGTCAAAGCGATCGTCGAGAACTCGGGGCCGGAGGCCAAGGGTGTACGCGTCGGCATCAAGAAGGGCGGCTGCGCCGGGATGGAATATACCATCGACATGGTGACCGAACCCAATGCCAAGGACGACCTGATCGAGCGCGACGGTGCCAAAGTCTGGGTCGAGCCATCGGCGGCTCTTTACCTGCTCGGCACCGAAATGGGTTTCGAGGCGACGACGCTGCGCTCCGGCTTCACCTTCACCAATCCGAACCAGACATCGGCCTGCGGCTGCGGCGAATCCGTCGAGCTGAAACCCGCCGATCTCGCGGCCCTAGCCGCACAGCGCCAAAACGAGCCGGCGCACACCTGACACCTGTGCCCTTCAGGCTGGTCGGAAATTCTCCGCCAGCCAAGCCCTGATGAAATCCGGCTCGTCGTCGCCGAGATCATGGCCGGTCGGGATCAGTCTCGTCGTGGCGCCGGCACCGCTTTTTTCAATCTGATCCCTGATGAGCACAACGTCCTCAGGCGCGCGCCGCTCGTCGCGTTCGCCTGCCAGAATGAGGATGCGATGGTTTCTGAGGTCGGGAAAATCGGCGGCGGGTGCGGGTGATAGCGGCCGCAGCAGGACGGCCCCGGCTATGGTTTCCGGGCGATGCAGCAGGATCGAGGCGGCGATGATCGCGCCGTTCGAAAAGCCGACCAGCACAGGCGGCCGTTTCAGGAGCCCGGTTGTCGAGGCCTTCGCCAGAAAATCGGCGAGATGATGGGTCTCGTTGAAGAGGTCGGCGTCATCAAGCGTCCGGTCGGGGTTTCGGCGAAAGAAAGCAAAGCCTTCATCCCATTTAACCGCGCCCCTCAGCGACAGATAGGGCCGATCCGCCCCAACCTTGTCGGCAAGCGCGATCAGATTGCGTTCATGCATGCCGCTTCCATGCAGCAGCACCAGGGGTGCTGGATCGAGTGCGGTTCTTCCTGAGATCGAAATGAAATCCTGATATTCCGGCATGGCATCGATCCCCATCATTGGCGCGGATCGGCATAGGTCTGATTCAAGACGGGATTATAACAGCATCGCGACTTACGGGCCGTGCTCAGTCGCGCTTGATGCCCATCAGCATTTCCCACATGTCGGCGCCGGTCTCGAAGACCACGGCGTTTGCCTTGTAGCTCTGCTCGGTTTCGATCAGGTCGGTCAGTTCGGTGGCCGGATCGACATCCGACGTCGTCGGCCTGACGGCGGCCTGGACACCGCCTGAAACAACGGATGTGAGGCTGGTGTTCAGCCTGGTATAATCCGGTGTACTGCTGTTTGCGACGTTGTTGGCGATCGCGCTGATCCGGGTCGTCTGCGCCCGCATTCCCGAAAGAGCAGTGTTCGTAATGCCCGATATGTTCATCAGCGTTTCCCCAGAACTGGATAATCGTCTTTTACCTGCAAGGGTTTAGGGAATGCTGAAGGCATTGCGTTAGCGAAGACCTACAGGTCGGGCGCGTGCGGCCGTATCTGTTCCGGATTGGAACGGGATGATAGCCAGGGGTCGGTGGCGATAGAGCCGGCAGCACGTGCCAATCGACATCGGCAAGTCCCCCACCTATCCCGACGGATGGCATTCCCCTACATTGCCGGCTGATAGGCTCTGGCCTTCGCGTGATTTGTGGAGCAGGTGATGACCAAGAAGCGGCCGAAAGGCATCGAGACATACACGGCCCCGGCCGGCGGCTGGGGTGCACTCAAAGCCGTTGCCGAAACCCTTGCACGCCAGCAGGTCATCGCCCAGGGTGCTGCGACGCTGCTGAAAGCCAATCAGCCCGAGGGTTTCGATTGCCCCGGCTGCGCATGGCCCGATCCCAAACATACGAGCTCATTCGAATTCTGCGAAAACGGTGCCAAGGCGATCACCTGGGAATCGACGGCAAAGCGCGCCGGACCCGACTTTTTCGCGACGCACGGCGTTGCCGAACTCTGGCAATGGAACGACCACCAGCTGGAAGACCAGGGCCGCCTGACGCACCCGTTGATCTATGACCATGTCAGCGACCATTACCTGCCGATCGGCTGGGACGAGGCCCTTGCGCTGATCGGCGACGAACTGCGCAAACTGCCCGACCCTGACATGGCCGAATTCTATACGTCCGGACGCGCCTCAAACGAGGCGGCATTTCTGTTCCAGCTTTTTGTTAGGGCCTACGGCACCAACAATTTTCCCGACTGCTCGAACATGTGCCATGAGGCGACCAGCGTCGGCCTGCCCGACTCGATCGGGGTCGGCAAGGGCACGGTGACGCTCGAGGATTTCGATCATGCCGATGCCATCTTCAGCTTCGGTCACAATCCGGGCACCAACCATCCTCGGATGATGACCACCCTGCACGATGCCGCGAGGCGCGGCGTTCCGATCGTGGTCTTCAATCCCTTGAAAGAAAGGGCGCTTGAAAAATTCGCAGCACCGCAGAACCCGGTAGAAATGGCGATGATGTCGTCGACGCCGATCGCATCGGCCTATCACCAGGTCCGCACCGGCGGGGATCTTGCGGCCCTCAAGGGGATGATGAAGCGGATATTCGAACGCGACGACGCCGATATCACCGCAGGCGGCAAGGGCTTTCTCGATCGCGAGTTCATCAAGGCACACACGATCGGGCTGGAGGCTCTCAAGGCCGATGTCGCACAGACGGAGTGGGCGTCGATCCTCAGGAAATCGGGCCTGACGTTCGAAGCGCTGGATAGTGCTGTCGAGGTCTATCTCAATGCCCGCAACGTTATCCTCTGCTACGGCATGGGCATCACCCAGCACAGCCACGGCACCGCCAACGTCCAGCAGCTGGCCAATTTCCTGATGCTGCGGGGGAATATCGGCCGCCAGGGCGCCGGCATCTGCCCGCTTCGGGGACATTCGAACGTTCAGGGCGACCGCACGGTCGGTATCACCGAAATCCCCAATAGGGCGCTTCTCGACGGCATGGAAAAGGCCTTCGGTTTCCGCCCTCCGGAGGAGAAGGGCCACAACGCCGTCGAAGCCATCGAGGCGATCATCGAGGGCCGGTCGAAGGCGCTGGTCTGCCTCGGCGGCAATCTGGCCGTGGCGATATCCGATCCGGACGCGACGTTCATAGGCATGCGCAAACTCCACCTTGCCGTTCACATCGCGACGAAACTCAATCGCTCGCACCTGTTGATCGCCCGGACCTCGATCATTTTTCCCGTTCTCGGCCGCACCGACCAGGACATCCAGAAGACCGGACCGCAATCGGTGACCGTCGAGGATTCCATGTCGATGGTGCATGCCTCGCGCGGTTTCCTGAAACCGCCCGGCGACCAGCTTCGCTCCGAGCCTGCGATCATCGCCGGTATCGCCAAGGCAACGCTCGGCAGCAAATACGATATCGATTGGGACGGGATGGTCGGTGATTACAGCCGTATTCGGGAAAAGATCGCGGTAGTCTTTCCCGATTTTCATGACTTCAACACCAGGGTCAGGAAACCCGGCGGCTTCCGGCTGACGGTCGCCGCCGCTGACCGGCAATGGCACACTCCTTCAGGCAAGGCGCATTTCCTCACTGCGCCGGGACTGGAAGAAGATCCCCGGCTTGTCGACGCGGACACGTTGGTTCTGACGACGCTGCGCAGTCACGACCAGTACAATACGACGATCTACAGCCTCGACGACCGCTATCGCGGCGTCTTCGGCCGCCGTGACATCATCTTCATGAACAGCAAGGATCTCTCCGCTCGCGGCCTGGCCGATGGCGACAGGGTCGATATCGAATCGGTTGGGGAAACAGCCAGCAAGTCGGTCAAAGGCTTCACCGCGGTGGCCTACGACATTCCGGCCGGCTCCGTGGCTGGATATTATCCCGAGATGAACCGGGTCATCGCGCTTGCCGATTACGACCGAAAATCGGGAACCCCTGCCTATAAGGGTGTGCCTGTGAAGGTGCAGAAGTCGGCGTAAGCGGGGGAGGCGCTTGCCTGCCTCAAGCTAAAGCGCGTCGCATTTAACTTGATTCATTCGACGCGATTTAGCTCTTTGTTTTTATGCATGTCGTTATCCGGGAACCGCTGCACACTTCCCGGCGACATGCATTATCGTGACGCCACCCAGTCGTGCCAATCGCTTTCGTTGCCGTTGAACACGTTGAGGTCGATCTTGCCTTCGACGCCTTCGGAGAGGCCGGAGCCGGAGTATTGCCAGAAGAGCCACTTGCGGCCGGGGTAGACCTTGGAGGGGTGAGCGGCAACCGAGCGCAGCCAGAAGGGATAGTCGAGCATCTGGCCCTTCAGATTGTCGCGGTAGAAATCCGGCGCCGTGTAGATGATCGGGCGCTGACCGTAATAACGCTCCAGCTTGTCCATGAACACCTGCATCTTTTCCCGGACGCGGGCGGGGGATATGCGGCGCTTGCAGCTCGATTCGCCATTCCATTCGACGTCGATGACCGGCGGAAGCGCGTTTGCTTCCCTCGGCACGTTGCGGATGAACCAGTCGGCCTGTTCGCCTGCCGTCCGGCACCAGTAGAAGAAGTGATAGGCGCCGTGTTTCAGGCCGGCTTCCTTGGCCCGGCGCCAGTTTTTCTTGAACATCGGATCGAGGTGATCGCCGCCGTCCGTCGCCTTGATGTAGACGAAGTTCGCGCCTTGCCCGCGCAACGTCTCCCAATCGATCTCGCCCTGCCAGCGCGAGACGTCGACGCCATGCACGGCAAGCTTTCTCGGCGAGGTGGAGCCGAAGTTGATCGGCTTGGCATCGCGGAAGCGGTGGCCGTAGATCTGTCCGCGTGCCGGCGATCTCCTGCCGACATCGGGATCGATTCCCGGATTGGTGGGCATGAGCATCGCGACGGGCTTTTCCGTCGGCATCGGCATGCCGACCGGCCTGTCCTGGGGCACGAGCGCCTGTGGCTCCGGAACCGGTCCGGTCCAGCTCAACGCTTCCTGCGGCGCGTTTGCCTGTGTAGTGTCGCCGACGGTGGCAGCCGGTATCGGGCCGTTCGGTTTGGTGATCGCATTCGTCGTTTCCGGCGATGGCACGTTGCCCAGCACATCTTCGGCGCCGGAACTGGCGGCGCATCCCGACAGGATCAGGGCGGCAAGGAGGATTGCTGGCAAAGCCGATGAACGCATGAGAACCTGCACGCAAAACAAAAGGTCGACGGCAACATTCCTGCTGGAGGGAAACCGCCCATTTTCAATTGCTAACAGAGACTTGCTAAGAAAGGTTAAATTTGAACCCAATGCCTCGAAACGGGCATCGCCGGGTTCGGCGCCGTATCACGTATCGAAAGCTGATCTTGAAGGCAGCCCCTCCCAACCTGTGAGAGGGGCTGGCCGAATTGCTGCTACTCCGCCGCCTCGGCATAAGTTTCGACCGGCGGGCAGGTGCAGAGCAGGTTGCGGTCGCCATAGACATTGTCGACGCGGTTGACCGGCGACCAGTATTTGTCGACGCGGAAGGCGCCGGGCGGGAAGCAGGCCTGTTCGCGCGAATAGGGGCGCTCCCATTCGCCGACGAGGTCTTCCACCGTGTGCGGAGCGTTCTTCAGCGGGTTGTTGACCTTGTCCATGCGGCCTTCCTCAATCGCGCGAGCCTCCTCGCGGATCGCCAGCATCGCCTCGCAGAAGCGGTCGAGTTCGGCCTTGGTCTCGCTTTCCGTCGGCTCGATCATCAGCGTGCCTGATACCGGCCAGCTCATCGTCGGCGCATGGAAGCCGCAGTCGATCAGCCGCTTGGCGACGTCGTCGACGGTGACACCTGCGCTGTCGACCAGAGGGCGGGTGTCGATGATGCATTCGTGCGCGACGCGGCCGGCGGCCGATTTGTAAAGCACGTCATAGGCGCCCTTCAGGCGGGCGGCGATGTAGTTAGCGTTGAGGATCGCCACCTTGGTCGCCTGCGTCAGCCCTTCGCCGCCCATCATCAGGCAGTAGCTCCAGGAGATCGGCAGGATCGAGGCCGAGCCGAAGGCGGCGGCCGAAACCGCGCCGGAACGGCCGTCGGTTTCCGGGTGCCCTGGCAGGTACGGCGCCAGGTGCGCTTTGACGCCGATCGGACCCATACCGGGGCCGCCGCCGCCATGCGGGATGCAGAAGGTCTTGTGCAGGTTGAGGTGGGAAACGTCCGAGCCGATGTCGCCGGGACGGGACAGGCCGACCATGGCGTTCATGTTGGCGCCGTCGAGATAGACCTGGCCGCCATTGGTATGCACGAGATCGCAGATTTCCTTGACGGTCTCTTCGAAGACGCCGTGCGTCGAAGGGTAGGTGATCATGCAGCAGGAGAGGTTTGCCGCATGCTCCTCAGCCTTGGCGCGGAAGTCGTCGAGATCGATGTCGCCATTCTCGCGCACTTTGATGACCACCACCTTCATACCGACCATCTGGGCCGAGGCCGGGTTGGTGCCGTGCGCCGAGGTCGGGATCAGGCAGACGTCGCGATGGCCCTCGCCGTTGGCGATATGAAAGTTGCGGATCGTCAGCAGACCGGCATATTCACCTTGCGCGCCGGAA
Organism: Rhizobium sp. NZLR1; assembly: GCF_017357385.1. Taxonomy (NCBI): domain Bacteria; kingdom Pseudomonadati; phylum Pseudomonadota; class Alphaproteobacteria; order Hyphomicrobiales; family Rhizobiaceae; genus Rhizobium; species Rhizobium sp. NZLR1. The sequence continues at coordinate 2,422,416 of NZ_CP071632.1, read as the reverse complement.
TTCGGCTGCATGGAGAAGGCGTCGTAGCCGGTGATGGCGCAGAGCTTTTCGATCAGGTCGTCGATCATCTCGCGGTAGCCGAGCGCCTGATCGGTCGGCACGAAGGGATGGATGTCGGAAAATTCCGGCCAGGTGATCGGCAGCATTTCCGCCGTCGCATTGAGCTTCATCGTGCACGAACCAAGCGGGATCATCGAGCGGTCGAGGGCCAGATCCCGGTCGGAGAGCCGGCGGATGTAACGCGTCATCTCGCTTTCGGCGCGGTTCATGTGGAAGATCGGATGGGTGAGGTAATTGCTGGTTCTGAGCAGGCCTCTCGGCAGCCGGTAGGAAGGCTCGAAATCGGCGATGGTGAAATTGCCACCGAAGGCGCGCCAGACGGCTTCGAGCGTTGCCGGCCGCGTGCGCTCGTCGACGCTCATGCCGATCCCGGTTTCGCCGACCTTGCGCAGATTGACGCCTTCGGCAACGGCGGCGCGCAGGATGAGCCCCTGCATGTGGCCGACATCGACGGTGATGGTGTCGAAGAAGGTCTCCGGCTCGACCTTATAGCCGAGCTTTTCCAGACCCTTGGCCATCAGCACGGCCTTCTGGTGAACCTGCTGGGCGATCGCCTTGATACCCTCGGGACCATGGAAGACCGCATACATCGAGGCCATGACGGCGAGCAGCACCTGGGCGGTGCAGATGTTCGACGTCGCCTTCTCGCGGCGGATATGCTGCTCGCGGGTCTGCAGCGACAGGCGATAGGCGCGGTTGCCGCGGGCATCGACGGAAACGCCGACGAGACGGCCGGGCATGGAGCGCTTGATGGCATCCTTGACCGACATATAGGCCGCATGCGGGCCGCCGTAGCCGACCGGGACGCCGAAGCGCTGCGAGGAGCCGACGGCGATATCGGCACCCATTTCGCCAGGCGATTTCAAGAGCGTCAGCGCCAGGATGTCGGCGGCGACGATCGATATGGCGCCGGCCTGGTGCAGGCGGGCGATCACGCCGGTGAAATCATGGACGTGACCATGCGTGCCCGGATATTGGAAGATTGCGCCGAAGACATCGACCGGATCGAGATCGGTGAAGGGATTGCCGACAATCACCTGCCAGCCGAGCGGCTCGGCGCGGGTGCAGATCAGGGCGATGGTTTGCGGATGGCAATCGGCATCGACGAAGAAGGCCTTCGCCTTCGACTTGGCGACGCGTTCGGCAATCGCCATGCCTTCGGCGGCGGCGGTCGCCTCGTCGAGCAGCGAGGCATTGGCGACGTCGAGGCCGGTGAGGTCGCAGACCATCGTCTGGTAGTTGAGAAGCGCTTCCAGGCGGCCCTGGCTGATCTCCGGCTGGTAGGGCGTATAGGCCGTATACCAGGCGGGATTTTCCAGGATGTTGCGCTGGATGACCGGCGGCGTGATCGTGCCGTAGTATCCCTGGCCGATCAGCGACACCAGCACCTTGTTCTTGTTGGCGGTCTCGCGCAGCTTGTCGAGCGCCTCGCGCTCGGTCATCGGCGCGCCCCAGACGAGTGGCGCCTTCTGGCGGATCGAGGGCGGCAACGTCGCGTCGATCAAGCCGTCGAGGCTGTTATAGCCGATCACCTTCAGCATGTCGGTCATCTCGGCCGGCGAGGGGCCGATGTGACGGCGATTGGCAAAATCGTAGGGCTGATAGTCGGTGAACTGGAATTCGGTCGGCGTCGTCATTACGCGGTGAGCTCCTTATAGGCGGCCTCGTCGAGCAAGCCGTTGGCATCCGCGGCATTTGCAAGCTTCAGCTTGAAGAACCAGCCGGCGCCCTGAGGATCGGAATTGACCAGCGACGGATCGGCAACGATGGCCGGATTGACCTCGGTGATCTCGCCGTCGAGCGGACAATAGACGTCGGAGGCAGCCTTGACGGATTCAACTGTCGCGGCATTGCCGTTCTTGGAGAAGGTCGCGCCGACTTCCGGCAGTTCGACGAAAACCAGGTCGCCGAGCTGATCGACGGCATAATTGGTGATACCAACCGTCGCAACGCCGCCTTCGATCTGCAGCCATTCGTGTTCTTCGGTAAATTTCAGCATTGTTCGTCCTCTCTGGAAAAGCTTTAGCGTTTGTAGGTCGGTGTGACGAAGGGCAGGGCGCTGACGGTGATCGGCAGATATTTGCCGCGCACCTCGGCGTAGACGAGCGTGCCGGCCGCTGCATGGGAGACCGGAACATAGCCCATGGCGACGGGACCTTCGACGCTGGGGCCGAAGCCGCCCGAGGTGACTTCGCCGATCTCGACCTTGCCCTCGGCATCGGCATAGAGCTTGGCATGGCCGCGCACCGGCGCCTTGCCTTCCGGCTTCAGGCCGACGCGGCGGCGGGCAGCGCCGTTTTCGAGTTCGGAAAGGATTCGGCCGGAGCCCGGGAAGCCGCCGGCGCGTGCGCCGCCCGTGCGCCGCGCCTTCTGCATCGCCCATTCCAGCGCTGCTTCGACCGGCGAGGTGGTGGTGTCGATATCGTTGCCATAGAGGCAGAGACCGGCTTCAAGGCGCAGAGAGTCACGGGCGCCGAGGCCGATCGCCTGGACATCGGGATGCTCGAGCAGCCGCATGGTGACATCCTCGGCCTTATCAGCCGGGATCGAGATTTCGAAACCGTCCTCGCCGCTATAGCCGGAGCGCGAGACAAGACAGGAAACATCGTGCAGGCGGCAGTGGCGCACATCCATGAATTTCATCGCTGCGACGTCGGCCCAGAGTTCGGCGAGAACCTCGACCGCACGCGGTCCCTGCAGCGCGATCAAAGCGCGGTTCAGCAGCGTGATATCGCATCGGTCGCCGATATGGGCCTGCAGATGGGCCAGATCGGCCTCCTTGCAGGACGCGTTGACGACGACGAAAAGATGGTCGTCGAGATGGGCGATCATCAGGTCGTCGAGAATGCAGCCGCTGTTGTCGGTGAAAAAGCCATAACGCTGGCGGCCTTCGGCAAGACCGAGGATATCGACCGGAACCAGGCTTTCGAGCGCCAGCGCGGCATCCTCGTAGCTGCCGGATTTCGCCTTCACGATGACTTGGCCCATGTGGGAGACATCGAAGAGGCCGACCTCGGTGCGGGTATGAAGGTGCTCCTTCATGACGCCGGCGGGATATTGCACCGGCATGTCGTAACCCGCGAACGGCACCATGCGGGCGCCGCGCGAGAGATGCAGGGCATGCAGCGGGGTTTTCTTCAGGGCAGCAGTATCGTCCAAAAGACGCCTCCGGGGTTTGCGCCTTCTCGCGAAGGCACGGGCTCAAATCTGAAGGCGCGGCTGCGCACTTCTCTCCTGAGCCCCCTCTGTCCCTTTGCCTGAGATTGTTATCCCTTCGGCGAGCGTTTCGAGAACGCTTCTCTCCAGAGTTCCGTCTGCCCCTTGCTGGTCCTTTTGCCTGAGAGTTTCCGGGGCGGTTGCTCCTTCGGCACCGGTGGCGAAAGCACCGGATTCTCCCAACAAGGTTGGCGCAATTATCCGGCGGTTGTGGCTCTTGGCAAGCGGCAAATGTCGTCACCGAGCAAATTTTTGTCGTCTTATACCGATCCGGCCTTAAACTGCAGCAAATCTGCTTTTGCATTTCGGCTGTAAACCGGCTATCGCGACTTGCTGTTGAAGGGGATCTCATGCGGCCGACCGGACTGAAAGCGACGCTGTTTTTGCGCATGCTTTGCGCATTGAGCTTCGCGTTGCTCGGTCTTGCCCATCAGCCGCCGCAGGCTGTCGCCTCCGAAGGCTATCATGCGGCGGCCTATATGCTGCCCGACGGCAGCTTCGCTTCGCTCTGCGTCACGGTGAAGGACGCAGACGGCAAGACCGCCTCCTTCAAGCCGAATTGCGAAGCCTGCCGGCTGTCGGCCACCGTGATCCTACCGGCACCGGATGCCGGCTCCTGGCTCGAACGCAAGCTCGCCTCGCTCGTCAATTCGCCGATCGAAACCGCCGCCGTTACCGGTGCACGCGCCGTCAGCCGGGCAAATTCCCGCGCGCCTCCCATCCTCGGCTGATCTGCCTTCGCACTTAATGATGCAGCATGCCGGTCCGCCTGAGAGAAATTCGCGGCCGGCGAGGAGATATCCGATGAAGATTAGCAAGACATTTGGCAAGACATTCGCGCTTGCCGCCCTTCTTTCCGCGACCGCCATCGCCGGCGCAGAAGCGCATGTGACCTTCCTCGACAGGGAAGCGACTGAGGAGACCACCATTCTCGCGACGCTGCAGCTGCCGCACGGCTGCGACGGCAAGGCCACCACGGAAGTGCGGGTCAAGCTGCCGGAAGGCTTCGTCTTCGCCAAGCCGCAGCCGAAGGCCGGCTGGGAGCTCGAGGTGATCAAGGGCGACTACCAGAAGATCTACGACAATCACGGCGACAAGGTGAAGACAGGCGCGGTCGAGATCCGCTGGAAGAACGGCAATCTCTCCGACGATTTCTACGACACCTTCGTCATCCAGGGTAAGGTTTCGGGCGTCGATGCCGGCACCTCGCTCGCCTTTCCGGTGACGCAGATGTGCGGTGACACGGTCGAGGCCTGGGATCAGGTGGCAAAGGATGGCGGCGACGCGCATGGGATGAAAAGCCCGGCACCGCTTCTGAAGGTCGTCGCCGGCGAAGACCATGGCCATGACCATGACGACATGGCCGGCATGGACATGTCCGGTATGACCGGTATGGGTGCTGCGGCACCGGCTGGAGAAACGGTCAAGGCCGGCGATCTCGAAGTCTCTGGCGGGTTCGCCAAGGCGATGCTGCCCGGCCAGCCGGTCGGCGGCGGCTTTTTCACCGTGAAGAACAACGGCCAGACGGACGACCGGCTGCTATCCGTGACATCGCCTGCGGCAGGCGAGGTTCAGATCCACGAGATGGTGACCAAGGACAACGTCATGCGGATGCGCCAGCTGAAGGACGGCATCGCCATCGCCGCTGGCCAGACGGTCAAGCTCGAGCCCGGCAACCTGCATCTGATGTTCCAGAAGGTGAAGACGCCGTTCAAGCAGGGCGATAGCGTGCCGGTGACGCTGACCTTCGAAAAGGCCGGAAAGATCGACCTGGTGCTGCAGGTGCTGTCGGTGCAGGGCAAGTAAGCGCGATCCGATGAAACAGCAAAGCCTGCGACTGTGATCCAGTCGCAGGCTTTCCTTCAAAAGGCGGTTGCCTCAGACCTCTTCGTAGGATTGCAGAGCCTGCTTGAGGCCGGCCTGCGGCTGGCGGTTGCCCTTGGCCATCAGGTCGAGCGCCACTTCCGTCGACTGGATGATGCTGGAGGGCTCCTCGGCCTGATCGGGGCTGTCGGCCTTCAATTGCCGGTCGGCGATGCGGCGTGCATCGCGCGCGGCGGTGCTGGTCGCGACACGCTGGGGAATCCTCAGCGATTCGAAGGCAATGGCAGCGGTGTTGGCCGATACGGACAGGAGCTGGGTCATGCCGTCACGGTATCGGCATGATATTGGCGCCATCATAACAAAATCATCGGCATTTTACCGGATGGTAAGAATTCATTCCGTCACGATTGGAATCTCTGCGGAGTTGCGATAAATCCGGCGGATGATCCAGGCTCTTCTCGTCGCCGTCGGCGGCGCTATCGGTTCCCTCCTCAGATATTATATCGGCCAGTGGACGCTGAGGCTCATGGGCCCGGCCTTTCCCTGGGGCACGCTTGCGGTCAATGTCGTCGGCTGCTTCGTCATCGGCGTCTTCGCCGAGTTGATCGCGCGGAGGTTCAACGCCTCGGTGGAACTGCGGCTTTTGCTGATCACCGGCTTCCTCGGCGGCTTCACCACCTTCTCGGCCTTTTCGCTGGATGCGATCTCGCTGTTCGAGCGTGGCGAGGCGGCGGCGGGCGGTATCTACATCATGGCGAGCGTCGGGCTTTCGATGGCCGCCGTCATGGCAGGCCTTGCCGTCATGCGCGCTTTGGCCTGATTTCTTTTCCGGTTTCCGTTTTGCTTGAAAATGCTCTAAAGGCTGCGGCAAGAACGCCGGCTTGGCCCGCGCTGCAATTTCCGAAAGATTTTTTATGGCTGGCATAGAACATATCAAGGTTGAACCCGACGAAGCAGGCATGCGGCTCGATCGCTGGTTCAAGGTGCATTTTCCCGGGCTCGGTTTCGGTCCGCTGCAGAAGCTTTTGCGCTCCGGCCAGGTGCGTGTCGACGGCGGCCGTGTCAAATCGGATGCGCGCGTGCAGCCCGGGCAGACGGTGCGGGTGCCGCCGCTCGATGTCGATGCGAAGAAGTCCGGACCGATCGCCGGCAAGGATCTCAAGCATTCGTCCGATTTCGAACTCCTGTCGCGCATGGTGCTGCATGAGGACGATAAGGTGATCGTGCTCAACAAGCCGCCCGGTATTGCGGTGCAGGGCGGCTCCGGTGTAGCCCGGCATATCGACCAGATGCTCGAAGCCTGGACCAGCCCGAAGGGCGAGAAGCCGCGGCTCGTCCACCGCCTCGACCGCGATACGTCAGGGGTTCTCGTCATCGCCCGCACCCGCGGCGCCGCACAGAAGCTGACGGCCGCCTTCCGCGAGCGTGATACCAAGAAGACCTATTGGGCGCTGGTCAAGGGCGTTCCGCGCAAGCACGAAGACAAGATCTCGACCTGGCTCGTCAAGGAGCCGACCGCCGATGGCGACCGGATGCGCATCGCCAGACACGGCGAGGACGGGGCCGACCATGCGATTTCCTTCTACCGCGTGCTGGAGACGGCGGCGCAGAACCTCGCATGGCTGGAGATGGAGCCCTATACCGGCCGAACCCACCAATTGCGCGTTCATGCCCTGCATATCGGCCATCCGATCATCGGCGATCCGAAATATTTCGACGATGATCCGAATTGGGATTTTCCGGGCGGCGTGCAGAAGAAGCTGCATCTGCATGCGCGCCGCATCGACATCCCGCACCCCTCCGGCGGCCGCCTGCGCGTCAGCGCGCCACTGCCGTCGCATATGGTGCAGACATGGAACCTGCTCGGTCTCGACCTTGCCGGTGCTGAAAGGGACAGCGAATGAAACTCGCCCTTTTCGATTGCGACGGCACGCTGGTCGACAGCGCCGGCCTGATCCATGAAACCATGCGTCGGACCTTCGAGAAATTCGGCAAGCCGGAACCGCGATTTGAGGACACCAAGGCGATTATCGGCCTGTCGCTGGATATCGCGATTGCCCGCATGCAGGGCAGGCCGCATGTCGAGCAGGACGATATCGAGATGACGGCGCATTACAAATCGCTGTTTTCGGTGGTGCGCCAGGATCTCGACTACAGGGAGCCGCTGTTTCCCGGCATCCGCGAGATGATCGACGCGATCACCGGGCGCGAGGATCTGCTGATCGGCGCAGTGACAGGGAAATCCAGGCGCGGGCTGAACCTGGTGATGGAGACGCACGGCTTCGACCGATATTTCACCGTTGCGCGCACCGCCGACGATTGCCCTTCCAAGCCGCATCCGGCCATGGTGACGGAATGCTGTGACGAAACCGGCATGAATGCCGCTGATGCCATTGTCATCGGCGATGCCATTTTCGATATGCAGATGGCAAAGGCTGCCGGCGCCAAGGCGATCGGCGTTGCCTGGGGCTATGCCAGCGTGGATGAGCTGATCGCCAACGGCGCCGATGCGATCGCCTATCATCCAAACGAGATACTAAGCCATTTTTCCTGAGGTAAGCCTATGCGCGATCTGCTGAACGATCTTTCCGAAGGCCTGAGCCATCCCGATCCGATCCGCCGGGCGCAGATCCAGATGAAGAAGCCGCTGCCGAAGCGTTTCTATACCGACGTCTCGGTTGCCGAATACGAGGGCGGTTTTGCGATCACGCTCGACGGCAAGATGGTGCGCACGCCGGCACGGCTGGTTCTTGCGGTTCCGACCGAGGCGCTGGCGCAGCTTGTCGCCGCCGAATGGCAGGCGCAGGGCGAAGAGATCGATCCCATGACGATGCCCATGACGCGGCTCGTCAACACCGCGCTCGACGGCATTACCGGCAACACGCAGGCGATCCTTGAAGATATCCTGCGCTTTTCCTCGAGCGACCTTATCTGCTATCGCGCCGATGGGCCGGAACTGCTGGTCGAACGCCAGGCCGAGCGCTGGGACCCGATGGTCGACTGGGCGGCAAACGATCTCGGCGCCCGTTTCATCCTCGTCGAAGGCGTGATGCCGCGTGAGCAGCCGCGCGAGGCGACCGCCGCCTTCGCCGTCACGCTCGCCAGATATGACAACCCGATCGCGCTCGCAGCACTGCACACAGTCACCACGCTCACCGGTTCGGCGATCCTGGCTCTCGCCTTCGCCTGTGGCCGGGTGACGATGGAGGAAGCCTGGTCGCTTGCCCATCTCGACGAGGACTGGACGATCGAGCATTGGGGCAGCGACGAAGAAGCCGAGGAGCGGCGGGCCAAGCGCTTTGCCGACTTCAAGGCGGCGACGGATGTTTTTTTCGCCCTAAGCGCCTGAAACATATTGCCTTCCCCGCCATTATGACGAAATCTGCGACTCCAACGGGGTCGTGCGGGATTTTGCGATGAATTGGCTGAGGTCGTGTTTTTGCCGGGCCGCACTCGTCTGTGTCGCGCTTGCAGCCTGCGGCAGCCTCTCGGCGAAAAAGCCGGAGGCACCGGTCTATGATGTGCGCAGCGCCGTCGTTGTCTCCGGGCCGAACATGCCGGCCGAGCTGCTTGGCGGCATCAACGACCGCGTCAATGCCGCGATCAACGCCACGGTGCGTGACACCGTGCTGCCGCGGGTGGTGCTGACGATCCGCGTCGTGTCGATCGAGAAGGGCCTCGGCTTCCAGAAGGACCGCAACGTCGCCAAGATCAGCATCGACGCAGCTTCCGTCGAGGACGGCTCGGTCATCGCGGTCAGCGCCTTCGACGTGACCAGCATCGCCGCCGACCCCAAGCTTGCCGACGAGATCTTGGCCGAGGACGTCGCAGCCAGGATACGCTCGGTTTTCTCACTCAGCGGGCGAAGCCACTAGCACAAGCGGCGAGGGAGATCGCATGAAGGAAATTCTCGAAGAACTGGAACGGCGCCGCGGCGTCGCCCGCCTCGGCGGCGGTGAGACGCGCATCCTCGCCCAGCACAAGCGTGGCAAGTTGACGGCGCGCGAGCGTATCGACCTCTTCCTCGATGAAGGCTCCTTCGAGGAATTCGACATGTTCGTCGAACATCGCTCCACCGATTTCGGCATGGACAAGAGCCGTGTTGCCGGCGACGGGGTCGTCACCGGCTGGGGCACGGTCAATGGCCGCACGGTGTTCGTCTTCGCCAAGGACTTCACCGTCTTCGGCGGCTCGCTTTCGGAAGCGCATGCCGAGAAGATCATGAAGGTGCAGGACATGGCGCTGAAGAACCGCGCGCCGATCGTCGGCATCTATGATGCCGGCGGCGCCCGCATCCAGGAGGGCGTGGCCGCACTTGGCGGTTACGCCGAAGTGTTCCAGCGCAATGTGCTCGCTTCCGGCGTCATCCCGCAGATCTCCGTCATCATGGGTCCCTGTGCCGGTGGCGACGTCTATTCGCCGGCGATGACCGATTTCATCTTCATGGTGCGTGATACCTCCTACATGTTCGTCACCGGCCCCGATGTGGTGAAAACCGTCACCAACGAGACGGTGACGGCGGAACAACTCGGCGGCGCCGTGGTCCACACTGTGCGCTCTTCGATTGCCGATGGCGCCTATGAGAATGATGTCGAAACGCTGCTGCAGGTGCGCCGGCTGATCGATTTCCTGCCGCTTTCGAACACCGCGCCACTGCCTGAAATCGAATGTTACCAGTCGGTGACAGAGGTCGATATGTCGCTCGATACGCTGGTGCCGGCCAGCGCCAACAAGCCCTATGACATCAAGGAACTGATCCGGAAGGTGGCGGACGAGGGGGATTTCTTCGAGATCCAGGCGAAATTCGCCGGTAATATCGTCTGTGGCTTCGGCCGCGTCGAAGGCTCCACCGTCGGTTTTGTCGCCAACCAGCCGATGGTGCTGGCCGGCGTGCTCGACAGCGACGCGTCGCGCAAGGCGGCGCGCTTCGTTCGCTTCTGCGACTGCTTCAACATTCCGATCGTCACCTTCGTCGACGTGCCGGGTTTCCTGCCGGGGACGGCGCAGGAGTATGGCGGCCTCATCAAGCACGGCGCCAAGCTGCTATTCGCCTATGCGGAGGCGACGGTGCCGAAGCTGACGGTCATCACCCGCAAAGCCTTCGGCGGCGCCTATGACGTGATGGCGTCGAAGCATCTGCGCGGAGATCTCAACTACGCCTGGCCAACAGCGCAGATCGCGGTGATGGGTGCCAAGGGCGCGGTCGAGATCATCTTCCGGAAGGATATCGCCGATCCCGAGAAGATCGCCGCCCACACGAAAATGTACGAGGACCGGTTCCTTTCACCCTTCGTCGCCGCCGAGCGCGGCTATGTCGACGAGGTAATCATGCCGCATTCGACCCGGCGGCGGCTGGCGCGCGGCCTGAAGATGCTGCGCAACAAGGATCTCACCAATCCCTGGAAGAAACACGACAACATCCCGCTTTGAGATTTGGCCGATGAATATATTCGTCCGGTCAGGTGTTTAGCTGCTGTCGAAAATGTGAACGGTTGTCAGCGATCCGTGTGTTCAATCCTTGCCGACGACAGGCTAACGCTCGGCGGTATTCTTTTAATGGAGAGATTTTATGTCAACTTTCGAGCGTCTTTCTGCCTACCGCCCCTATGGGCTGGCCGCTCTCAGGATCATCACCGCACTGCTGTTCATCGAACATGGCACGATGAAGCTTTTCGGCTTCCCGGCCTCGCAGATGTCGGGCTCGCTGCCGCCGCTGATGCTTTTCGCCGCCTTTCTTGAGCTTGTCGGCGGCATCCTCATTCTCGTCGGCCTGCTGACGCGTCCCGTCGCCTTACTGCTCGCCGGCGAAATGGCGGTCGCCTATTTCATGGCGCATGCTCCGAACAGCTTCTTCCCAGCCGTCAATCAGGGCGACGCCGCGATCCTGTTCTGCTTCGTCTTCCTCTACATGTTCTTCTCCGGTCCCGGCGCATTTTCCGTCGATAACCGCAAGGCAGCCTGAGCCGACATAGATTGCGGGGCGTTACGATGCCCCGCAGCGTTTTGGTGATCAAGCGGTGAGCTTGAGACCGGCGATGCCGCCGACGATCAGCACGATGCAGGCAAGACGGGAGACACTTGCCTCATCGCCAAGCAGCCAGATGCCGAGGAGCACGGTGCCGACCGTGCCGATGCCGGTCCAGACCGCATAAGCGGTGCCGATCGGCAGGTGCTTCACCGCCAGGCCGAGCAGCACGATGCTGACCACCATGGATATGACGGTCAGCGCCGTCGGCAGCGGCCGTGTGAAACCATCGGTATATTTAAGGCCGATCGCCCAGCCACATTCGAAAAGACCGGCGAGAAAAAGCAGAAACCAGGCCATACGACTCTCCTTGTTCAAGAGCGAGGCCGTCCCCGCGACGGTTGCATCCTCAGGATGCCGCAGTCGTCTGCGATAACCCCTATATGCGTAAGGGAACGGCTCCGTTCAAGGTAGGAATCCGCATGGCCGCTATGCCACCCGTTTCATGCCGGTCGGGATCAGGGCTGCCCACCAGCCTCCGCGGAAAAACTCTTGGCGCGGCGGCAGAGGCGGTCGAAGGTTTCGAGGAAGCGCGAGCGGTCCTTCGGGCTGAAGGCGGCGTTGTAGCCCTTGCTTTCACCGGTTTCACGCAGATGCGCGCCGAGATCGCGCATGGCGCTCGCCATGCCGATATTGGTCTCGTCGAAGACGCGCCCGGTCGGGCCGCTGACGAAGGCGCCGGTGGCGACACAGCGCACGGCGAGCGGTACATCGGCGGTGACGACGACATCACCGGGGCCGGCGCGCTCGGCAATCCAGTTGTCGGCAGCGTCGAAGGCGTTGGAGACGATGACGTTGTGGATCATCGGATCGCGCGATGGGCGTAGGCCGGAATTGGCGACGAAGGTGACTTCGAGGCCGTGGCGTTCGGCGACCTTCAGCACTTCCGGCTTCACCGGGCAGGCATCGGCATCGACATAAATCATGACAATATCCTTGCCGGCTGGATGGCCAGCTGGCGGACCATATCGATATGGGGAATGCCGTCTTCCAGATATTCCTCCGATGCCACGATGAAGCCGAAGGATTCGTAGAAGCGGCGCAAATGGGCCTGCGCCGACAAGGCAATGTGGTGTGCCGGATAAAGCCGCTCGCAAGCGGAGATCGCTTCGCGCATCAATGCATCGCCGAGGCGCTTGCCGCGATGGGTGGGCGAGACGACGACGCGGCCGATTTTTGACGGATCATGCGGCTCGTGCGGTGTCAGAATCCGCGCCGAAGCCAGGAGTTCGCCGCTCTCCATCAGCCTTAGATGCAAGGCATCGATATCCTTGCCGTCGAGTTCCGGGTAGGCACAGTTCTGCTCGACGACGAAGACATCGACGCGCATTTTCAAGAGGTCGTAGAGCTCCCGCGCGAGGAGCTCATCGAAGGTCTTGATGTCGGCCATGCAGGTCGTCGAAGCCATCAGTAAACCACCACGCCGCGGATGCTCTTGCCGGAATGCATCAGCTCGAAGCCTTTGTTGATGTCGTCGAGCGGCATCGTGTGGGTGATCATCGGGTCGATCTGGATCTTGCCCTGCATGTACCAGTCGACAATCTTCGGCACGTCGGTGCGCCCGCGCGCGCCGCCGAAGGCGGTGCCCATCCAGTTGCGGCCGGTGACCAGCTGGAACGGGCGGGTAGAGATCTCCTGGCCGGCGCCGGCAACGCCGATGATGATCGATTTGCCCCAGCCGCGATGGCTGGCTTCGAGCGCCTGGCGCATCACCTTGGTGTTGCCGGTGCAGTCGAACGTATAGTCGGCGCCGCCGATCAGGTCGCCATTGCGCTTGGTCAGGTTGACCAGATAGGGCACGATGTCATCGCCGACCTCTTTCGGATTGACGAAATGCGTCATGCCGAACTTGTCGCCCCATTCCTTGCGGTCGCTGTTGATGTCGACGCCGATGATCATGTCGGCACCGGCAAGCCGCAGGCCCTGCAGCACGTTGAGGCCGATGCCGCCGAGACCGAAGACGATGGCGGTGGCGCCGATCTCGACCTTGGCGGTGTTGATCACCGCGCCGATGCCTGTCGTCACCCCGCAGCCGATGTAGCAGATCTTGTCGAAGGGGGCGTCGGGATTGACCTTGGCAAGGGCGATCTCCGGCAGCACGGTGAAATTGGCGAAGGTCGAGCAGCCCATATAGTGATGGATCTTGTCCTTGCCGATCGAAAAGCGCGAGGTGCCGTCAGGCATCACGCCCTGGCCCTGGGTCGAGCGGATCGCGGTGCAGAGATTGGTCTTGCGCGACAGGCAGGAATAACATTCGCGACATTCCGGCGTGTAGAGCGGGATGACGTGGTCGCCCTTCTTGACCGAGGTGACGCCGGGGCCGACGTCGACGACGATGCCGGCACCTTCATGGCCGAGGATGGCCGGGAACAGGCCTTCCGGATCGGCGCCCGACAGGGTGAAATCGTCGGTGTGGCAGATGCCGGTCGCCTTGACCTCGACCAGCACTTCGCCGGCCTTCGGGCCGTCCAGCTGCACGGTCATCACTTCCAGCGGTTTTCCGGCCTGAACGGCAACGGCGGCGCGAACGTCCATCTTCACAATCTCCCTGGTAATTTATTGGGGCGACCTTGGCACGGTCGGCGAGCCGCGCTCAAGCGAAAACCGGCCGCCGGCCTTTTCCTCTCAGGCGAATTCCATGATCACGGCATCGACGGCCAGGCTTTCGCCGGCGGCGGCATTGATCTTCGAAATGACGAGATCGCGGTCGGCGCGCAGCACGTTTTCCATCTTCATCGCCTCGACGATCGCAAGCGTCTCCCCGGCCTTGACCTCCTGGCCCTCGGCAACCGCGATGGCGACGACGAGGCCGGGCATCGGGCAGAGCAGGAGTTTGGAGGTATCGGGCGGCAGCTTCACCGGCATCAGCTTGTCGAGTTCGGCATGACGCGGCGAAAAGACTTTGGCCGTCACCGAAAGCCCCTGCCAGTCGATGCGCAACCCGTTGAGGAGCGGGCGGATCTGCGCGGTGATATCGCGGCCGCCGACCTTGCCGCTCCAGACGGGATCGCCCGGTCTCCAGTCGGTGACAACGCTGATGCTCTCGCCGTCAATCGCCCCCTCGACCGCCATGTCCATATCGAAAGGGATGGTGACGAGGCCATCGAGCAATCTTGCAGCGACGTAGTTGTCACCGATCTTGACCACCCAGTGCTCGCGCAGCGCGCCCGATGCGGCGCGCAGGCGATCGGCGAAATGCTCGCGCCGGTTCGTCTCGATCAGGCCGGCGGAAAGGGCTATGGCGGCAAGCGTGGCCTCTTCCTTGCGGTCCGGTTTCATCGGCGCGAAACCGTCGGGATATTCCTCGGCGATAAAGCCGGTAGACAGCCGGCCCTCGCGCCAGCGCGGATGTTTCATCAGCGCCGCCAGGAAGGGGACATTGTGCTCGATGCCATCGACGACGAAACCGTCGAGCGCCCGGCCCATGGCCTCGATCGCTTCGACCCGCGTCGGTGCCCAGGTGCAGAGCTTGGCGATCATCGGATCGTAATACATCGAGATCTCGGCTCCTTCGAAGACACCGGTATCGTTGCGGACGACGACATTGCCGGTCCGGCCTTCGGCCGGTGGGCGGTAGCGCGTCAGGCGGCCGATCGACGGCAGGAAGTTGCGGTAGGGGTCTTCGGCATAGAGCCGGCTTTCGATCGCCCAGCCGTCGAGCCTGATGTCTTCCTGGGTGAGGGGAAGTGGCTCCCCCGCTGCGACACGGATCATCTGTTCGACGAGATCGATGCCGGTGACGAGTTCGGTCACGGGATGTTCGACTTGCAGACGGGTGTTCATTTCGAGGAAATAGAAATTGCGGTCGCGGTCGACGATGAATTCGACGGTGCCGGCGCTCTGGTAATCGACCGCTCTCGCCAGCGCCACCGATTGTTCGCCCATCGCCTTGCGGGTTTTTTCGTCGAGGAAGGGCGAGGGCGCCTCTTCTGCCACTTTCTGGTTCCGCCGCTGGATCGAGCATTCGCGCTCGCCGAGATAGACGACGTTGCCATGCGCATCGGCCAGCACCTGGATCTCGATATGGCGCGGCTCGACGATGTATTTCTCGATGAAGACGCGGTTGTCGCCGAAGGAGCTCTTCGCCTCCGAGCGGGCGCGCTCGAAGCCGTCGCGCACCTCGCCATCATTCCAGGCAATGCGCATGCCCTTGCCGCCGCCGCCGGCCGATGCCTTGATCATGACGGGATAACCGATCCCGCCTGATATCACTTCCGCTTGGGCGGCATCCTCGATAACGCTGAGATGGCCGGGCACGGTGGACACGCCGGCGGCATTGGCGAATTTCTTCGATTCGATCTTGTCGCCCATCGCCATGATGGCCTTCGGCTTCGGGCCGATGAAGACGATGCCCTGCTTTTCCAGCTCAGCGCAGAAGGAGGCGCGCTCAGACAGGAAGCCGTAGCCCGGATGCACCGCCTCGGCGCCGGTTGCCTTGCAGGCGGCGACGATCTTTTCAGCAACCAGGTAGCTCTCAGAGGCTGCGGCCGGGCCGATATGAACGGCCTCGTCGGCCATCTCGACATGCAGAGCGTCCCGATCCGCATCCGAATAGACCGCAACGGTCAAAATACCCATGCGGCGCGCGGTCTTGATCACGCGGCAGGCGATTTCGCCGCGATTCGCGATCAGGATTTTCTTGAACATCGAGACTCCACCCAGAAATGCGTTCCGGAGTTTTACGCATAAAACACCGGAACGCACAATCAGGCTTGAGCAGCGTCAGGCGACAGCTGCCTGCGAGACGGGTTCCTCATCGACGATACGCAGCCAGCGGCTGCGCCGCGGTTCGGCATAGTCGCGCAACTGGACGGCGGCCATGATGCCGGCCCAGTGCGGATGATTGGCGCCGGGCAGCGTCGCTTGCTCGATCTGCTGGAGCACGCCGTATTCGACCGACGAGACGGGAATGACACCACCTTCGGCGACGCTTCTGAAGATGCGCATGGCAAAATCGACGTCCTGGCGGGTAATGCCCCGGCGATCGACGGCACGCGACAGCTTGTAGCCACCGATATTGTCGGTGATCGCCACACGGAGCTGGTCGAGGGCGAGCGCTCTCAATTCACCCGGGACAACGGTCGAAATCTCCATGACGTGGAGAATGAGCTCGAGTTCCAGCGCCGAGTTGACGACACCGGCGGTCGTGAACATGCGCATGATCCAGGCGACGTTGATTTCATCAAGCGAGCCTTGCGGATAGGTGTAATGGACGATGAAACCGGCGAACTGCTCGACGAAGAAAGCGTTCCAGGCAGCGCATTTCTCAGGGCAGGAATTGTTGAGCGCCAACATCGCCACGACATCGTCGGATGTCCGGATACCCTCCGGAAAAGCATGTTTGCGCAATAGCATTATATCTTCGGCCGTCAGCCGATGCTTGCCGGCCACCACACAGGCCGGAAAAGCGAGACGAAATTCGCTCATGTTTTAGCTCCAGGCTTCATCATGAAGCCGGAGACAGTTTTAGCGCCTGCGAATTGACGATCCCTCAAGAAGAGGAGTTAACCCGACATTCCCGGGGTGAGGAAGATTTTAACGATTGCGCCTGCAGCCGCTCGCGCCAGATGATGAAGAGACCTGATGCGACGATGATGAAGATGCCGATCCATTTGGAAAAGCTGGGGAAATCATTAAACAGCGCGTAGCCGAGAACGGTCGCCGAGATGATCTCGAAGTATTGGAACGGTGCAAGCAGCGACAGTGGTGCGAGGCGGAAAGCCCGGACGATGAGCATATGCGCATATCCCGAAATCGAGCCGAGGACGAGAAGCAGGACAAGACCGAGACCTGAGGCGGGCAGAGAGACGGCAAAATCGGCATTGCCGGAACTGCTTCCGACGAGAAGGGCCGCCGCCATGAAGACCGTTCCGCCGATGCCGGCCATCGTCTGCATGGTCAGCGGCGAATCGGCGTCACCGATGGCGCGGTTGAGGAACAGATAGAGCGAGAACAGAAAAGCGCAGGCGACCGGCAGCAGCGCCTTCAGGCCGAAAATCTCGTAACTCGGCTGAATGACGATCATCGCGCCGCCGAAACCGACGACGATTGCCATCCAGCGCCGCCAGCCGACCTTCTCCCCGAGGAACAGCGCCGACATGGCCGTCAGCATGAAGGGTTCGACGAAATAAATGGCGAAAACGTCGGCAAGCGGCATGTATTTGACGGCGACGAAGAAAAGCAGGCTCGCGCCACCGTGCAGCACGCCGCGCAGCAGGTTCATCCATGGCCGTTTTGCCGAAAGCGCCTTCAGCCCGAAAAGGGCAAAGAGAATCGGCAGGGTGCAGGCGATCTGGAAAAAGAATCGGTAGAAGGTCACCTGGCCCGGCGACATCGCCTCGAAGGTCGCCATGTATTTGGCGATCGCATCCATGATCGGCAGGATCAGCATGGCGCCGGACATGATCGCCATGCCCGGCAGGGAATTTTGATGGGCTGGATGCTCTGTCATGGTGGCCGGTTCTTGGCAGGGATGACGCCATCAACCATGAGAAGGCCGATCGATCAAGCAGAGCAACCGCAAATAGCTTCGAGGTGAAATCCAAATCGTCGCTTAGAAAGCGATTCCCAGAAGGGAAATGGTGCGGTCGAGAAGACTCGAACTTCCACGGGTTGCCCCACAGCGACCTCAACGCTGCGCGTCTACCAATTCCGCCACGACCGCATCGTGGTAGGTGCCGATTTGCGTCGGCGGGGCAGCATGTAGCAAAAGCATTTGGGGTGCACAAGGGCGATATGACAGTTTTTTTCAAAAGCGGTCACAGCATTTGAATTGCCCCCGAAACGGGTCCATATAGCTGTCCTGCCGCCCCCTTTTTTCAGGCATTTCGGGGACAGCGGCAAGGAATGGCCATGCTTCGCACCGATCTCGAATTCTCCATGCTCCCGAATCTCGGCACCCGCCCGGTGCGTTGGCGCATCGCCGATGGCCTCGTTCCCTATGCGGAGGCTGTGGAGACAATGGAGCGCGAGGTGGCGGCGATATCAGATGGCGGCGACGAACTCGTCTGGCTCGTCGAACATCCGCCGCTCTATACCGCCGGCACCAGCGCCAATGCCAGGGATCTCGTCCAGCCAGACCGTTTTCCGGTTTTTGCGACGGGGCGAGGCGGTGAATATACCTATCATGGGCCTGGCCAGCGCGTCGCCTATGTGATGCTCGACCTGAAGCGCAGACGCCAGGACGTGCGCGCCTTCGTCACCGCGCTTGAAGATGTCGTCATCCGCACGCTCGACATGATGAATGTGCGCGGCGAGCGACGTGAAGATCGCGTCGGCGTCTGGGTGCGCCGGCCGCAAAAGCCATTGCTTCCCGATGGGACAATGGCAGAGGACAAGATCGCCGCCCTCGGCATAAGGCTGCGGAAATGGGTGACTTTCCACGGACTGTCGCTCAACGTCGATCCCGATCTCGATCATTTCGGCGGCATCGTGCCCTGCGGGATTTCAGCCTATGGCGTCACCAGCCTCGTCGATCTTGGCTTGCTGGTGATGATGGCTGATGTCGATATCCGGCTGCGCACCGCCTTCGAGGCGGTTTTCGGCGAAACGACGAGCGAAAACTGACCTTTCTCGACGGCAATTTGGTGCCTTTCACCGCCGCTAGATTCTGCAGTGAGGATCGGCAAGGTAAGAACGTCCGCAACGAAAGCTTTAACTTATTATTAGCGCTGCCGCATGTATATGACACCATAATCTCGTGATGCGGAAGTCTTTGCAAATAATGAAAAAACAGGCAGTGGCAAGCTGGTCATTCTTCGACGTGTATTTCGTTCTCGACATTCTCGAGAAAGTCCTCATCGGCTATTTCTTCGCTGCGATCGTCATGCGAATGCTGCCGCAGATGCAGGACAACAGGGCGATTATTGACGGCCTGCTGCTGGTCTCCGAGGCGGCCGCCACCTTCCTTATCCTGACGCGCCGGCCGACGAGAAATGCGTCGCTGCGCCTGTTTGACTGGATGGTCACCGCCATCGGCACGCTCTTCCCGCTGCTCGCCTCACCCTCCGCGACAGAGCCGCTTGCGCCGCTCGCACTCTGCGGCACGGTGTTGGCACTCGGTTTCGTGCTGCAGATATCGGCAAAGCTGTCATTGCGGCGAAGCTTCGGCCTGCTGCCGGCCAATCGCGGTATTAAGATTGGCGGACCCTACAAGTTTGTCCGTCATCCGATGTATGCGGGTTATCTGATGGCACATATCGGATTCTTCATGGCTCATCCGAGCCTTTGGAATTTTGCCATCTATGCAACGGCGCTTGCCGCACAATGTTTCCGCCTCTTGGCGGAGGAGCGTCTGCTCCAGCAGGATCCTGCTTATACGGCCTTCATGGCCACGACCCGCTATCGGCTGGTTCCATTCGTGTTCTAAGACGACAGAGAGCGAAATGAAAAAGAGAAGGGCCGGATTCCGGCCCTTTCTTTTGTTTGGATCAATGCGTCGCGCGGCATGCGTCGGTGCGAGAGGCGCCGCTGTCGGCACCCTTGGTGTGGGAGCCGCTCGGGCCAATCATGCTGTGGCATGGGGGCAGGGCGTTGATGCTCGCCGTTGCGGTCTTGTCGACGGCAGGGGCCGCCATCGCGCTCGGGGCGAAGCCGTCGCTATCATTGGTATAATCGCTGGAATAGGCCGCGGCCTTGCGGTTGGTGTAGTGAACGGGGGCCGGCTTCGACATCGGGCTCTGTGAAAAACCGTCGCTATCGTTGGTATAGTCGTCGGAATATGTCGGCTGGGCGAAGGCAGCGCCTGCAAGGCTGACGGCGAACAGTGACGCGGCAAGGGCAAATTTGATGCGCATGGGTCTATCTCCTCAATCTGCTGTTGAATTTCACAACATAAACTAACCCTCGGCAGCTGCGAGTTCGCGCCCCAATTCAGGCAATTTTGTGATAAATTGACGGCGTGGCCGCGACCTTTTGTCCAAATGAAATCACAGTGTTGTCAATGAAATTGACGTTCTTGTTACACAAGCCGCCTAAGCAAAAGGTCTAAATTGCGATGCAATCTGAAATTGTTAACTTTTGGTAATGTTGGCCGACTGAAATTTTGACAGGGGCGGCCGGGAGGCATCGATGCCTCCCGCATGACTTCCGTATCTTGGTGCGCGATTAGTCCTCGTTCGGGATATGCGCGTCGACACCGGTCAGCTGCAATTTGTTGCGGACATGGTGGACACCGTCGACCGAAAGCGCACCGAGCTCGACCTTACGGGCGATGCCGATCGTTTCCACCGAACCTTCCAGGGTGACGACGTGTCCGTCGGCATGAACCTCAATGCTATTGATGTCGACCTCGGGAATATTTTCGAGATTGTCGTTCACCCGTGCTTCGAGGTCGTCGCTTTCATCGCGGTCGATGGTATCGGCGCGGAGCGAATCCTTCAAGCGGTTCTCGTTGCCGTCTGCATCCGTGCCGTCGATCCGGAAGCCTTTGTTGGGATCGCTGTCGAAATTTGCCGCGGTCTCGCCATAGGGGCGGTTGGCCGGGTCGGCGCCGGTGGCGTCGGCATAGGGCCAACCGTCGTCGAGATTGCGTTCCTCGAGGTCGCGATAATCTTCCTCCCGGGAAAGCTCAGGCTTCTCCCGGGAAAACTGGGTCTTGTCACCGATCCTTGCCATTGCAGTCGCTCCTTTTTCGCTGAGGGGGTTTCTCTGCGGGAAACGCCGGCAGTGGCGAATGGTTCGGTGCAGGTGGCGATTTGTCAGGCTTGATTGTCAGGCTTGATTGTCAGATTGGTGCCTTCTCCCATTTTTTCACGAGACGGTCGCGTTTCAGCCGCGAGAGGCGCTGCAGCCAGAAAATGCCGTCGAGCTGGTCGACCTCGTGCTGGATGCAGATGGCGTGGAAATCTTCGGCTGCTTCCTCGTGCACGATGCCCTCGGCATTCTGGTAACGGAAGCGGATCGCGCGCGGGCGTGTG
This sequence comes from Rhizobium sp. NZLR1, assembly GCF_017357385.1. NCBI lineage: Bacteria > Pseudomonadati > Pseudomonadota > Alphaproteobacteria > Hyphomicrobiales > Rhizobiaceae > Rhizobium > Rhizobium sp. NZLR1. The sequence continues at coordinate 2,401,374 of NZ_CP071632.1, read as the reverse complement.
ACCTCTTCAGTGGCGCCGGGCATGGAGACGCTGCCTTCTGCATGGCGCATCGTCTCCTTCGAGAACCAGGTGATCTCCGGGTTGATGTAGAGCCGCACGCCGTCCGTCTTGTCGAGCTCCAGCACAGTAACACGGCTGAAGACGCCGATATGGGCGGCGGTGATGCCGACGCCGGGCGCCGCCCGCATCGTCGCCACCAAGTCGTCGACAAGCGCGGCGAGCGACGAATCGAAGGCTGTCACCGGCGCGCAGACGGTCTTCAGACCAGGATGCTGATAGCGCAGAATCGGACGGAGGGGCATGGGGCAGGCTTTCTTTACTTGGATGGGGCTTGGCCGGGGTTTGGACAGGTGGCGAAACTATCGCCGGCCGTGGGCATTGTCATCAAGAGGCAGGTTTGCGGCTTTACGGCAGGGATGCTTTGGGCTAGCAGAAGCCATGAATCCCACCGCGGAAGCCGCGCGCGGGACTGGCTTATCTGATTGTTGACAATGTGTTTTCGGCCGACATTTGCGAATGTGGCGCTGTAGTCGTTGAAATTCGAACCAGATGCGAGGGCGGCAGATGACGACGACCGATGGGGAAGACCGCATCCGCAGGCGTCCCGAGGACGAGGAAGCCGATATCTACGACGAGGACGGCAATGTCCGCAGCGATTTCCTGGCGCTGGTCGGCGCCGCGATCGCCGACCGCGACACGTTGTTCCTGCGCCAGAATGTTGCCCGCCTGCATGAATCTGAGATAGGCGACCTGCTGGAAGCGATCCAGCCGGATCAGCGCCTGGCGCTGGTGCGCCTGCTTGGCGACGATTTCGACATGACTGCGTTGACCGAGGTCGACGAGGCGATCCGCCGCGAGATCGTCGACCAGATGCCGAACGAGCAGATCGCCGCCGCGATCGGCGATCTCGATTCGGACGATGCCGTCTACATTCTCGAAGATCTCGACAAGGAAGACCGGGAAGAGATCCTCGCTCAGCTGCCGTTTACCGAGCGGGTCAGGCTGCGTCGGGCGCTCGACTATCCCGAAAGCTCGGCCGGGCGCCGCATGCAGACGGAATTCGTCGCTGTGCCGCCGTTCTGGACGGTCGGCCAGACGATCGACTACATGCGCGACGAAGAGGATCTTCCCTATTCCTTCTCGCAGATCTTCGTCATCGATCCGACCTTCAAGCTGCTCGGCGCCGTCGCTCTCGACCAGATCCTGCGTACCAAGCGGCAGACGAAGATCGAGCAGATCATGCGCGAGACCAACCATCCGGTTCCGGCCGAGACGGACCAGGAGGAGGCCGCCCAGCTGTTCGAACAGTATGACCTTCTGTCGGCCGCCGTCGTCGACGAGAACGGCCGGCTGGTCGGCGTGCTGACCATCGACGACGTCGTCGACGTCATCCACGAGGAGGCGGACGAGGACATCAAGCGCCTTGGCGGCGTCGGCGACGAAGAGCTGTCGGACAATGTGCTTTCGACGGCGCGTTCGCGTTTTCTGTGGCTCTTGATCAACCTCGGCACGGCAATGCTGTCGGCCAGCGTCATCGGCCTGTTCGACGCCTCGATCGAGAAGATGATCGCACTTGCGGTGCTGATGCCGATCGTCGCCTCGATGGGCGGCAATGCCGGCACGCAGACGATGACGGTGACGGTGCGCGCGCTCGCCACCCGCGATCTCGACATCTACAATGCCGGCCGCATCATCCGCAGGGAGGCCGGCGTCGGCATCCTCAACGGCATCGTCTTCGCGACGATCATGGGCATGATCGCCGGCACCTGGTTCCACGACTATCAGCTCGGCGGGGTGATCGCGGCGGCGATGATCATCAATCTGATGGCGGCGGCGCTTGCCGGTATTCTGCTGCCGTTGCTGCTCGATAAGGTGGGGGCCGACCCGGCGATCGCGTCGTCGGTCTTCGTGACGACGGTGACCGACTGTACCGGCTTCTTCGCCTTTCTCGGCATCGCCACTTGGTGGTTCGGCATCTGAACGGTCTGATGAAATTGACTATTACGTAAAAGTCAATATTATTGCCGGTTCATGACGGGGAACCCATGCTGGTGAACAAATATTATAGCATAACGGAGCTGACGCGCGAATTCGGGGTCTCGACGCGCACGCTTCGCTTCTACGAAGACGAGGGACTGATTCATCCGGAGCGGCGAGGGCGCACCCGTCTCTTTCGCCAGGCCGACCGACGGCTCATCGGCGAAATTCTGCGCGGCCGGCGCATCGGGTTCACCATCGCAGAGATCCGCGAGATCATCCAGGTCTACAAGGAGCCGCCGGGCGAGCTCGGTCAATTGAAGCTGCTGATGAAACGCGTCGACGAGAAGCGTGACGATCTGCGCCAGAAGCGCAAGGATATCGACGACACGCTGGTGGAACTCGACAATATCGAAGAGGCCTGCCTCGGTCGCCTCGCCGAGATCGGCGTCACCACCTGAGCGGAACGAGACTTATTCCGCTTCGGCGCTGCATTCGGCGGCGATGGTCTGCACCCGCTCGTCATTCTGTATATCGATCGCGCCCGCCTGCAGCGGCGTGAACAGGGCTTGAGCCTGCAATTTCTCCAGCGTGCATTGGCAAAAGCTGTGGCAGAGCGCTTCACCCTGCTGCATGACGCAAGAGGCGTTGCATTGCTTTAGGTAAGTCGCGACCGGATCCGGCGCCTGCGGCGGGACGACGAGGGAAAGCCCGTAGGCGATGGCGATCAACACCGGCTGGTGAATGAGGTAGAAAGCAAGGCTGTGGCGGCCAAGCCTTGCCGGCCACCATGAACCGGTGCCGATGGCGGCAAGCCGATGCAGCAGTCTGGTTCTGATGCCGATCGAGGCGAAACTCAATCCAGCAAGAAAGGGCGTTGCCCAGGGAAACAGCGGCACATAGTCGTTGGACCGTTCCGGCATCACCGCAAGGCCGATCCAGGCGAGATATCTGGGATCGAAGAAGGATGAGCGAAGCAGGCCGGGTGTGCCGAAATTATCGGTAAGCCAGGCAGCAATGAGCGCCACCGTCGCGACGAGCGTGACGGCGAGCGGCAATCTGATAAAGACGATGCCGATCAGCGTCAGCACCGCGATGCAGTGCAAGATGCCGAAATAGATCCACTCGTTCGGCATCGCGATGCGCGTGGCGGTCGAGATGACGGCGGCTCCCGCGGCAATCATGCCGAAACGCTTCCAGAAGGCGGGCCAGCGGACCTCGGGTTTGCTCGAGAGCACCAGGCTGATGCCGACGATGAAGATAAACGTCGTGGCGATCGCCCGGGCATAGATCTTCAGCCAGCCTGTCTCGGCCGTGCCCGGCGCGAGATAGCCCATGAACTCCATATCCCAGCTGAAATGATAGCTCGCCATGGCGATCAGCGCGAGACCGCGCGCCGTGTCCAATAGGCCGATGCGCGGCGGCTTTACCGCCGCATCGGCTTGCGTTGCCGGCAATGTCATTAAAGTCCCTCGGGCAAATCACGTCCGTCGCTCGACGGCATGTCGCGGCCAAACGCGGAAAGGTGGAAATTCGACGGCGGGCCGGCATCCATGATCGCCAACCGCGCCTGCGAAAAGAATTGCCGCCGTGTCAGAACGAAGATGACGATCGCCGTCGTCAGCATGAAGACATAAGGGTTGATGAACCAGCCGAGATAACCGATCGACAGGAAGATCGCCCTGAGGCCTTCGTTGAAATTGCTGCCGGCAATGACATTCATGCGGATGACGCGTTCGGCGGCCCGCTCGGCGGCGATGACGTCGCGTTCGGTATCGCGCAGCATCGGGATCGAGCCGAACAGAATGGTGCAGTAGTTGAACAACCGATAGGACCAGCCGAACTTGAAGAAGGCGTAGCCGAACAGCACTGCCAGCCCGCCGACCTTCATCTCGAAAACGGCATGGCCGCCATGCAAGACGAAGGGCAGGTCGGCGAAGACGGCGTCGACCTTCTCCGTCGCCCCGAGCAGCGCAAAGCAACTGCCCAATGCGAAGATCGAGGTCGAAGCGAAGAAGGCGGTGCCGTTCTGCAGGCCTGCCATGATCTGCGTGTCGATCATCTTCAGGTCGCGGCGCAGCGAGTTATAGATCCATTCCCGCCGCCGTTCGATCATCGCATGGGTGAGGCTGGTGCGTCCGAAGAAGGTGCGGCCATGCAGCAGCCAGGAATAGCCCATCCAGACACAGGCAAAGAAGGCCAGAGCGATATAGTCCGCCGTCGTCATCAGTGATTCAGTCTCCGCATGAAGTGCGGCCACCTTACATATGCATCGAAATGCTGCAATGACTGGTAAGGCGGGCCTCATCGTTTTAGTGTTCAGCCGCAATGTCGCACCGGCTCCATGCGATGTCGGTGTGCCGCACGGATTGAAAACCGGCATCGCTTAAGCTTGCATCCTCGTAATCAGAAGGCGCATCCATGTTTCTCTCGGTATTCGATGTCTTCAAGATCGGTGTCGGGCCGTCGAGCTCGCACACGATGGGTCCGATGTCGGCGGCCAACCGGTTTCTCGACCTGATCCTGTCTGACGAATGGCCGCGCCCATCCTCAGGCGCCCAGGTCGTCGCGATCAAGGTCAGCCTGCACGGCTCGCTTGCCCATACCGGCATCGGCCACGGCACCGGCAGGGCGGTCATTCTCGGCCTGATGGGCGAGGCGCCCGACAGTGTCGATCCCGACAAAATGGACGGCATCGTCGACACGGTGGAGCGCACCGGCCGCATCACGCCGGAGGGGCATCCCGCCTATCAGTTCCAGCCGAAGACAGACCTGATCTTCGACAAGAAACAGCCGCTGCCCGGTCATGCCAACGGCATGGTCTTTTCCGCCTATGACAGGGACGGCCGGCTACTCGTCAAGCGTATCTATTATTCGGTCGGCGGCGGCTTCGTCGTCACCGACACCGAGTTGGAGCAGATGCGGGCGAAAAAGAACGCGGCCGGCGGCACGCGCGTGCCCTATCCCTTCGCCACCGCAAAACAGATGCTCGAGATGGCGGAGCGCTCAGGGCTGTCGATCGCCCAGATGAAGCGGGCAAACGAGGAGAGCCAGCGCAGCCAGGAAGAGCTCGATCAGGGGCTCGACCGCATCTGGGAGGCGATGCGCTCCTGTATCGAGCGCGGCCTCAAGGTCGATGGCATCATGCCGGGCGGCCTCAACGTCAAGCGCCGTGCCCGCAGGATTCACGACAAGCTGGAGGAGGAGTGGCGCAGCAACCGCGTCAACCCGCTGCTCGCCAACGACTGGCTGAGCGTCTATGCGATGGCCGTCAACGAGGAGAATGCCGCCGGCGGGCGCGTCGTCACGGCGCCGACCAATGGTGCGGCCGGCGTCATCCCGGCGACGATCCGCTACTACGAGCACTTCCACGAGGACTGGGATCAGAACGGCATCCGCGATTACCTGCTGACGGCTGCGGCCATCGGCGGCATCATCAAGCACAATGCCTCGATCTCGGGCGCCGAGGTCGGCTGTCAGGGCGAAGTCGGCTCGGCAGCGGCAATGGCGGCCGCAGGCCTTGCCGCCGTCATGGGCGGCACGCCCGAGCAGATCGAGAACGCCGCCGAGATCGCCCTCGAACATCATCTTGGCATGACCTGCGATCCGGTTGCGGGCCTGGTGCAGGTTCCCTGCATCGAGCGCAACGCACTCGGGGCCGTCAAGGCGGTGACCGCAGCGTCACTCGCTGTCAAGGGCGACGGCCAGCACTTCGTGCCGCTCGATGCCTGTATCGAGACAATGCGCCAGACCGGCCACGACATGAGCGAGAAGTACAAGGAAACCTCGACCGGCGGCCTTGCCGTCAACGTGGTCGAGTGCTGAGTTTGTGGACGCGTGATGCTTCTTGCTTGACGCCCGCTGCCAAAAGGATTTCAACGGCGGCATGGCATTGCATCTCATCAAACTCTGCGTCGGCGCCGACTCGATAGACGATCTGCGCGAATGGGTGGCGGAACGCTCGCTGCGCGCCATCGCCGCCGGGCTCGAGCCGCATTCGGTGCACACGACGCGCATGGCGCCGAAACGCATGGACGAGCTGCTTGACGGCGGCTCGCTCTATTGGGTGATCAAAGGCCAGGTGCAGGCGCGGCAGAGGCTGCTCGACATCGAGACCTTCACTGACGGCGAGGGTATTTCGCGTTGCCGCCTGATGCTGGGCCCGGAGGTCATCGAGACGGCCGTGCAGCCGAAGCGTCCCTTCCAGGGCTGGCGTTATTACACTGAGGATGACGTGCCGCGCGACCTGATGAGCCTTGGGGCAGGCATTGTCGAAATGCCCGCGGACCTGCGCCGCGAGCTGACGGAACTTGGTCTGCTCTAACGTCTGTCGCCCAAAAACGCGTCCTGGTTCTGGGCTACACTACCAAGCTTCAACGCAGGCGCAGTTGCACCGGCACACTGCCGTCCTGCGAGGTCACATGCAGATGGATGCGGGCCTCGGGCTGGGAATAGCGCCAGGCGCGGGCACCATGGCTAAGCAGCAGATTGATGAGATCGCGGGTCTTTGGAGACTTCGCCTTCGGACGCTGCAGGCCCATTTCGGCCAGCCGCAACGCAGCCTCGTGCAACGGATGCAGCGATGAGCGCCCCTTGGCCGGCATGCGGCGGTCTGAAGGCATTCCCGGAACATTCTCATTGATTGCCATTGTTTTCCCCGTACGCAACACTGATCGAGTTCAAGAACGGTGGCCGGAAACGCAAACACCGATTCCGGCCATTACCGATGCCGCCGGCCATCTTGCCGGCAGCATCGAATAGCTCATTGGGCAGCCGCCCAGCACTTGATTCCGGCCTTCTTCAAGGCCTTGCAGGCATTGACCGCATCGCGCTGGTCATCGAAACCGCCGAAGCGGGCGCGGTAAAGCTGGTCACCGCCGGCGGCATAGGCGACGGCGAAAGGCTTTGCCGAGGCCAGCGCCTTGCCGCCCTTGCTCTTGGCGCTTTCCAGGAGATCCATGGCCATCTGCCGGCTCGGCGAGACGCCGACCTGCACGACCCAGCCGGCCGGGCCATTGTCGGTTGAAGCGGCACTGGTCGAGGTCGGCGTGGTCGAAGCGGTGGTGACGTTATCGACCGCCGTATCGTCCCGTTCCTGCGGCAAGGCAGCGGGTGCCGGTTTCGGCACGGCGAGCGATGCTTGCTGCTTGATGGTCGTGGTCTTGACCTTGGTCGGCGCCGGCATTGGCTGGGCTACCAGCGGGTTGTCGGATTTCGCCTGAGCCGTCTCGACATAAGCGACCTCGGTCTCGGCGACCTGATAACGGGCATCCGGCAGCGGGCCCTTGTGCGGCAGGCTGAGATCGGCGGCAGCGGCCGAAACCGGCGGCTGCGCTGCGGTGATCACCTTGGCCATTTGCGGCTGGGCCTTCTGCTGGACCTTCTGTGGCATGACCGGAGCAGGTGTCTCAATCATCGCCGGGGCAGGGGCCGCCTCTGCGATCAGGGCCGACGACCCGCCGCGGCTCGATGCCTTCGGCAGGTAGGTGGCGATCAGATTGCGCATCTGGGTATCGCGGGCAGGCGTCGAAGCGCCGCCGAGCACGACACCGACGATCGACTTGCCGTCGACCTGCACCGAACTGACCAGATTGAAGCCGGCAGCGCGGGTATAACCGGTTTTGATGCCGTCGACGCCACGCACGGAGCCGACAAGGCGGTTGTGGCTGCGGATCGTGCGGCTGCCGAACTTGAAGGCGCGGGTGGAGAAATAGCCGTAATATTGCGGGAAATGCTGCCGAAGGGCGATGCCGAGGCGGGCCTGGTCGCGCGCCGTCGTCATCTGCGCGGTATTCGGCAGGCCGTTGGCATTGCGATAGGTGGTGCGTGTCATGCCGAGCGCATGCGCCTTGGCGGTCATCAACTGGGCGAAACGATCCTCGCTGCCGCCGCCGAGCATTTCGCCGAGCGCCGTTGCGGCATCATTGGCCGACAGGGTGACGAGGCCGAGAATGCCTTGCTCGACGGTGATCGTGCCGCCGGCGCGAACACCGAGCTTGGTCGGCGCCTGGGCTGCCGCATGAGCGGAGAAGGGAACCGGCGTATCGAGACGGATACGACCCTGCTCCAGCGCCTCGAAGGTCATGTAGATGGTCATCATCTTGGTCAGGGAGGCGGGGTATTGCAGCCGATCGGCATTCTCGCTGTAGAGAACGTTACCGGTCTTGGCGTCGACGACGATGCCTGCATACTTCGAATTCGCCGCCTCAGCTTCGGCGCTTACCGAATCGACCAGGACGATCGTGACGGCCACCGAAAGGATCGCCAGCAGCTTGGCGAAAAAGCTGCCGGATCGGGACGATGGTACGGGGGAGACTGACCTTGACACTATTCCACTCTTCGCTTGCATTTCAGATATTTGGCACTTCAACTATCGGCAGGAACCGCACACCTCCCACCGTACAGCCCGTCTTCAAAATCTACCGATTGGGCGTTACCAATCCGTTTATGATGAATCGTTTATTTCGCTGTCCGGGGAGCATTTTAGGGACTTGTCGCAGAACGGTTCACAAGACGCGCGTCCACAAAGGTGCGGATAGCGGCATCAATATGGTCCCAGTCGTCGAGATGGCTGCTTGAGAAGCGGTAGAGAACGCTGAGATCCCTGCCAACCTTGATATCGCGCTGACAATCCCCGCTCGAAGCCTTGTCGGGGACGGAAGGCAACAGGCAGCGCACGACGTAATCCGGCCCGCCCTTGACGGGCGCCGTCAGCAGCACCTCGTCGCCGTAACCGGCGTCGGCGCGAAGACGGTGCAGCGTCAGGCCGTCGCGGAAGGGTGCGGCCGGTCCTTCGAGCAGATGCGAATAGATCGGCTCCAGCCGCCCGGACATGTCGCGCGACATTGTGCTCTGGGTAATCTGCAGGAAGATCAGGCCGGAGGATTGGGCGACATCGTCGAATCGAAGGTGGTTTTCCTTGCCGTAGCCCTGCATATCAGGCCAGGCGAGATAGAGATCGACACGCTCGGCCGCACCGTCATGCCTTTGACTCGGGAAGCGGATGGCATTCTCGGGGAATTTCACGGTATCGCGGCCGATGGCCAGCGTGATCTCGACCGTACTGTCGGTGTTGCCGGCAAGCGAGATATGCCGGCCGAACCAACGGCCGCCGATGCTGATGGCAACCGTCAGGACCGCCAGGACGGCAATCACCGCCATCGTGCGGAGCAGAAAGCCCATGGAAAAAAGCGGCTGCTCGTCGGGTGCGCTGCGCGCGGCATGGCTCATGGCGGTTCTTCGTGTTTCGGTCCGCCGCAGGAGGAACATGAGCCGCCGGTGCCGATGATGAGTCTGATCGGCATGATCGGACTGGCACGGTTAATAATTCGCTAAGATTTCAGGGGTGTGGGTCGCCTGGGGACGAATGCCTGTCCCAAAAAAGAGCGAGCCGTTCCCGGGACAGCGGGAACGGCTCTTGGGCGCCGGTCGGGACGGGATGCGGGGACTGACCGGGCGCAGACTATTCTTACTTGACGCTACCAACCGCGACAGTGCGGCCGTCCTGGAGCTTCGACCAGCGGGCCGGATCGTCGGCGGACTGGCGCTTCAGGTAGGTGTATTCGGTATCCGACCACAGCAGCACCTTGTTGCGCATGTTGTCGAGGATGAAGTCGCCGTGATCGGTGCGGACCGTCAGCACGGCATGGCCTTCGCCGTTCGGCTGCAGCACGACGGTGATCAGCGTGTCGGATGGCGAGAAGCCGTCTTCGATCAGCATCTTGCGCTTCAGCAGGGCATAATCCTCACAGTCGCCGACAGTTGTCGGATAGGCCCAGCGTTCTTCGACGCCGTAAATCTGTTCATCCGTCTCCGGCTGGATCGTCGAATTGACGGTGTAATTGACCTTGAGAATTTCTTTCCAGCGATCCTCGGTGAGGATGGTCGGCCCGGCATCGCCGCCGGCAAAGGCACATTCCGTCGGATTCGCCTTGCAGAATTCATAGTGCCCGATCGGCGGGCTGGCATTGCCCGCCAGGGCCATGCTGGCGGGCATCGCCTGTCCCGAACCCGCCATTGCCATCATGAGGGCACCGGCCAGAAGACCGCCTTTCAGGATGTTTGCAGTTGTCATTGCCGTCTCCCCGTAAGTTGAGGCGACAATGACACGGACGTTTTTATCTCACGGAAAATTGCGTAATAGAATTAAATGCTTAGTTGATTCAAATGCCAAGAAAACTTGACTAAAAACAATCTCGAATGCGCCTAAAATTCGACGCGCATTTGTCTCGAAATCGATTAAAATTATAATTCCTGCAACAAGGCTTTTCACCCGCGAAAAGCTTGCATTGCCGTCCTGGCGTTAAGGATTTTCGTTGAGCCGGGTAAAGGCAGATTGCGGTCCTGCGGCGCGCAGCCGGTCGGCAATGCCGGCGGAATCGGCCGATTCGACCCGCTCGAAAGCAGACTGTCGCTCGGATTTCAGATTCCGGCGGAAAAATTATTTTTGATGGAGATGGCGAAATCGATCGGTGGCGGCGACGATCGCGGCGCTCATCGCGGGATTTGCGGTGGAATGGGCAGCATGCGGAAGAATCTGCAGCTCGCTTTGCGGCCAGGCGCGGGCCAGTTCCCAGGCGGTCACCAGCGGGGCCTCGATATCGAACCGTCCCTGCAGCAGGATCGCTGGAATGCCTGTCAGCCGTTCAACGTTGTTCAAAAGCTGGCCGTCCTCCAGCCAGGCGCCATTGGTAAAATAGTGGGTGATGATGCGGGCACGCGTCAGCATATAGGCCGGATCGGCCCAGCGGCGCGGCAGGCCTTCAGGATCGGCGAGCAGGATGGAAGCCGCTTCCCAGTCATGCCAGTCGCGCGCCGCTTTCACGCGCGTCTCGGAGTTGGGATGGTTGAGCAGATGATGATAGGCGGCAACCATGTCCTGATCTTGCCCCTGGCTGCCTGAGCAAGCCGCCTGGCGAAAACGGTGCCATTCTTCCGGGAAAAGCGGCGCCATGCCGCGATAGAGCCAGTCGATTTCCGAGCGCCTTGTGGTGGTCACACCTGCGAGGACGACCGCCGAGACGCGCTGCGGATGGGTTTCGGCATAGGCGAGAGCCAGCGTCGCTCCCCAGGAATTGCCGAAAACGAGCTAGGTGTCGATGCCGAAGAAGACCCGCAGCCGTTCGATATCGGCAACACTATGCCAGGTGGTGTTGAGGGAGAGATCGGTTTCGGGATCGGCAGCGCTCGGCAGGCTGCGGCCGCAATTGCGCTGATCGAACAGAATGATTCGATAGGTGTCCGGATCGAAATGGCGCCGCGCCGTGGTCGAACAGCCGGAGCCAAGCCCGCCATGCAGCACCAGCGCCGGCCGGCCCGCGGGACTGCCGCAGGTCTCCCAATAGATCAGATTGCCGTCGCCCGTGTCGAGCAGGCCATAATCATTGGGTTCGATTTTCGGATAGAGAGCTGCCATCGTTCTGCCTGTCGCAGGTTGTTCCACTCATAACCTTTACTAGAAGATAGGTTGGAACCACTTGCGACAGGATGTTCTGCTTGCTTTCCAAAGCCAGATTGGTCTCCGCTTGCAGATCTGTTGCGGTGAAGCCCAGGCGTTTCAACACGACCTGACCGGGTGCGGCCCGGACCTGCCATCATCTTCAGCGGAGTCCGTCAGGACATTGCACCCACCACGAAGAGCGGCGGCAACGTCGCGGTCTGTTAGAGGAATTCGCGCAGCGTGTCGCGGGACTGGATCGACAGGAATTCGATCGCCACACCTTCGACGAAATGGCGGACGACGCGACCGCGCATGTTGCCGAGCCGCACAGCCGTTCCAATCGACGGGCGCATCTCGACGTCGACGGCAGCGCCCGACAGCGAAAGGTCCATGATGCGGCAGGTATAACGTGTGCCGTCTTCGAGCGTCAGCTCGGTATTCGTGTCGCGTGGCGTCAGGCGGTCATGGCGACGGTCTTCCGGCAGGCCGAGTTCGTGCTTGTTGGCAAGCCAGGTGAGCTGGGCGGCGAGCTTCTCGCGCTTCCGCTCGGTGGCATTGATCGACATGGTGAAGCCGCGGCCATCGAGCGTCTGGACATAACCTTCGACGCGGCCGAGATGGTCAATATAGGCGACGACACGTTCGTTGGTGCGTGGCCGACCGAGGCAGGTGACGTACATATCGCCAGGCGACATGTCGATCACTATGCATTCGAACTCCTCGTAATTCGCAAGCATCAGCCGGCCCTGCATATTGATGGGCACGCGCTGAAAAACGCCCTGTTCAGGGCGCGGCGCAGGTCTTTGCGTCTGAGCTGGCTGGAACGAGTGCATCAAATGGCTTCTTCATCAAAATCGCAGAGAGTGATCTTTACCCGCAATCCCTTAACAGAAGGTTGTTTGGCCTCATTCGGACATAGCGGAAAACGAGTATCCGCTATGTCCTGAAACGAAACGGTCAGTGCGCCTCCGCACTCAGCAGCTGCGACACCATGCGGCGCATGACCTGCCCGAAGCCGAGGCTTTTGCCGGCAACGATTTCGTTGATGGGGCGTTGTTCAGCTGGTGTGGCCGTGCCGAATTTTCCGGGCAGCAGTCGGCTGCGGTCGAGCGCCAGGAATTCCAGCGGCACGATCTCCAGCCAGCTCGCAGCCGCCGTGGGTGCGATCCCGCCGAGTAGCCGATCGCAGGCGCCGCCCGGCGAGCGCAGTGGCATCATGATGATCTCGAAGGAGGCCTGATGACCGACGGTGCTGTAGCCCGTCGCATTGAACAGGGCTGGCATGGTATGGTCCATCACACCCATTGCCGTGCGTTCGATGTCGGCGTGCTGGCCGTTTGCCCAGAGCGAGGCGAAACGTTCACCACGCAGATCCCGCCCAAACAGATCGCAGATGCGGGTGCCGGCGAGCCGGAAGCCGATGTCACCTCTCTCGCGCGTCTCGAGAATAAACAGGCTTTGGAGCAGATGGGGTACGGCGGAGGGTTCGACCTGCTGTTTCAGCGGCGCATCGGCAGCGCCGCGGATACGGTTCCAGTAGTCAAAAATCTCGATGGTCGTTTGCACACGCATTTTACACCAACCTGTCCCATTCCGGATCATTTTCGGGCAATCATTGCCCCGACAGGCTCTACCTTGCGGATTTCATGCCAAACCGCGGCGGTTAAGGTTAAGAAACGGTTTCGGTTGAGATGCTGTGCCCGTCGTGACACTGTCCGGTCATCGCTTCGACTTTCGAAGTTCAGCACAACCTGCCCGGGCCGAGGTCTTTCCTTGAACTCCCGGTATGCCGTCCGGCACTTCGGACGGCTTTTTTTTTGACAGGTGGTCCTGTATGGGTGTGGCCTCAACGAGGCGATATTGAAATGAATGAGCAGACGGCCGAGCCGCATAAGGCGCCCGAACCTCCCGAGGTCCAGCCGCTGGCAAAGCCGCCGCGCGTGCCGGTCTTCAACCTTCCGCCGGCGCTGTTCTTCAGCCTTTGTCTGCTTGTTGTCATCTATGCGGTGCAGGAGCTCGTGCTTTCAGACGATGCGCTGAGTTGGCTATTCTTCACCTTCGGCTTCGTTCCCGCCCGCTATGTGATTCCACTGTCGCAGCAAGGGCTGGAGCTGTTCTGGACGCCGGTCACCTATTCACTGCTGCACGGCAGCGTCCAGCATATCGTCTTCAACGCCTTCTGGCTGATGGCCTTCGGCGCGCCGGTCGTGCGCCGCATCGGAACGCTGCGTTTTGTGCTTTTCTGGCTTTTTTCGGCCGTCGCATCGGCGGCCTTGCATGCGGTCCTGAACTGGGGAGATGTGACGCTGCTGATCGGCGCGTCGGGCGTCATTTCCGGGTTGATGGGCGCCGCCTGCCGATTCGCCTTTCCGGCCGAACGTCGGCCGATGCTGCCTGCGCATCTCAATGCCCGGCTTTCCATCGTCGAGGCGCTGCAGAGCCGCACGGTCGTCATTTTCATGCTGCTCTGGCTGGTCGGCAACGCCCTGATCGCCGTCGGCATCCCGCTCGTCGGCGATAGTGATCAGGCGATTGCCTGGGACGCGCATATCGGCGGCTTCGTCTTCGGCTTCCTGTTGTTTTCGCTGTTCGACCGGGCGCCGCGCCCACCGGGGATGGAAGCTGCGGGAACAGAGAAGGATCTGTTGCAATCCTGAGCCGGGCGGTGCACCATCGACCTATTATCCGCGATGGGGGGAGAAACCGCCGCGGATGCCTGTGACAAGTGTTTCACGGACATAGGAGGTTCGAATGACCAGTTCAGTCAAAGCAATCCTCGACCTGAAAGGCAGGGACGTCGTCACCGCCGGGCCGAACACCACCGTCGCCGAGGCGGCCGCCATCCTCAGCAAGAAGAAGATCGGCGCTATCGTCGTCGTCGGCATGGAAAACCGGATTTCCGGCATGTTCACCGAGCGTGACCTCGTGCATGCGATCGCCAAACACGGCAAGGACGGGCTCGACCAGTCGCTTGCCCAGGTCATGACTGCGAAGGTCTACCGCTGCCATGAGGAGACGACCGTCAACGAGCTGATGGAGCTGATGACCAGCCGCCGCTTCCGGCATGTGCCGGTGGAAAGCAACGGCAAGCTTGCCGGCATCATCTCGATTGGTGACGTGGTAAAATCTCGCATCGCCGAAGTTGAGCGCGAGGCCGAGGAGATCAAGGCCTATATCGCCGGCTGAGGTCTTGCCGGCCTCAAGCGCTACGGGCTTTCGGACGATATCCATCAGGGGGAGGTGGCGTAAACTTCCTGCATGCGTTTGATTTCGGGGAGTCTTGCCCTGGCTTCCTCGTAGCCGCGTTCGATCGCCTCGCCGGCCCGGTGGAATTCCGAAAGGCCGATGTAGCTCAGACGCGGCTGCAGCGAAATATCCGGCGGGTCGCCGGCAAGGCGGGCGCGGGCGATCCTATCCTGGATGATGTTGAATGCCTGCACCATGACGCCGGTCATGCCGAGACGGGCATAGGGCGCCTCTTCCTGCTTCTGCACTTCCTGCGGCGAAAGGCTGGCGTTGTGCCGGACGACGGCCGAGCGGCCATAGAGATCGTAATTGAGATTGACTGCGACGACCAGCGGCTGCTCGTAGGCGCGGCAGACGGAGACGGGGACGGGGTTGACCAGCGCGCCGTCGACCAGCGTGCGGTGATTGCTGCGCACGGGCTCGAAAATGCCGGGCAGGGCATAGGAGGCGCGCAGCGCGGTAATCAGCAAACCATTGGCGATCCAGACCTCGTGACCAGTATTGACCTCGGCGGCGACGGCGACGAACGGCCGGTCGAGATCCTCGACGTTCAAGCCTTCCAGATGTTCCTGCATACGCTTGGTCAGCCGCATGCCACCGAACAGGCCGCTGCCGCCGATGGTGAGATCGAGGAGGCTTGCGATCCGGCGCATCGTCAGCGAGCGGGCGAAACTTTCGAGTTCATCGAGTTTGCCGGCGAGATAGCAGCCGCCGACCAGCGCGCCGATCGAGGTGCCGGCAATCATGCCGATCTCGATTTTTGCCTCGTCGAGGGCGCGCAGCACGCCGATATGGGCCCAGCCGCGGGCAGCACCACCGCCGAGCGCCAGCGCGATCTTGATTTTCTTGATGGGTGCTGGAGGCGGGATCACCTCGATCGTGGTGGATATGGCGGTACCGGAACCTTCGCCTTCAGAGCTTTGACGATGCAAATTCCAGCTCAGCATGGCGCTCTCCCTCCCAGCAGAACACTTTGGGTCCCGATAGTGTGCCCGATCAGTTTCCAAATGGTATATAGAAGCGGTTTCTGGCGCAATAAGGAGCAAATGCCGGCGCGTTCGGCTTATTTCCCGTAAACGTCCTGCGGATCGAAATGACGCTCGTCGTCGACGATATCCAGCATTGGCTTTCCGTCTTGAAGCGTAATCGTCCGATAGAAGCAGGAGCGGCGGCCGGTGTGACAGGTGGCGTCGTGGCCGGCGACCTCGACTTTCAGCCAGATGGCGTCCTGATCGCAATCGGTGCGAATTTCCTTCACCGTCTGGAGATTGCCCGAGGTTTCACCCTTCTTCCAGATCTTGCCCCGCGAACGGCTGAAATAATGAGCCGTGCCGGTCTGGATGGTCAGCGCCAGCGCCTGGGCGTTCATGTGCGCCACCATCAGCAACTCGCCGTCGCCAGCGTCGGTGACGATCGCGGTGATCAGGCCGCGGTCATCGAAACGCGGCGTGAAATCGCCGGCGTCTTCCAACGCCGACTTGTCCTCGGATGGTTGATTGAAGATCATTTGACTCATCGCGGCCCTCCTGAGGGAGCCGGTATCAGCGGCTCCGCACCATGGTCATGAAACGGGCCTGATCGGCCGGCTCGGTCTTGAACGTACCCGTAAACGTCGTCGTCAACGTGGTCGAGCCCTGCTTCTGAACGCCGCGCATCGCCATGCACATATGTTCGGCCTCGATCAATACCGCGACACCGCGCGGATTAAGCGTATCGTCGATGGCCCGGGCGATCTGCGCGGTCATCGTTTCCTGCGTCTGCAGGCGGCGGCCATAAATCTCGACCACGCGGGCGATCTTCGACAGGCCGAGCACACGCCCGTCCGGCATGTAGGCGACGTGGGCCTTGCCGATGATCGGCACCATGTGGTGTTCGCAATGCGAGAAGAACGGAATGTCCTTGACGAGGACCATGTCGTCGTACCCGGCGACCTCTTCGAAGGTGCGGCCGAGCACGTCTTCCGGCGCCATGTCGTAGCCGGAAAAAAGCTCGCGGTACGATTTGACGACACGGGCCGGCGTTTCGAGCAGGCCTTCGCGGGTCGGGTTGTCACCGGCCCAGCGCAGCAGCACACGAACGGCTTCCTCCGCCTCCTGCTGAGAGGGGCGATCGGAGTCGCGGTTGGTCTGCGGAAAGTTTTTTACGATGGCGTCCATGAACAATGGTCTCCTGGTCCGCACCGCGGACCCATCTGTCGGAATCGCCACTGGTCAATCCCATGCGGGAATTCATGCACCTTTGGCAGGCTCCGGGGCTTTCAAGGCGCATTCAACGCCCGTCCGGCACGGTTTCCCAATCAAACTTACACGAGGCCATTGCATTTTCATGGCCTTCGAACGACATACATATAGGAAGACGGCCATCGTATGTAAGTATCCTCAGATGACACGGTGTGTTTTTTGTTTCAATAACAATAACAGCCCTTATTGAGGCCGATCCGCAGTGATTTTGGAGCGGAAATCCGACATGGACGACATCTACAACAGCAAGATCCTCGAATTCGCCGGCAATATTCCGTTGACCGGCACGTTGGCGGAGGCCGATGCGAGCGCCCAGGCCTATTCGAAACTTTGCGGCTCGAAGGTGCGAATCTGGCTGAAGATGGACGGCGATACCGTGACCGGTTTTGCCCATGACGTGAAGGCCTGCGCGCTCGGCCAGGCCTCGTCCTCGATCATGGCCCGCCATGTCGTCGGCGCCACATCGGGCGAATTGCGCCAGGCACGCCAGGACATGCTTGCCATGTTGAAGGCGGATGGAGCGGGGCCCGAGGGACGGTTCGAAGACATGCGCTATCTGCTGCCGGTGCGGGACTACAAGGCCCGCCATGCCTCGACGATGCTGACCTTCGATGCGGTCGTCGATGCGATCGGGCAGATCGAGGCGAAACGGGCTGAGTTTGTCGAGGCGTAACGGAGATGTGCGAGTTCTGCGCCCTGCAGGCAAGCGATGAGGATGACGGCGGTGCCGCCGGACCTGAAAAACCGCGTGAAAAGGCCGCACACACATCCCGCAATTATACCGGTCCGTTCCGCAAGACTCCCGACCGCCTGCTCGGGATGGGTTTTATCCGCCTCTACCAGCTGACGCTTTCCAGCTTTGTCGGCAATTCCTGCCGCCATATCCCCACCTGCTCCGAATACGGCTATGAGTCGATCGCCCGCCACGGCCTGTGGGCTGGCGGCTGGATGACGTTGTTTCGGGTCGGCCGCTGCGGCCCGGGTGGCACCAGCGGCCTCGACCAGGTGTCTGAAGTGCTCGGCGATCAGTTCCGCTGGTGGACGCCGTGGCGGTATCTCTCCCTCGGACGCAAGAAAGGGTGGGCGCCATGAGTACCTTCATCGCCCTTCTGCACAGCATTGTCCTGACGCCCGATCGCCGCGTTATCATGCAGGATTTGCGCGCACTGGCCGAAGAGCTCGGTTATCGCGAACCGCGCACGCTGGTTTCCACTGGCAATCTGGTTTTCGAAGCCGACGATATGCGGCCGCACGAACTCGAGGTGACCTTGGAAGAGGGCTTTGAAGAAAAGTTCGGCAAACACGTCGATATCGTCGTGCGCAACGACTGCAGCTGGATGGCGCTTTGCAGCACCAATCCCTTCAAGGATGGCAACGCCGACCAGGTCATCGTCCGGGTGATGCGACTGCCGGTCGATCCGAAGAAGGTGGAGGCGCTGAAACCGCTGATGACGGAGGGACAGCGCATCGCCGTCGTCGGCGGCGATCTTTGGATCGATTTTGCCGGCAAACCCAGCCAATCCAAGCTGCTTTCGGCCCTGACGAACAAGCGGATAGGCGTCGGGACGATGCGTAACTGGAACACCGTGTGCGGCCTTGCCGAGATGATCATGTAGGCCGGCTTCTTCTTTACTCACGAGAGAAATCTGATTATCAGGCGGGAGCGCATCCAAAGACGGAGGCGCTGCCGTTGCAACCACCCGCATTCGTTGGCGGGACTGGACAAGGAGAATTTCGATGTCCCAAGCTATTTCCCTGACATTTCCCGATGGTTCCGTGCGCAGCTACGATGCTGGCGCAACCGGCCGGGATGTCGCCGAATCCATTTCCAAGTCGCTTGCCAAGAAGGCGGTCGCCATTGCGATCGACGGCACCGTGCGCGACCTTTCCGATCCCGTGACGACGGGCCGGATCGAGATCATCACCCGCAACGACGACCGCGCCCTGGAACTTATCCGCCACGACGCGGCGCACGTCATGGCCGAAGCGGTGCAGGAGCTCTGGCCCGGCACTCAGGTGACGATCGGCCCGGTCATCGAAAACGGATTCTACTACGACTTTGCCAAGAACGAGCCCTTCACGCTCGACGATCTGCCGAAGATCGAAAAGAAGATGAAGGAGATCATCGCCCGCAACGCCCCCTTCACCAAGCAGGTCTGGTCGCGCGAGAAGGCCAAACAGGTCTTCGCCGACAAGGGTGAGCAGTACAAGGTCGAACTCGTCGACGCCATCCCGGCAGGGCAGGATCTGAAGATCTATTACCAGGGCGACTGGTTCGATCTCTGCCGCGGCCCGCATATGGCCTCGACCGGCCAGATCGGCAGCGCCTTCAAGCTCTTGAAGGTCGCCGGCGCCTACTGGCGCGGCGACAGCAACAACCCGATGCTGAGCCGCATCTACGGCACGGCCTTCGCCGAGCAGTCGGAACTCGACAATTATCTGCATATGCTTGCCGAAGCCGAGAAGCGCGATCACCGCCGCCTCGGCCGCGAGATGGATCTCTTCCATTTCCAGGAAGAGGGCCCGGGCGTCGTCTTCTGGCACGGCAAGGGTTGGCGCGTCTTCCAGACGCTGGTCGCCTATATGCGCCGCCGGCTAGCCGGTGACTATCAGGAAGTCAACGCGCCGCAGGTGCTCGACAAGTCGCTGTGGGAGACCTCCGGTCACTGGGGCTGGTACCGCGACAACATGTTCAAGGTGACGGTTGCCGGTGACGACACCGACGACGACCGGGTTTTCGCGCTGAAGCCGATGAACTGCCCCGGCCATATCCAGATCTTCAAACATGGGCTGAAATCCTACCGCGAGCTGCCGATCCGGCTTGCCGAATTCGGCAATGTCCATCGCTACGAGCCGTCGGGGGCGCTGCACGGGCTGATGCGCGTGCGTGGCTTCACGCAGGACGATGCGCACATCTTCTGCACCGATGAGCAGATGGCTGCCGAATGCCTGAAGATCAACGATCTGATCCTCTCGGTCTACAAGGATTTCGGCTTCGACGAGGTCACCATCAAGCTCTCGACCCGGCCGGACAAGCGCGTCGGTTCCGACGATCTCTGGGACCGCGCCGAAAGCGTGATGATGAATGTGTTGGAGACGATCCAGCAGCAGTCGAACAACATCAAGACCGGCATATTGCCGGGCGAGGGCGCCTTCTACGGGCCGAAGTTCGAATATACGCTGAAGGATGCGATCGGCCGCGAATGGCAATGCGGCACGACGCAGGTCGACTTCAACCTGCCGGAACGCTTCGGTGCCTTCTACATCGACAGCAACTCCGAAAAGACGCAGCCTGTGATGATCCATCGCGCCATCTGCGGCTCGATGGAGCGCTTCCTCGGCATCCTGATCGAGAACTTCGCCGGCCACATGCCGCTTTGGGTATCGCCGCTCCAGGTGGTGGTCGCGACGATCACTTCGGAAGCCGACACCTACGGGCTTGAAGTGGCCGAGGCGCTGCGCGAGGCCGGTCTCAACGTCGAGACCGATTTCCGCAATGAGAAGATCAACTACAAGGTCCGCGAACACTCGGTCACCAAGGTGCCTGTCATCATCGTCTGCGGCCGGAAGGAAGCCGAGGAGCGCACGGTCAACATCCGCCGCCTCGGCAGCCAGGACCAGGTTTCGATGGAGCTCGATGTCGCCGTCGAGAGCCTTGCCTTGGAAGCGACGCCGCCCGACATCCGTCGCAAGGCCGAAGCAAAGAAAGCCAAGGCGGCCTAAAAAACGCGTCTATCCGACAGCGCCGGACTTCGGCGCTGTCGGAAGCTGATCAAGGGCTGCGATGTTGCCGCCACGATCATGCAGCCAATAACCACGCTGCAATGCGCTTCAAAGAATTCTCCATGCCAATGATGGAACGCGCGTCTGGAACGCCTTTGATCGGCACGGTCGGGCGCGGTCACGAGCCAGTCTTGCCAGTGGCGCCGCCTAAACGGGCCGGACCCAAACATCTCGGCTGAGCCGAAAACCGCTCGCGACACAATCAATCGAGGCTTGTGTCGTCGCCGCCTTGCGGTGCGAGCTGTTCGTAGGAAGGGAGTGGTGCCACGGGCGCCGGCTGGACACCTGGTGGCGGCGGCGTTCCCACAGGCACTTGCTGCACCGTGCGGGCCGCATCGTTCACCGGCGGCTGTGGCTGCTGGTCCTTCATCAGAACCTCGACATCGGTGTTCCTGCCGGCGACGATGGTGAAATCGCGCTGGTAGATCTTGTCCTTGTTGCGGGCGACGGCGGAATATCCGCCTTCGGCGAGCACCATGGTCGGGAAGGCGCTGACGCTTTCGCCGACGCTGTCGCCGGCCGCCGTCAGGATCGACCATGCCGTATCGGCGATCGCCTCACCGCCGGCATCCGAGACCAGCTTGAAGGTGACCTGCGCGGCGCGATGCTGGATCGTCGCCTCGGTCAGCTTGCCGGCTTCGACCTGGATGTCGGCGCGGATGACGGCGTTGACGCTGCCATATTCGGAGACGATGTGATAGGTGCCGGCATTCAGGCGGACGACGGTGTTCGGCGAGACATCGGCCATGACGAGGCCGCGCTCGCCGTCGTCGCGCACTTCCGAGGAATAGATCGAGAAGCTCAACTGATCGGGGCGGATGCGGGCATCGGTGCCGGAGACGGCATTGAGCAGCAGGCCGCCGGCATCGAGCACCATCACCTGCTTGTCGACCTCGCCGTCAGCGGGCACGGTCAGTTTCTTGGTAACGCCGGCGCGGCCGAAGGAAACGTTGACGAAATAATCGCCGGGAGCGAGCTGGAAGGCGGCGGGTCCGCCCTTGGCGCTGGCGATCAGCGGCAGCTTGCCGTCAGTACCGGCGATCGGGCTGAAGACGTACCAGGAGAGGCCTTCCTCGACCGGCGTGCCGTCCGCCGTCAGCTTGGCTTCCATCGCAACGTTGCGCAGCTTGACCCCTTCGGGCGCCGTGCCGGGCGCGATGAAGGCATCGAGCTTCGGCATCTTCGGCGTCGATTCAAGCTGCTTGAATTCCTTGAAGGCATCCTGAGCGCCGGCGCCGAGCGGCGTCAGTATCATCAGGGCAATGGCAAGGCCGATGCGTGCAAGAGGCGAAATGCCAAACATCTGTTTCGTGAACCGATTGACTTCTGAAATCGCAAAGGCCACTTCAAGACCAACGCGATGGCAAATTCAAGACCCACCCTTTGCAGCAGCATAAAAATGGAAGTTTCTCCCGCATGAAATCCGATATCAAGCTGATCGACTACCTCGCCGTGCGCCGCTCCATCCCCGCTTTCCAGATGTGCGAACCAGGTCCGGAGAAGGCCGAGATCGAAGAAATCCTGCGTCTTGCCTCGCGTGTTCCCGATCACGGCAAGATCGCGCCATGGCGTTTCATCGTCTATCGCGGGGACCAGCGTGTGCGTCTCGGCGAGGAGCTTCTAAAGCTGGCACTCGCAATGAAGCCCGAGCTTTCCGAAGAGATGATCCAGGTCGAGCGCGCCCGTTTCACCCGCGCGCCCGTAGTCGTCGCCGTCGTCAGCAAGGCTGGGCCGCATATCAAGATCCCGGAATGGGAACAACTGATGTCGGCCGGCGCGCTCTGCTTCAACCTCATCCTCGCCGCCAATGCCAGCGGTTACGTTGCCAACTGGCTGACCGAGTGGTTTGCCTATGACGAGCGCGCCTATCCGCTGCTCGGCGTCGGCCCGGATGAAAAGGTGGCGGGTTTCATCCATATCGGCTCGACGACATTTCCGGCGATCGAGCGGCCGCGGCCGGAACTTGCCGATACGGTGACCTGGGTCGGCGGAGAGGACTGATGTTTTACACCACCGACAGCAACCGGCATGGGCTGGCGCATGATCCCTTCAAGGCGATCGTGTCGCCGCGGCCGATCGGCTGGATCGGCAGCAAGGGCAGGGACGGCTCGATCAATCTCGCGCCCTATTCCTTCTTCAATGCGGTTTCCGACCGGCCGAAGCTGGTGATGTTTTCCTCCAGCGGGCGCAAGGACAGCCAGCGCAATGCGGCCGAGACCGGTGTCTTCACCTGCAATTTCGTCAGCCGAAATCTCACCGAGAAGATGAACCTTTCCTCGGCGGCGCTGCCCTACGGCGACAGCGAATTCGATTTCGCCTGCCTGACGCCGAAGCCGGCCGAACTCATCGACGCGCCGTATGTCGGCGAGGCTTTCGCAGTGCTCGAATGCAAGGTGACCGAGATCATCGAACCGAAGACGCTGTCGGGCGAACCGTCCGAAAACGTCTTCATCTTCGGTGAAGTGGTCGGCATCCGCATCGACGAGGCGATCGTCAGGGATGGCCGCCTCGACATGTCGCTCGCCCGCCCCGTCGCGCGTTTGGGTTATATGGACTACAGCGAAGCCAGCGAGGTCTTCGAAATGTTCCGGCCGCATCTGCCGAAGGTTTAGATCCAGACGCAAGGCCTACAAAGACTTAAGAAATATGGTGAACCAATCTTAAACCTTTTGTCGCTACGGTCGCAGCATTGAATGAAACGCGAGGGAATCGCGTTCAAGTGCTGGGGCGTCGTGTGATCATAGAGGCTTTCCTTCGTTGGATCGAAACGGCCAAGACCGGTGACCGGGCCCGGGCAGCAAACGCGCTCGGGCGAGCCTATCTTCAGTCCAAGATGACGGTGGAGGAGCGGGCGGCAGCCGAAATGGCGATGACCTTTCTGCTCGACGATCCGTCGCCGCGCGTGCGGTTGGCACTTGCCGAGGCGATCGCCTGGTCGCCCGATGCGCCACGCAGCCTGATTCTTTCGCTTGCCGAAGACCAGCCTGAGGTTGCCTGCCATGCGGTGACCTGTTCGCCGCTGTTGAGCGATGCCGATCTCGTCGATCTCGCCGCGCGCGGCAATGGCGCCACCCGCATGCTGATCGCGGTGAGGGCGCATGTGACGCGCCCGGTTTGCGCAGCGCTTGCGGAGGTCGGCGACGAGGAGGAGCTGCTCTGCCTGCTCGAGAACGACGGTGCGGCGATCTCCAGCCAATCGCTGAAACGCATCGCCGAACGGCTTGGCGACTGCTGCGACATTCGCAATCTGCTTCTCGACCGCAGCGATCTTCCCGCCGATGCCCGGCAGTTGCTTACCCAGCATGTCAGCAATGCGCTGGTCGGGCTACCGCTCGCACAGGCGGCGATCGGCCTGCAGCGGCTCCAACGCATCAGCCGCGAGGCGACGGAGGCTGCCATCGTGTCGATCGCCGGCGACATCGCGCCGCGCGAGATACCCGATCTCGTCGAGCATCTGCGCCTCAACGGCCGGCTGACGCCGTCCTTCCTGATGCACGCGCTCTGCGCCGGCAAGGTGGATTTCTTTGCGGGAGCGGTCGTCGAGCTGACGGGTTGCGGCGAGCGCCGGGTGCGCTCGATCCTGGCAACCGGGCGCATGCATGCCGTGCGCGCGCTCTACGAGTCCGCCGGCCTGTCCAGGGACATCAGCGTGATCTTCGTCGAAGCCACAATGCTGTGGCGTGACGCAGCAAGAAAAGCGCCGGGCAGCGTGCTCGGCAATGTCTGCGGCCGTCTTCTCGAAAAATTCCGCCATCACGACGCGCACGGCGCGGTCGGCGAGCTGCTCGACATGGTGGAAAAGCTGCATGTCATCGAACAGCGGCAATCTGCCCGCGTCTATGCGGCGCTTGCGGCCGCCTAAGCGCGTCGCATCAAATTTGATTCATGCGACGCGCTTTAGCCCTTTGTTTTTATGCATGTCGCTGTCCCAGAACCGCTGCACACTTCCGGGCGACATGCATTAATCGGCCAGCCGCGTGACGACCCAAGAATAGCTGGCGGAGACGAAATGCACCGGTTTGGCGAGCGTGTCCTTGACGCTTCTGCCGGAGGGCAGATGGTCGCGGACCTGTCCGGCAATGTCGTCGGCAAAACCACGCAGTCCCTGCGGGTGCTGTTCGGCCGCTTCGGGTGCGGCCGGCGTTACGGGCGCCGGTTTCGGCGGTTCGGCGGCAGCGACTGCTTTGGGCGCTTCGCAGACTGCGATCACCGAGGGATAGCTGACATTGGCATAGGTTTTCAACCGGCGTTCGGCTTCGGCATC
This sequence comes from Rhizobium sp. NZLR1, assembly GCF_017357385.1. Taxonomy (NCBI): domain Bacteria; kingdom Pseudomonadati; phylum Pseudomonadota; class Alphaproteobacteria; order Hyphomicrobiales; family Rhizobiaceae; genus Rhizobium; species Rhizobium sp. NZLR1. The sequence continues at coordinate 2,376,425 of NZ_CP071632.1, read as the reverse complement.
GCAGGCGGCAACCGTCTCCCAGCGTTTGTCGACCGTCGCGACATAGCTGCACTGGCTGATGGAATCGTCGCAACCGAGAATGGTCATCGCGATCAGCACCGCTTGCATATTTTGCCTCCGTGGCTATTGAGCATGCCATCGTCTTAGAGGGCGCAATTCCAACCGAATGAAGGCAGGAGCATTAACTCTTGGTCATCTCCGGAAAAATCTTGCCCTGCGCCAACAGAAAGAGGCAGCATGTCCGTCACCATCGCCCTGGAGCCACCGCGTCAGGACGGCGTCATCCGCCTTCTCGATCTGTCCGATGCCTATGCGCAATCGCTCTATCCCCCAGAGAGCAACCATCTGGTCGACCTCTCCTTGCTGGAGAAGCCGTCGGTGAGATTCCTGGTCGCGCGCAACGGCGATGCGATCGTCGGCTGCTGCGCGCTGGTCGAGGCCGGCGACGGCACGGCCGAGATCAAGCGCATGTTCGTCGATCCAGAGGCGAGGGGGCTGCGGGTCGCCAGCGGCCTGATGAACGCGCTCGAAGCGATCGCTAGGGAAAAGCGGCTATCGGCGATCCGGCTCGAAACCGGCATCTACCAGCCCGAGGCGATCGCTCTCTACCGCAAATACGGATACCGGGACATCGAGCCTTTCGGCAGCTATCTGCCGGACCCGCTCAGCCTGTTCATGGAAAAGCGGCTGGGATGACGGTCTGCTAAGGCGGTTCAGCCTTCGGCAATACGGGGGATCGTCTTCGGCGATTCGGGGATTGCCGGCGGGGCCTGTTCGTCGATGAGAACCTGCGGTCCCGTCTCGCTCTTGTCGGCGTTGCGGGCCTCGTGGATCCATTCGCGCCAGATGGCGACGATCAACGCCATCAGCACCGGGCCGATGAAGAGGCCGAGGAAACCCATCGTCTTGACGCCGCCGACGAGGCCGAAAAAGGTCGGCAGGAAGGGCAGCTTGATCGGGCCGCCGACGAGCTTCGGCCGCAGCGTCTTGTCCACAATGAAGAGCTCGACGGTTCCCCAGACAAAGAGACCGATGCCGGCCACATGCGAGCCGCTTGCCAGCAGATAGATTGAGACCAGCGTGAAGGATAGCGGCGCACCGCCCGGGATCAGCGCCATCACGCCAGTCAGCACGCCGAGTGTCACCGGCGACGGTACGCCGGCTATCCAGTAGGCCAGGCCGAGCACGATGCCTTCGCCGATCGCAATCAGCGTCATACCCATGACGGTCGAGCTGATTGTCGCCGGCACGACACGGGAAATGCGCTCCCAGCGGTTAGGCAGGATGCGTTCGCCGAGCATGTCGATCTGCTTGGAAAATGAAAAACCGTCGCGATAGACAAAGAACAGCGCGATCAGCATGAAGAGCAGCGTCAGCAGGAGATGGAAGGCGCCACCGCCGGCCGCAAGCACGGCACGGTAGATATTGCCGATATTGGCTCCGCTGACCGCCTGGATAACCTCGCCCAGGGCGCCGGGGCTGCCGATATATTTGGTCCAGACTTCATCGAGAGAGGTGCCTGCCCACGGCAGCGCGACGATCCAGGCCGGTGTCGGGGCGCCGGCGCGGTTGGCGTGGATTGCCCAGGCAACCCAGGTGCGCACTTCACCCGTCGTATAGGTGACGGCAAGGCCGATCGGGATGACCAGGAAAGTGATGATCATGATGATGGCTATGGTCGCGGCGATCGTCGTATTGCCGCCGACGCGGGCAAGAAGCTTGCGGTAGAGCGGCCAGCTGGCGAAGCCGATGACCAGCGACGCCAGCACCGGTACGAGGAAGCCGTAGAAGAAGTAGACACCGGCCGCGACGATCAGAACAAGCAGCCAGCGCGCAGCCGAAATGGAGGGAATCAGCGGCGTGCGTGTCGGTGCCGACGACCCGAGCCATCGCGGTTCATGATTGCTTTTCTGACGGTCGAACACACCCACGCGCGCCTCTTCTTTTTCTTGTACTCTGGTTATGGGCCATCAACCCGGCGGTTTCAAGGTCCGCACCGTGAAAGCGTATACAAAGCGTCGCCAATCGGCCGCCAGACCGAGCGTCTTACTGCTGCGGACGCCTGACAACCTTGAAGGCGTAGAATTGCGTCTTCTGGCCGGTCGAGAAATTGTTGTCGGAACCGAGAATGAGAACGTCGGTGCCGTCTTTGGCCTTTCCCAGCGACATGGCCTCGATATTGTCGGGGACGAGCCCGATCGCTCTCAAATCTAGGACCTGGCTCTTGCGGGCCGGGACGACGCGCTGGTCGTTTTTGGCGAGCGAAGCGATGGCGGAAACATCCGTGGCGTCGGCCAGATCCATCATCATGATCTTGATGGTGTTGCCGTAGCCCTGGGCATAACTGCGCTCGACGGCGAGCAGGCGATGGTCGTCGAGCGCAAGCATTTCAGACATACCATTGTCATTGCCGCCATCGGCCTTGGTGGCGGCCTGCGGGATCGGTGAGACCGGGTAGACATACTCGGCCTTCGGCTCGCCGCTCGCGCCGTCGTAGCGGATGATACGCGACAGGCTGCCCGACGTCAGCGAGGGGTTGGGGCCATCCTGATAGAGCGCGGCTTCGACACCGACGAAGACATCGCCGGAGGGCGCGACGGCGAGATCCTCGAAGGCGAGATTGTCGCGGATGCCGGTCGACTTGTCGGCTGTGGGAGCAAAGCCCTGCGGCAGCTTGAATTCGCGCACGAATGAGCCGTCCAGTGCTGTCACGCGGACGAAGGGTGGCAGCAGCGCCTTGCCGTCGCCTTCGCTGCCCCAATAGATGCCGTCCTTGCCGAGACGGATCGACTCTGGGTCGACGGTCCTGGCGGCGAAGGGCTCGCCGTTCTTGTCCTTCAACGTCACTTGGCTGACGACCGATACACCCTTGAGACCGGACGCGCCGACATCGACGTCGAGTTCATAAAAGCGGGCCGGCGCCCGTTCGGAGCGGTCGTCGCTGATGGCGAGATAGTGGCCGGTGACGGCATCGAAATCGAGGCCGGAAATGCCGCCGAATTCGACGCCGTTTTCCATGTGACCTGTGGGGATCACGAATTCACCGAGATAGGAGAGCGAAATGCCGGCGGCGCAATCGCCGAAGGGACAGGCGGTCTCGAAGGTGGCGCCGATCTCAGTGGCGCGGATATCTGTGGCGCTGGCGATGACGGTGCTGGAAAGAAGAATGAAAGCGGCAGCCGCGAGAAAACGCTTGGTCATGGCAAAGATCCGGCAGGGGGTTGAAACGGTTCGAACCGGCGCAGCTGCTCCCCAGAGGGGAAGGCGCGCCGACCGCTTCATGCGCCGGTTGTTTGAAGGCCTTGTTACGGTTCTTCGTCAGTTCCGTGAAATCGCAGATGCTAAAATGCAGGCCGCGCCGAACCCACGTCTATCCCGCTCGCATATGTTTTAAATATCGAGGTTTTCGGCGAAGGCGGCGCGATCCTGGATGAATCGGAAGCGGGCTTCCGGCTTGGTGCCCATCAGATCGTCGACGGCGCTGCGGGTGCCCTCGAAATCCACCTCGTCGATCATGACCTTCAGCAAGGTGCGCTTGGACGGATCCATCGTGGTTTCCTTGAGCTGGGAGGCCATCATCTCGCCGAGACCTTTGAAGCGGCTGATCTCGACCTTGGCCTTACCCTTGAATTCCGTCTGCATCAGCTCGGCGCGATGGTTGTCGTCGCGGGCATAGGCGGATTTCGACCCCTGGGTGATCTTGTAGAGCGGCGGCACGGCGAGGAAGAGGTGGCCACCGCGCACCAGCTCCGGCATCTCCTGATAAAAGAAGGTGATGAGCAGCGAGGCGATATGGGCGCCGTCGACGTCGGCATCGGTCATGACGATGATGCGCTCGTAACGCAGGTCTTCGTCGCGGTATTTCGAGCGCGTGCCGCAGCCGAGCGCCTGGATGAGATCGGCGAGCTGCTGGTTGGCGCCGAGTTTTTCGCGGCCGGCGCTGGCAACGTTGAGGATCTTGCCGCGCAACGGCAGAATTGCCTGGTTGGCGCGGTTGCGCGCCTGCTTGGCCGAACCGCCTGCCGAGTCACCTTCGACGATGAAGAGTTCGGCACCCTCGGCAGTATTCTGCGAGCAGTCGGCGAGCTTGCCGGGCAGGCGCAGCTTGCGCACCGCGGTCTTGCGGTTGACTTCTTTTTCCTTGCGGCGGCGCAGGCGCTCCTCGGCGCGCTCGATCACCCAGTCGAGCAGCTTGGCCGACTCGTTCGGATTATCGGCAAGGTAATGGTCGAAGGGATCGCGAAGCGCGTTCTCGACGATGCGCTGAGCCTCGACGGTCGCGAGCTTGTCCTTGGTCTGGCCGACGAATTCCGGCTCGCGGATGAAGACCGACAGCATGCCGACGGCCGAGATCATCACGTCATCGGTGGTGATCTGGGCGGCGCGCTTGTTCTGCGTCAGCTCGGCATAGGCCTTGAGGCCCTTGGTCAGCGCGATGCGCAGGCCCGCCTCGTGCGTGCCACCATCGGGCGTCGGAATGGTATTGCAATAGGAATGAACCTGCGGATCTCCGCCGTACCAGGTGATCGCCCATTCCATCGAGCCGTGGCCGCTCACCTTCTCCGTCTTGCCGGCAAAGATCTCGCGGGTGACGGTGAATTCCTTGCCCATCGTCGCCTGGAGATAGTCCTTCAGGCCGCCGGGGAAGTGGAAGACGGCCTTGTCAGGGACCTCGGACCCTTCAGGCAAAACGCCCGCCTCGCAGCTCCAGCGGATCTCGACGCCGCCGAATAGGTAGGCCTTCGAGCGCGCCATGCGGAAGACGCGGGCGGCATCGAACTTCATATGATCGCCAAAGATCTGGGGGTCGGGATGGAAGCGCACGCGGGTACCGCGGCGATTGTGGACGTCGCCCAACTCTTCGAGGCCACCCTGCGGCAGGCCGCGGGAAAAGCGCTGGCGGTAGAGCTTGCGGTTGCGGGCCACCTCGACTTCGAGGTCGTCGGAAAGGGCGTTGACGACCGAGACGCCAACACCGTGTAGACCGCCCGAGGTCTCGTAGGCCTTGCCGTCGAATTTGCCGCCGGCATGCAGTTTGGTCATGATGACTTCGAGCGTCGACTTGCCCGGTACCTGCGGATGGTTCTCGACCGGGATGCCGCGGCCGTTGTCGGAGACGGTGAGATAACCTTCGAGGTCAAGATAGACCTCGATGAAATTGGCGTGTCCGGCGACCGCCTCGTCCATCGCGTTGTCGATGACTTCGGCAAAAAGGTGATGCAGCGCCTTTTCATCGGTGCCGCCGATATACATGCCCGGGCGCATGCGCACCGGCTCGAGGCCTTCGAGGACGCGGATCGACGAGGCGCCGTATTCGTCCGAATTCGACGCAGCGGGCGCCGGCCGGGCTGATGCTCCGGCAGTAGGGGGTGCGGCGGCGGGTGGGGCAGGGGCGGGCGCAGCCGTGACCGGCGGCCGCTCGGCCGGCGCGGCAGGCTTCTGCGCCTCCTCGCGTTTTTCAGAGAGGGGCATTCCGGAAAAGAGATCGTTGCTATCGTCCATGGATCCGTTCAGATCTTCATCCTGTCTTGGGCGGGCATCCGCCGCCGACCCAAAATCACCGCATTTCATGTCACGTTTGCGAATCAGGCAGATTTTGCCAGAAAGCACCTCTATACGCGACACCGCCGGTTTTGGCGGCTTTTCCCAAATGATTTGCGTTGCCGGGCGCGGAATGGCAAGCGGCGGCAGGCTTCAGGAGCCATCCGAATGCGAATGTCCACAAGTGATTGCACCATCATCACCGCAATTGCGGCGTTTTTCTTGTCCGCGGCCATCCTGTCTGCTGTCGGGCCGGCGCGGGCGGCCGATGCGCTGCCGCCTTTCAAGGACGATCTGTTTTCGAAGCAGGCCATGCTGCAGACAGGCGATGACGGTGCATTCGAGGTCATCGACTATAACGAGATGCGCGATATCAACGGCCGCGACCAGATCCCGCAAAAGCGAGTGCAGCAGAAATATGTGGCGCTCGGCATCCGCAAGGCTCAAGCCGACGAGACGCTGCCTCTCGACGGCATCAAGCTCGATGTCACCAGGGTGGGACCGGCCGAAAATGCCGCCTTCACGGTAATTTTCATCCATGGCCGCGACGGCGATCGCCGGCTGGGGGCCAACGATTACAGCTTCGGCGGCAATTTCAACCGGCTGAAGAACCTCGTCGCCGGCAATGGAGGCGTTTATTATTCGCCGACGGTCAGGAGTTTCGACAGCAATGGCGTTGCGGCAATCGCCGGCCTCATCCGTTATGCCAGCGCCCAATCGCCGGGCCGGCCGGTCATCCTTTCCTGCGCCTCAATGGGCAGCCAGGTCTGCTGGGGCATTGCGCGCGACGGCGACAGCGTCAAGCGGCTGAAGGGCATGCTTGTTATGAGCGGCGTCGCCGATCCCGATTTCACCAGGAGCGCCTTCTACAAGGCGAAGCTGCCGCTCTGGTTCGCGCACGGCAGCCGCGACCCGGTCTATGCCGCCAGCGACCAGCAGGCGCTGTTCGAAAGCCTGCACAAGGCAAAATATCCGACACGGTTCACGCTGTTTGATACCGGAAATCACGGCACGCCGATCCGGATGATCGACTGGCGCCGAGTCTTGAACTGGATTCTCGCCGGCTGAAGCGGGCTCCCTAGCATTTTTCGGCAGAAATATAGGCTGGATCGCCGAGATTCCCCTTACGTCAAGGGCATGATGCTTTTCTTTGCCGCGCGCTTTTGATATTGCCCAATGCATATGCAGAATTTGGGCATATGCAGAATTTGGAAGGCTGGCATGACACCTGACGTGCGCCCGCTCGTGGCGGGAAACTGGAAAATGAATGGCATGCGTGCCTCCCTGGATCAGATCAAGACGATCGCCGAGGGTGTTTCCTCGCCGCTGGCCGACAAGGTCGAAGCGCTGATCTGCCCGCCGACGACGCTGCTTTACGTGGCGACGGCGCTCTGCACCGACAGCCCGCTGGCGATCGGCGCCCAGGACTGCCATCAGAACCCGTCAGGCGCGCATACCGGCGACATCTCGGCCGAGATGATTGCCGATTGTTTCGGCACGTATGTCATCGTCGGCCACTCCGAGCGGCGCACCGACCACGCTGAAACGGATCATCTGGTCCGCGCCAAGGCGGAGGCTGCCTTCGCCGCCGGGCTGACGGCGATCATCTGCATTGGCGAGACGGCGGATGAACGCCGGACCGGCCAGGCGCTCGACGTCATCAAGCGTCAGCTTTCCGCCTCGGTTCCGGACGGCGCCATCGCCGAGAGCACGGTCATCGCCTACGAGCCGATCTGGGCGATTGGCACCGGTGTGACGCCGACATCAGGCGATGTCGAAAAGGCGCATGCCTTCATGCGCGCCGAGCTAGTGGCCCGCTTCGGCGATGAAGGCCGTAAGATGCGCCTTCTCTACGGCGGCTCGGTCAAGCCGGCCAATGCCGGCGAGCTGATGGGCATCGCCAATGTCGACGGTGCGCTGATCGGCGGGGCGAGCTTGAAAGCAGCCGACTTCCTCGCCATCTACCGGGCCTATGAGGCGCTGCTCGCCTGAGGCATTGTGAATTCCCAAGTTTATTCCGGGCCGAAGGGCTTGGAATAGATCAAAGCCTCATGTAAAGAGCCGCCAGAATTCTTACTTATGTCCGTCTCCAGGCGGGCAGGACTGGACCCATGCAGACCGTATTGATTGTCATTCATCTCATGATCGTGCTCGCGCTTGTCGGCGTCGTGCTCATCCAGCGCTCGGAAGGCGGCGGCCTCGGCATCGGCGGCGGTTCGGGTTTCATGTCGGCCCGCGGCACGGCCAATGCGCTGACGCGCACCACCGCGATCCTGGCGACGCTGTTCTTCCTGACCTCGCTCGGCCTCGGGATACTGACGCGTTACCAAGGCCGTCCGAGCGATATTCTGGACCGCATTCCGGCAACGGGCGGGCAGGGCAACGGCATTCTCGATTCGCTCGGCGGCGGTGCGAAGGCGCCGGCAGGTCTGCCGGCCGGCAACGGCGTTCCGAGCAGCGGGGCGGCAACGCCTGCCGCACCAGCGCCGGCAACTCAGGCTCCGGCAGCGCAGGCCCCGGCGGCTACCGCACCTTCCACGACGGCTCCGGCCGCAAACGCTCCGGCAACGACTGCTCCGGCCGCGCCGGCACCGGCTCAGCCCGCCGGCGTCCCGACGGGACAGTAAGCCGGTCTTCGACATAAACCGCCGGCAGGCCCTCGGGTCTGCCGGTTTTCTTTTGTTCAGATTCCTTCGCCACGCTCCGAAAATTCCGGAAAAGAGTTTTTGGGGCTGGTGGAATCGTTTTTGAAAAGGTATCCGGTGAATCCCATGGCGCGATACGTATTCATCACTGGCGGCGTGGTTTCCTCTCTCGGAAAAGGAATTGCGGCCGCGGCTCTCGGAGCGTTGCTGCAGGCCCGTGGATATCGGGTCCGGCTTCGCAAGCTCGATCCCTATCTGAACGTGGACCCGGGCACGATGAGCCCGACCCAGCACGGCGAGGTCTTCGTCACCGACGACGGCGCGGAAACCGATCTCGATCTCGGCCACTACGAACGCTTCACGGGGCGTTCGGCGACCAAGACCGACAACATCACCACCGGCCGCATCTACAAGAACATCATCGACAAGGAACGGCGCGGCGACTATCTCGGCGCGACGGTGCAGGTCATCCCGCACGTCACCAACGAGATCAAGGATTTCGTCATCGAGGGCAATGACGACTACGACTTCGTCATCTGCGAGATCGGCGGTACGGTCGGCGACATCGAGGCGATGCCCTTCATGGAGGCGATCCGCCAGCTCGGCAACGACCTGCCGCGCGGCACCGCCGTCTACGTCCACCTGACGCTGATGCCCTACATTCCGGCCGCCGGCGAACTCAAGACCAAGCCGACCCAGCATTCGGTCAAGGAACTGCAGGCGCTCGGCATTCATCCCGATATCCTGCTGGTGCGCGCCGACCGCGAAATTCCGGAAGCAGAGCGCCGTAAGCTCTCGCTGTTCTGCAACGTGCGCCCGTCCGCCGTCATCCAGGCGCTCGACGTAGCCAACATCTACGATGTGCCGATTGCCTACCACAAGGAAGGCCTGGACGACGAAGTGCTGGCTGCCTTCGGCATCGAGCCGGCGCCGAAGCCGCGTCTCGACCCGTGGGAAGAGGTCTGCAACCGCATCCGCACGCCGGAGGGCGAGGTGACGATCGCGATCGTCGGCAAATATACCGGCCTCAAGGATGCCTATAAATCGCTGATCGAGGCGCTGCATCACGGCGGCATCGCCAATCGCGTCAAGGTCAAGCTCGAATGGATCGAGTCCGAGGTCTTCGAAAAGGAAGATCCGGCGCCCTATCTCGAAAAAGTGCATGGCATCCTCGTGCCGGGCGGATTCGGCGAGCGCGGTTCGGAAGGCAAGATTCACGCAGCCCGCTTCGCCCGCGAACGCAAGGTGCCGTATTTCGGCATCTGCTTCGGCATGCAGATGGCCGTCATCGAGGCGGCGCGCAATCTCGCCGACGTGTCCGGCGCGTCCTCGACCGAATTCGGCCCGTCCAAGGAGCCGGTGGTCGGCCTGATGACCGAATGGGTCAAGGGCAACGAGTTGCAGAAGCGCACGGCAGCCGGCGATCTCGGCGGCACGATGCGTCTCGGCGCCTACAAGGCGGCGCTGAAAAAGGGCACGAAGATCGCGGATATCTACGGTTCTACCGATATTTCCGAGCGTCATCGCCACCGCTACGAGGTCAATGTCGACTACAAGGACCGGCTCGAGAGCTGCGGCCTCGTCTTCTCCGGCATGTCGCCTGATGGTGTGCTGCCGGAGACGATCGAATATGCCGATCACCCCTGGTTCATCGGCGTGCAGTATCACCCGGAACTGAAGAGCCGGCCGCTCGACCCGCATCCGCTGTTTGCCAGCTTCATCGAAGCGGCGACGGAACAGAGCCGCCTCGTCTAATCACAATGATGATCCAGATCGCGCGATTTCAAGCGCGATCTGGGCAAGTGCTTGTGGTGCTCTATTTTGCCGGCATGGCCACCCAACGCAGCACGACCGTTTCACGCTTCATCGCCGCGCCGCCTGAGCGCATCTACAGTGCCTTCCTGGATGCGGAGCGGTCGCCACCTGGCTTCCGCCCGGTTCGATGCGCGGGATCGTCCATGCTTTCGAAGGCAGGGAAGGCGGCGCATTCAGCATGTCGCTCGTCTATCCTGATGACGAGGCGTCGCAGCCGGGCAAGACCTCCGACAAGACCGAAAGGTTCGAAGGCCGTTTCGCAAGACTCGTGCCTGATGAGCGGATCGTCTGGGCCACGGTCTTCGATTCCGAAGATGAAGGCTTTTCCGGCGAGATGATGGTCAGCACGACATTGTCACCGGTGGATGGTGGCACCGATGTGACGATGGCCTGCGACAACATTCCCTCCGGCATCCGCCTTGAAGACAATGAGGAAGGGTGCCGTTTGACGCTAGACAACCTGGCTGCTTTCGTCGGCGGTTGACGGTTGGTGGCGGGGACACGCCCCGCCGCCAAAGTTTGCCGTCAAGCAGCTGCCGGCAGCGGGCCGATATAGATCGAGCGCGGGCGAATCAGCCGACCGTCGAGCGCCTGTTCGCGGGCATGCGCCAGCCATCCGACTGTGCGGCCGATCGCGAAGACGCCGGTGAAGGCTTGCCGCGGGAAGCCGAGCGTTTCCAGCAGCAGCGCCGTGTAGAACTCGACATTGACGTCGAGCGGCCGGTTGGGCTTGCGCAGCTTCAGGATCGCCAAGGCGGTAGCTTCCACGGCTTCCGCCAGCGCGCCGCGGGCGCTGTCGACCTGCCCGGTTGATATCAGCGGCTTCAGGGCGCCTTTCAGCGCATCGGCGCGCGGATCGCGGACGCGGTAGATGCGGTGGCCGAAGCCCATCAGCCGTTCGCCGCGATCAAGCGCTTCGCCTAGCCATGGCTCGGCATTCTCGGCCGTTCCGATCGCGTCCAGCATGTCCAGCACCGGACCGGGCGCGCCGCCATGCAGCGGCCCCTTCAGCGCGCTCAGCGCCGCCAGAACCGAAGAGGTGAGCCCGGCTTGGGTCGAGGCGATGACGCGCGATGCGAAGGTCGAGGCATTGAGGCCATGGTCCGATATCGTCACGAGGTAGGCGTCGAGCGCTGCAGTCTGCTCCCTGGTCGGCAATTTGCCGGTCAGCATGCGCAGGATATCGGCCGCCTGTGGCAGCGAGGCGTTGGGCGCGATCGGTTTTTCGCCGCGCTGCAGGCGCAGAACAGCCGGCAGGAAGACGGCCGGCGCTGCCAGAAGGCTGAGCGCGGTATCGAAATCCTCACCGTCTGGCAGCCGGGCGATCAGCGCCCGCATCGCATCGACTGGAGGCAGGGCGAGCAGGGCGGCATCGGCAGCCTTGATATGATCGAACACCCCAGTTCGGGCTTTCGCCAGCCAGCCGCGCAATTCTGTTTCACCGAAGCTTCGATCCATCAGCCCGTCGAGCAATAGCGCGGCGACACCTTCATAGGTGCTGTCGGCGACCAGTTGATCCAGCGATATGCCGCGGATGATCAGCCGCCCCGCTTCGCCATCGACATCCGAGAGCTGCGTTTCGGCGGCAATGACATCTTCCAAGCCGTTTTTCATATTGTTTTCTCCTTTACGGACTGGATGATCCGACCTAGTCTCATTGACGTCAATCTTGACGCAATTGATCAATATGAGGCTCCGATGTCGTGGCTGACCGCCGAGGAGGCGCTACGGGCGCTGAAGACCAAGCCGCAGACGCTCTACGCCAATGTCAGCCGCGGTCGCATCCGTGCCAAGGCCGATCCCACCGACCCACGCCGCAGCCTCTACCAGGCGACCGACGTGCAGCGGCTTGCCGAGCGTCATGCCGGCCGCCGCAAGACCGAAACCGTTGCCGCCGAGGCGATAAAGTGGGGCGATCCGGTTCTCTCGTCGGCAATCTCCACCATTATCAATGGGCGGCTTTCCTATCGCGGACTCGATGCGGCCGTTTTTGCCGAGGCAGCGACGCTGGAGCAGACGGCGGCACTGCTTTGGAACGGTGCGGAAGCGGTGTTCTCCGGCGCCGGCGCCGGGTACGCCGCTCCGTCGCTTCAGGCTGCTTTCCTGGCGCTGGCAGGGCGGGTGACATCGGATCTGCCGTCGCTCGGCCGATCGCAGGCGGTACTTCGCCGCGAGGCGCAGGGAGTCCTCTCCACCGTCGCCGATGCTCTGGCGCCGGGGCCATCGGATCGGCCGCTGCATCTGCGGCTTGCGGAAAGCTGGCAGCGGCCGGATGCTGCCGATTGCCTGCGTCGGGCGCTGGTGCTGCTTGCCGATCACGAACTCAACGCCTCGACTTTTGCGGCGCGGGTCACGGCATCGACGGGTGCCGCGCTTTCGGCCGCCGTGCTTTCCGGACTGGCGACGCTGACCGGGCCACTGCATGGCGCCGCCTGGCAGGGTGTCGACGCCTTGATCGAAGCCGCTGTCACCCTCGGGGCCGAGCAGGCGATCCGCCGCACGCTTGCTCAGGGCCATCGCCTGTCGGCCTTTGGCCATCCGCTCTATCCCGACGGCGATATCAGGGCTATTGCGCTGCTCTCGCATTTTCCCCTGCCGCTGGAATTTGCAGACCTTCGTGATGCGGGCGAAGCAATGGTCGGCGAGAAGGTCAATCTCGATTTCGCGCTTGCCGCGATGGCCGCCGCCTTCGATCTTCCAAAGGAGGCGCCGATCATCATGTTCTCGCTCGCTCGTTCCGCCGGTTGGCTTGCGCATGCGATGGAGCAGATCGACAGCGGCGAATTGATCCGGCCGCGGGCGCGTTATGCCGGACCAGCGCCGGATACCAACACCAGCCGCTAATGCTGGCGATTGTGGCGGTTTGCTTTTTTACCTAGGGAATTATCCGAATTCGGCTATCATGCCTGCCATGGAAGAAGACGGTTGGCGGACGCTTTGGAAAAAGCTGCCCGCACGGTCATGGGGGCCTTTCCATGAATACGAAACTTCGCAGCCTGCTTGCCGCCGCACTCGCTGTCGGCCTCATTCCACATGAGGCGGCCTTTGCGCAGTCTGCCGGCTGCACGATCTCGCGCGACGCCGGCGCCCGCCAGGTGTTCACTTGTCCCGGCGGAGTAAAGATCACGGCGGAGGCTGGCGCCTCCTTCCGCCTTGCCGACCGCAACCGTGACGGCAGCCCCGATTCAGCGTCGCTGCGGCGCAAGGCCATCCTCGTCGATGTCGACAGCAGCCAGCACGCGAGTGGTTTTGAGGTGGTGACGCCGCAGGCGATCGCCGCCGTGCGCGGCACGCAATGGGCCGTCGACGTCGCAGGCGGCAAGACCTCGGTGCTGGTCGTGCGAGGCAGCGTCGCGGTCCGCCGACCGGCTGGCGAGCAGGTGGTGCTGTCGCCGGGCGAGGGCGTCGATGTCAGTGCCGGAACGGAACCCCTCATCGTGCGTCGCTGGCCGGCGCCGCGCGCCGCCGCTCTCCTTGCCCGCCTCGGCCAGTAATCGATGAACCATCGCCTGCAGACGGTGATCGCGCTGTTTTTCGCCGGCCTTTGGGGAGCTGCGCTCGGCTATGCCAATCTCACTGCCGGAAGCGGCCTTCTCGACCGGATGGAGGCCTCGCTCACCGATATCCGCAGCGTTATCGTCGGGGCGAAGACACCGCCTCCCGGCGTCTCGATCGTCGCCATCGACGACCGCACCGCGGCGGCCCACGGTTATCCCCTTGATCGGGCCACACTTGCGCGCCTTGTCGGCGCAATCAACGCCTTGAAGCCGAAGGCCCTGGCGCTCGACATTCTGCTGGTCGATCCCGGGCCGGAGGAGGGCGATGCGGCGCTGGCTACCGCCCTTGCCCAGGGGCCGAGCGTGATTGCGGCCGCAGCCACCTTCACCAGAAGCAGCCAGCAGGTCACCGATGCCGCCAACGATCCGCTCGCCGCCATCCCCGAGGCAGGTCAGCTTCTGTTGCCGCTTCCCCGCTTTGCCGAGGCCGCCGCCGTCGGCATCGTCAATGTCGCAACCGACCAGACCGGCACGCCGCGGTACATTCCGCTGATCTCACGCGCCGCGGATCGATTGGATCCGGCCTTTCCGCTGCGCGCCGCTTCGGTGGCGCTCGGCGTCGACCCCAGCATCGAACCCGATGCCATCATGCTCGGAAAGCTGCGTATCCCCACCGATATCGGCCAGCGGCTGCCGGTGACCTTCTATGGCGGGCACGGCAGCATCGCCACCTTCAGCGCGGCCGATGGGCTGGATGGCACGCTTTCGGCCGATGCGGTTGCCGGCCGCATCGTCGTCATCGGCTCGACGGTCACCGGCGGCGGCGACGTCTTCCCGACGCCGTTCGATCCGGTTATGCCCGGCGTCGAGGTGATGTCGACGGCGATCACCCATCTCGTCAGCGGCGACGGCATGGTGCGCGACCACCGGCTAAGGCTGATCGATGCCGGCATCGCCGTCGGCCTGCCGCTCGTGCTCGTTTCGCTGATTGCCTGGCGACGGAGTGCTATGGGCTATCTCATCATCGTGTTGACGCTGATCGTCTGGGCGCTGCTCAATCTTTCGGCCTTTGCGCATGGTTATTGGCTGAGCGCGGCGCTGCCGATCGCCGCAGCGCTGCCGCCGGCGCTGATCTTCGGTGCAGCCGAACTCTGGCTCGACCGCGGCCGCGCCCGCCATTTTGCCGAGCAGAGCGCGTTGCTGCAGCGCATCGAGGCGCCCGGCCTCGGCGAGTGGTTGGCACGCGATCCAAATTTCCTCGCCGCACCGGTGCGCCAGAACGCTGCCGTCATCTTCATCGATCTCTCGGGTTTCACCGGCCTCAGCGAAAACCTCGGCCCGGTCAAGGTGAGCGAGGTTCTGAGCGGATTCTTCGAACTGGTCGATGAGGAGGCGCGCGCCCACGGCGGCGCCATCACCAGCTTCATGGGCGACGGGGCGATGATCCTGTTCGGCCTGCCGGAGCCTGCCGATGACGATGCCGCCCGGGCCGCTGCCTGCGCCGTCAGCCTGTGTGAGCGCACGCGGGCCTGGCTTGGATCGCACGGAGGCTTCGCGGAGAAGAGGATCGGCTTCAAGGTCGGCGCCCATTGCGGCCCGATCGTCGCCTCGCGCCTTGGCACCGGCGACCGGCAACAGATCACCGCGGCAGGCGACACCATCAACGTCGGCAGCCGCCTGATGGAGGTCGCCGCCCGCCATGGCGTCGAGCTGGCGCTGAGCGCCGAAATCGTCCGCGCGGCCGGCCCCGACAGCGCGTTGCTGCAGGCGGGCCGCATGGAGGGTCCGTTGGAAACGACGCTGCGCGGCCGGGCAAGGCATATCGACGCGTGGCTGTGGCGCAGCCGCACGCTTTGACAATCGCGGCGGGAGCGGCTAGGAACGGCGCAAATACCCGCCGGCTGGCTCCGGCCATGGCGCATTTCGCGCCTGACAGCTCCGAAAGATCGAACTCATGACAGAATTCAACGGCGTCGTTCCGGCGATCGCCAAGGCGTTGCAGAAGCGCGGTTACGCCGAACTCACCCCGGTGCAGAAGGCAATGCTCGATCCGGCGCTCGCCGCTTCCGACGCGCTGGTCTCGGCCCAGACCGGCTCCGGCAAGACCGTCGCCTTCGGCCTGGCGCTGGCACCGACCCTGCTTGAGGATAGTGAGCGTTTCGGCAATGCCGGCGCCCCGCTGGCGCTCGTCATCGCCCCGACACGTGAGCTTGCTCTGCAGGTAAAGCGTGAGCTCGACTGGCTGTTTGAGATGACCGGCGCGGTGATCGCCAGCTGTGTCGGCGGCATGGACATTCGCAGCGAGCGCCGGTCGCTCGAACGCGGCGCCCATATCGTCGTCGGCACGCCCGGCCGGCTCTGCGACCATATTCGTCGCAGGGCGCTCGACATGTCGGACCTAAAGGCCGCCGTGCTCGACGAGGCCGACGAGATGCTCGATCTCGGCTTCCGCGAAGACCTGGAATTCATTCTCGATGCGGCGCCGGACGAGCGCCGGACACTGATGTTTTCGGCAACGGTGCCGGCGGCGATCGCCAAGCTTGCCAAAAGCTATCAGCGCAACGCCGTGCGCATCAGCACCGCGGCCGAGGCAAAGCAGCATGTCGACATCGAATATCGCGCGCTCATGGTAGCCCCCAGCGACCGCGAGAATGCGATCATCAACGTGCTGCGTTATTACGAGGCGACCAACGCCATCGTCTTCTGCTCGACGCGCGCCGCCGTCAATCATCTGACCGCGCGCTTCAACAACCGCAATTTCGCCGTCGTGGCACTCTCCGGCGAGCTGACGCAGAACGAACGCACCCACGCGCTGCAGGCGATGCGCGACGGGCGCGCCCGCGTCTGCATCGCGACCGACGTCGCCGCTCGCGGCATCGACCTGCCGGGCCTCGATCTCGTCATCCATGCCGATCTGCCGACCAATCCGGATACGCTGCTGCACCGCAGCGGCCGCACCGGCCGTGCGGGACGCAAGGGCATCAGCGCTATGATCGTGCCGCTGAATGCACGGCGCAAGGCGGAGCGCTTGCTCGAGAATGCCGGAATTTCGGCTGCCTGGGCGCGGCCGCCGTCGGCCGAGGAGGTCAATGAGCGCGACGACGAGCGGCTGCTCGCCGATCCGATCTTCAGCGAAGCGCCGCAGGAAGAAGAACAGGGGCTGGTACAGCAGCTACTCGCCAGCCACGGAGCCGAGAAGCTAGCCGCCGCCTTCCTGCGCCTCTACCGCACCAATCATTCGGCGCCGGAAGACCTCCTCGAGGTTACCGTGCAGGACGATCGCAGCCGCAAGCGCCGCGACAATGCCGAGCCGTTCGAGCCGGCACAGAGGGGACCGCGCGAGGATTTCGGCGCCAGCGTCTGGTTCTCCGTTTCGGTCGGACGCAAGCAGAATGCCGAGCCGCGCTGGCTGATTCCGATGCTCTGCCGCAACGGCAATGTCACGAAGCGCGAGATCGGTGCGATCAAGATGCAGCCTGAGGAAACCTTTGTGGAGATCGCAGCAGCGAGTGCCGAAAGCTTCCTGGCAGCGATCGGACCGAACAAGGCGCTCGAACGCGGCATCCGTGTGACAAAGCTTTCCGGCACGCCGGATTTCAGCCGGGCGCCGTCGCCAAAGCCCTATGCCGGCAAGTCGTCGCGTGACGAGCGACCGGGCGACACATTCCGCGAGGAACGCCCGAACAACAAGTTCGGCAAGGCTCCGGGCGGCGGATATGCTGCAGCTGACAATAGCGGCCAGCAAAGACAGGACACCAAGCCCTGGAGCAAGAAACCGGGCAAGCCCGGCTTCGATGGCCCGAGATCCGATAAGCCTAAATTTGATGGGCCGAAATTCGACAAGCCAAAATACGACAAGCCGAAATTCGAAGGCGGGAAATCCGAAGGCGCCAAATCCGAACGCCCGAAATATGAAGGCAAGGGCGGCGCCGGGCCGAAGGGCAAGTTTTCGAAGAAGAAGCCCGGCTGATTGCGCCGCAGGCCCTTCGCCGGTTCAGGCGGAGGGCTTTATCTGACGGCTAGCCGCAAGCGGAATTTCTCGACGGCGGCATGCCGCATCTCGCCATGAAGAACTATTGAATCGTTAGTTTTATAGCGGGCCAGGAGCAGGACGACGATGAAACGCTCCGGCATTCCGCGTCCCGATCCGGCCGCCTTCATCCAGGCCAATCTGCCAATCTCCCCCGTTCCGGCCATTTCCGAAATCCTGCTCTATATGGCAGGCCCTGCGAGCGGGCTCTGGCGACTTGCCGGCCGGGGAGAAACCGATCCGCCGCCCTACTGGGCTTATCCCTGGGCCGGCGGCGCCGTGCTTGCCCGCCATCTGCTCGATCGCCCCGAGGTGGTCGCGGGGCGCCGCGTCCTCGACCTTGGCGCCGGCTCCGGGCTCGTCGCCATCGCGGCGGCGAAGGCCGGAGCTGCTACGGTCACGGCGGTCGATGTCGATGCCAATGCCATCGCCGCAATCGGTCTCAACGCGGCGATCAACGGCGTGAAGATCGTAGCCGTCGCCGCCGATATCATCGAGGCGCCGCCGCCGGAGGAGACTGATCTCGTCGTTGTCGGCGACCTGTTCTACGATCCCGCACTTGCCTTGCGGGTGATGGATTTCTTGCAGCGTTGCCAAGCGAGCGGCATCGAGGTGCTGATCGGCGATCCCGAGCGCGCTTATCTACCGCAGGGACACCTTAGGCGAATCGCGACCCATGCGGTCGCAGATTTCGGCGCGGGTACGGGGGGCAAGGTGGTGCCGGCAGGCGTCTTTTCACTTGCCGGAGATGGCTGAAAGGCTGCGACTATGCCAGAAGATCCGGCCGCAACAGCATGACCGGGCAGGGCGCTCCAGCCGGTAGCTCCGGTGCATGCGGCGGGCGGATGATCAGGCAATCGGCTTGCGCAAACACCTTCATCATCGACGAATCCTGTTTGTCGAAGGGTTCGGCGAGCCAGTTCCCGGCGGCGGATTTCGAGAGTTTCGCCCTGATATAGTCCTGGCGGTGGTCATTGACGCGCAGCGTGACGGCTGCCTCCACCATTGTCTCGCGCCGCACCGGCGGCAGGGAGGCGAGTTTGCGGATCAGCGGCTCCAGGAAGAGCAGCGAGCAGACGAGGCTCGATACCGGATTGCCGGGCAGGCCGAGCACATGGGTCTCGCCGAAGCTGCCGACCATCAGCGGTTTGCCGGGACGCATGGCGATGCGCCAGAAATCCAGCTGCATGCCGGCCTCGATCAGCGTCGCCTGCACCAGATCGTGGTCGCCGACCGAAGCGCCGCCGAGCGTGACGATGACATCGGCCTCGGCGTCTCGCGCCGCGTCGATCGCCGCGGTGATCCTGGCTTTGTCGTCCGGGACAATGCCGAGATCGAGCACCTCGGCGCCGGCTTTGCGGGCAAGGGCTGCAATACCGAATGTATTGGATGCGATGATCTGCGACGGGCCGGGCGCGCTTCCGGGCGGCAGCAATTCGTCGCCGGTCGCAAGGATGGCGATCAGCGGGCGTTTGAGAATCTCGACATCGGGCCGGTTCATGCCGGCAGCGACCGTCAGCCGCGAGAAATCAAGCACTGTGCCGGCCGACAGCACGGCTTCGCCTTCGGCAAAATCCTGGCCGCGGGGACGCACATGCTGGCCCTGCCGCACAGGAAAATTGGTTCGGATGCCGCCTTCAGTCTTCTCGGCATCCTCCTGCAGAAGGACGCTGTCGGCGCCTGCGGGAACTGGGGCGCCGGTGAAGATGCGGACGGTCTCGCCTTTGCCGACCTCGCCTTGGAAGGCATGGCCGGCGGCGGAGGTGCCGATCAGCTTCAGCAAGGCGCCCGGCTCCGGCGCGTCTTCGCGACGTAGGGCGTAACCATCCATAGCGGAGGAGTTGAAGGGCGGCTGGGTCAGGCCTGCCTTGAGATCGACGGCCAGGACGCGGCCTTCGGCATCGATAAGTGGCAGCGTTTCAGAGGCTTCGACGGGCTTGGCGCGGGACAGGAGACGGTTCTGCGCCTCGGCGACCGGGAGAAGGTTCATCTCGCCTCCGGATGACGGAAATTGCCCGACTTGCCGCCGGATTTTTCGAGCAGCCTGACGCCGCCGATCTCCATTGTCTTGTCGGCGGCCTTGGCCATATCGTAGATCGTAAGGCAGGCGACCGAGACGGCGGTCAACGCCTCCATCTCCACACCGGTCTTGCCGGTCAACTTGGCGGTTGCCGTGACGCGCAGACCAGGCAGGGCGGCGTCTTCCTCGATCGCGACGGTCACCTTCGTCAGCATCAGCGGATGGCAGAGCGGGATGAGATCGGCGGTACGTTTTGCCGCCATGATGCCGGCAAGGCGCGCCGTGCCGATCACATCGCCCTTCTTGGCATTGCCTTGTCGAATGAGCGCGAGTGTTTCCGGCGCCATCTTCACATAGCCCTCGGCCGTGGCGATACGCAGCGTCTCGGCCTTGTCGGAAACGTCGACCATATGCGCCTCGCCGGAGGCATCGATATGCGTTAGGTTAGCCTTTCCGCCGCTCATATCATTCGGCCGCGATGGCGGCTTCGCCAAAGAGCAGCGCGCGAGTGGCGGCCGTCACGTCATCCTTTCGCATCAGGCTTTCGCCGACAAGGAAGGTGCTGATATCGACGGCCTGCAGGCGCTTGCAATCGGCATTGGTGAAGATGCCGCTTTCGCCGATGAGGAGCCGGTCTGCCGGAACCATGGCGGCCAGCGTCTCGCTGACAGTCAGGCTGACCTCGAAAGTACGCAGATTGCGGTTGTTGATGCCGATGAGCGGCGAGGACAGTTTTAGCGCCCGCTCCATCTCCTCGGCGTCGTGGACCTCGACCAGCACGTCCATGCCGAGCGAGAAAGCTTCGTCCTGCAGACGCTCGGCCTCGTCATTAGAAAGCGAGGCCATGATCAGCAGGATGCAGTCAGCACCCCAGGCGCGCGCCTCATGCACCTGATAGGTCTCGAACATGAAATCCTTGCGCAAAGCGGGTAGACCGCAGGCGGCCCGTGCCGTCGTCAGGAATTCCGGCGCACCCTGAAAGCTCGGCGTATCGGTCAGCACGGAAAGGCAGGCCGCGCCACCGGCTTCGTAGGCCTTTGCCAGCGCCGGCGGATCGAAATCCGAGCGGATCAGCCCCTTCGACGGGCTCGCCTTCTTGATCTCGGCGATCAGACCGAAATTGCCGGCGTCACGCTTGGCAGCAAGGGCGCGATGGAAGCCACGCGGGGCGGACTGGCCGGCCTGCATCGCCTTCAGGTCGGCAAGCGACACCGCAGCCTTGGCGGCGGCGATCTCCTCACGCTTGTAAAGTTCGATCTTCTTCAGGATATCGGTCATCGGGGTAATCCTAGTCGATATCGTTGGAAACGGCGATGAGTTTGTCGAGAGCGAGCGCGGTGGCGCCGCTATCGAGCGACTGCGCCGCGAGCGTCATGCCGTCGCGAATCGTTTCGACCTTGCCGGCGATCACCAGCGAGGCGGCGGCATTGGCAAGCGATATATCGCGATAGGCGTTCTTCGCGCCGCTGAGCACCTCGCGAAGCGCTGCGGCGTTGGCGACACCATCGCCGCCCTTGATGTCGGCAAGCACGCTGGGGCTGACGCCGAAATCGGCGGGCGACAGCTCGAAGGTGCGGATCTTGCCGTTTTCGAGTGCGGCTACCTTGGTGATGCCGGTCGTGGTGATCTCATCGAGGCCGTCGCCATGAACCACCCAGACGCATTCGGAGCCGAGATCGCGCATGACTTCCGCAAGCGGCACCAGCCATTGCGGCGAGAAGACCCCCAGCAGCTGGCGGCGGACGCCGGCCGGACTGGAGAGCGGCCCGAGCAAGTTGAAGATGGTGCGGGTGCCGAGTTCGACCCGGGATGGGCCGACATGGCGCATGGCGGAATGATGAAGCTGCGCGAACATGAAGCCGACGCCGGCCTCAGTGATGCAGCGGGAAATGATCTCGGGGCCGACATCGAGCTTGACGCCGAGTGCCGCCAGATTGTCCGCCGCACCCGACTTCGAACTCAGCGCCCGGTTGCCGTGTTTTGCGACGGGGACACCGGCGCCGGCGACGATCAGCGCCGCCAGCGTCGAGATATTGTAGGTGCCGCTGGCATCGCCGCCGGTGCCGACGATGTCGATCGCATCGGCCGGAGCCTCGACGGTCAGCATCTTCGAGCGCATCGCGGTGACGGCGCCGACGATCTCGTCGACGGTTTCGCCACGCACGCGCAGCGCCATCAGGAAGCCGCCGATCTGCGAGGGCGTCGCCTGGCCCGACATCAGGATGTCGAAGGCGGCGCGAGCCTCGTCACGCGTCAGCGGCTCGCGGCTTGCGGCCTTGGCCAGGAACGGCTTCAGATCGGTCATAAAGGCCTCCTAACGAAGCGTCGCCTGTTCGGCGAGCGTCTGGTTGATCTGCGCGCCGTACTGCGTCTGCAGCAGGTTGACCATCTGATCGAGAATATCGTCGCCGGCGGCATTGGCCATGGCGGTGATCTGGGCATCGCGGTTGTTCAGCGCATCGCTGGTCGGCTCGCTGTTGACCTCTGTGACCTTCATCAGGATCTGCGTCGACGGATCGGCGCCGACAGCGCTCGCGACCGTATCGATGGGGCCGGAGAAAGCGGCGGTGACGCCGGCGCGGCCAAGCACCGGATCATCGGTTGAGCGGGTGACGCCGCTCTTGCTTTCGACGGCGATGCCGAGCGGCGTTGCGATATCGGCAAGCGCGGTGCCCTTGGCGGCTGCGGCCTTCAATTCGTCGGCCTTCTTGGCAAGTTCGGCTTTCTGCTGTTCCGCCGTCCAGTCCTCGACCGCCTTTTCGCGCACCTCGGCGACCGGGCGCTCGCGGGTCGGCGTGATTTCGCGGACGTTGAACCAGACATAGCCATCATTGCCGATCGGCAGCGGCGGCGCATCGACGGCGACCTCGGTCTTGAAGGCTTCGCCGAGCAGCTGCTGCTTGACGGGAATATCCTTGACCTCTTTGCCGTCCTTGTCTGCGCCGGTCATATCGACGGCGTCGACGGCCACGGCCTTCAGCTTCAACTGGCCGGCGATATCCTCGAGCGTGGCGCCGCCGGCGCGCAGATCCTCGATGCGGTCATGAACGTTGATCACTTCCTGAGAGGCATTGGAAAGCGCCAGCTGCTTGCGGATGTCCTCCTTCACCTCGTCGAAATTCTTGGTCGTTTCCGGCTTGATGTTGGTGATGCGCAGGATGACGGAACCGAAGGAGCCCTCGACCACAGGTGTCGTGCCGCCATCGCGCGAAACCGCGAAGGCCGCATCGGCAACAGCCTGGTCGGGAACCTTGTCCTTGGTGAACTCGCCGAGCAGTACGTCGCTTGCCGTCTTGCCCTGGTCGGAGACCAGTTGATCGAAGCTGGTGCCGCCCTTCAGGGCCGTTTCGGCGGCGGTGGCAAGATCCTTGCTGGTGAAGGTCAGCTGTTCGATGGTGCGGCTTTCCGGCGTGCGGTAGGTATCCTTGCTCTTGTCGAAGGCTTCGTGGATCTGGTCGTCGGCGACCGTCGCTGCGTCAGCGATATCGGCGGGCTGCAGCTTGAGATAGACGAGCTTGCGGTACTCAGGCGCCTGGTAGCGTTGCTTCACACCCTCGAACCACGCCGCCAGCACGTCGTCGGCAGGCGCCTTGATCGGCTCGATATTGGCGTTGGTGAGCAGCAAATAGTCGACGCTGCGGCTTTCACCGCCATAGAGCTTCAGGGCGTCGACCAGCGTCTTCGGAGCGGTAAAGCCGTTCGAGATGGCATCGACGACCTGGCTGCGGACGGCGACCTTGCTGCGCTCCTTGATGTAATCATCCTGGCGGATATTGGCATTGCGCAGGCGCGAGATGAAGAGTTCACGGTCGAACTTGCCGTTGACAGCCTTGAATGCAGGATCATCGGCGATCAACTGGGCGAGGCGATCTTCGGACAGCCCGAGGTTCATTTCTTCGGCAAGCTGATCGAGCGAGGCGCCGGCGACGAGCTGGGCCAGCACCTGCTGCTCGACGCCGAAGGCGCGGGCCTGTTCCGGCGTGAGGCGCGTGCCGAACTGCTGGCTGAGGCTTGCCACCTGGCGCTGGTAGGCGAGGTGGAATTCGTTGACGTCCACATGCTGATCGCCGACGGTCACGACCGTGGTGCTGTTGCTGCCGGTAATCAGCGACCGGGAGACGCCCCAGATGCCGAAGGACGCGACCAGCAGAAGCATCAGCAGCTTGGCGACCCAGGTCTGAGCGGCTCTTCTCAGGATATGGAACATAGAAACGCAAACCTCGCAGTAT
This sequence comes from Rhizobium sp. NZLR1, assembly GCF_017357385.1. Lineage (NCBI taxonomy): Bacteria > Pseudomonadati > Pseudomonadota > Alphaproteobacteria > Hyphomicrobiales > Rhizobiaceae > Rhizobium > Rhizobium sp. NZLR1. The sequence continues at coordinate 2,352,648 of NZ_CP071632.1, read as the reverse complement.
CATTAACCCGCGCGCGGGCGGACATTTGACGTTCCTTAGAACAAACGCGACAGGAAATGAAGGGTTTGTCGCGCGAAAAGCTGCGCCGGGCGGCGGCGGCGGCGTGGCGGCTCTGCGGCGAACAAAAGATCGGTTGCGGCGGAACCTTTCGGGCCGCCATTTCGTTGAACCCGCATCCCATGAAACAGGAGCAGACCATGGCTGAATTGAAAACCGCTTCCGCCGAATCCACCGCTGCGCGGGTCAAGGCCGATATCGCAGCAGACGATCTGTCGGCGCAGGTCGCGGCCCTTCGCAACGATCTCTCCCGGCTGACGGAAAGCGTGGTCGCGCTCGGCCAGGGGGCAAAGTCGGCGGTGACCGACGAGGCATCGCTGATGACGGAACAGCTGCGCGACAAGGTTCGTGAAGAACCGCTGATGGCGCTCGCGGTGACGGCAGGCATTGCCTATGTTTTCGGCCTGCTGAGCCGCCGCTAGAAAGAATTCAGGACAATGAAAAGCCGGGCGCAATGATAGCCCGGCTTTCGATGTTTGAAGGCTAGCGCGACCTTCAGCGGCGGATGACGCGCCCGATGAAAATCAGGATGCAGGCACCGATAAAGCCGGTGATCAGATAACCCAGCCAACCTGCAAGCGGCTGGATGTGCAACAGACCCAGGATCCAGTTGGCGACGATGGCGCCGACGATGCCGAGCAATATGTTCATGAGCAAGCCCATGCTGCTGCTCATGACCTTTTCCGCCAGCCATCCGGCGATGCCACCGATGATGATGGCTGCAATCCAACCCACGCCTGCGTTTTCCATGATTATCTCCCTCCTGGCAAAACGAGTCACAGAATGCACGAATCGAAGGGAAGTTCCACTCCCAGTTACGAGATTGCTCGCGCGTTCAGCAGCTTATGTGACTTACGGCTGCAGCATGGTAACAGGGGACTCCAACGCGTGGATAGCAATCTGAAACAAGAGGCCAGCAATGGCAAGTATTGCAAATCCCACCGGCATGATCAGGCTTTTGCTAAACATCGTTCCTCTCCCCTTTGCATAAAGCATAAGCGGAAGTGGACGGCGCGCAAGGATATTGTTAATGGATAGTTAAACGTGACATTTAACTAAAATTAAATACATTCGATAATGGTTTAAATGCTTGTATAAATTGAAACGTTTCTTGTCTAATATTTAGGGGTGCACTGACGGATAAGCTGCGTTTATTGTGCCAACCTTAATCTCCGTCGTGTCGTCGGTGCTATGAACGTCTGAAGTCCGTCGCATCAAAATAATTCATGCAACGCGTTTTAGCGCTTTGTTTTAATGCATGGGGTTCTGCCGGCACCGCTACACACCTCCGGGCGATTATGTCCGGTGAACGACGAGCATGAAGACGAGGAAGGACGCTGTCGCGACGGTCGCGGCGAAGGCAATCTGATAATCCATGTCGTTGATCCCGGTTGGATGGCTTCTGTAAACGCCGCTCGCGCCATAGAGTTCCATATGCGATCCGCACCGAAGGCCGGCGGATTGATTTTGGCAGGAAATGCATCATCTTTCCCTGATCGCCACTCCATCTGGGGAAACTCGATGTCAAAAGCTGTAATCGCCATCGCCTGCATCTGCCTGCTCACGCTTTCCGGCTGCGGCAATACCGCATACGGGCTGAAGAAGGATGGGCAGGAGGCGAGCCACGCCATGGACAATGCGACACATCGGGTGCTTTCGGCAGGTGCCAAGAAGTGAGACGCGCGCCAATATTCTCGCGGCAGGCGAAGAAGGGTCAACGGCGAAAAAAGCCCGCCTGGGGTGAGGCGGGCTTGCAATAACAGGGAGAATGGACGGATAGACGCCGTCTCGGCTAATGAAGCATTTCCTTAAGCGTATGGCTTTACGTCATTCGACGTAACCGCCACCGTGGCGACAGCGATGCGTTCAAGTCTAATCCAATCAGAAGTTGCCCCAGTTCTGGGCGCGGGCACGGGCGCGAATAATCCGGTATTCGCGACCGCCATAGAGCGAGCCGATTGTCAGCAGAAGCGTCAGAACGTCCCAGATGATATGCATTTTATCCTCTTAGGTTGGACGGCTCTGCCGTCGATCGCTTGATGTAGAATAGCAATTTTTCGAATGTGCTTATATGACAAGAAATCGGGATGAGCGGCGAAGCGGCGAGGGCGCCTCCGTAGAGGAAGAGCGGCGTCGCCGTCTTGGAGCAAGGAAGTGAAAAGATTACCGGACGGCGGCCGATGACGATTTTTTCCGTCCGCCACATCACGTCCTATCGGTACGTCAGGGCGGTCGATTTCGGCGAGCATCGCCTGATGTTCCGGCCGCGCGACAGTTTTGACCAGCGGCTGATCGAAGCGTCGTTGACGATATATCCTAAGGAAAGTCATGTGCGCTGGATCCACGATGTTTTCGGCAATTGCGTGGCGCTCATCGATTTTTCGAGGCCGGCGTCCGAGCTTCGTTTCGAAACCTGGATCACGCTCGATCACACACCCCAGGTCGCCCTTGATCTCAAGGTAGACGACCAGGCCCTGACCTATCCATTCTCCTACGACAAGGACGAAATTGCCGATCTGACGCCGGCGATGCAGCGCCATTATCCCGACCCCAACGACGATGTCGGACGCTGGGCGCGCCAGTTCGTGCGGCAGGGACGTCCGACAGAGACCGGGCATCTGCTGATGACGCTCTGTTATGCCATTCGGGAAAGCTTCGTCTATGCGCGCCGGATGGAGCACGGAACGCAGACGCCGCAGCAGACTTTGCAGCTTCGCTCCGGCACCTGCCGGGATTTCGCGCTGCTGATGATGGAGGCGGCACGCGTCCTCGGCCTCGCGGCGCGGTTTGTCACGGGTTATGTCTATGTTCCCGATCGCGACGGCTCCACCGTGCTCGGCGGCGGTTCCACCCATGCGTGGTGCCAGATTTATCTTCCGGGCGCCGGCTGGACGGAGTTCGATCCGACCAATGGGATCGTCGGCAACCGCGATCTCATTCGTGTCGCCGTTGCCCGCGATCCGCGCCAGGCAGTCCCGTTGAGCGGCAGCTATGATGGGGATGGGACGGATTTCGACAGCATGACGGTGCAGGTCAACGTCACCACGAAGTAATATCGGACATCCCGAGTTTTGCGGCGACAGCCGCGGCTGCGGGAACCGGGCAGCGCGATCCACGTTGCATAGTCACGCCACCTATGTGGGACACAAGGAAGCCACAATGAAGATACGCGCCGGGTTTCATTTGGGCTATGAATGTACGCAGCCGACACCGATGCTGCTCGTCCTCAATATTCATCCCTCCCGTCGCGCCGATCTTCTCAGCGAGCAGGTGCTGACATTCGACCAGCCGATCGAGGCCTGGGGCTATACCGATGTGTTCGGCAATGCCTGCAGCCGGATCGTCGCCCCGCCAGGCCTTACAACGATTTCCACGGAATTCGAGATCTATGACAGCGGGCAACCGGACATAGTTCCCGACGATGCCATCCAACATGCGATCAATGACCTGCCGGACGATGTGCTCGTCTTCCTGCTCGGCAGCCGCTATTGCGACACCGACAGGCTTGGCGATTTTGCCTGGGCAACATTCTCGTCGACGCCGCTCGGCTGGGCGCGCGTCCAGGCGATCTGCGATTTCGTTCATGACCACATCACCTTCGACTACCAGAAGGCCGATTTGCTGCGAACCGCGCATGGCGGCTTCACCGACAAGGCCGGCGTCTGCCGCGACTTTGCCCACCTCGCCATCGCGCTTTGCCGATGCATGAATATCCCAGCCCGATACTGCACCGGTTATCTCGGCGATATCGGTGTCCCGATCGATCCCAATCCAATGGATTTCAGCGCCTGGTTCGAGGTTTTTCTCGGCGGCCACTGGCATACGGTCGATGCCCGCCACAATAGGCCGCGCATCGGCAGGATACTGATGGGGACCGGCCGCGACGCCACCGACGTCGCGATGTCGACGGCCTTCGGCCCGGCAACGCTCTCCCGCTTCGAGGTGATCACCGAGGAAGTGCCGCAGGACGGGGCGGGCGAGGCCGATCCTATGCCTTCTTGAGGAATTCCGTTTTCAACACCAGACCCTTGACCTGCTTGGTGTTGCACTCGATCTCGCCGAGATTGGAGGTCAGGCGAATGCCCTTGACCAGCGTTCCGCGCTTCAGCGTCTCGGAGGTTCCCTTGACCTTGAGGTCCTTGATCAGCGTCACGGAATCGCCATCGTGAAGCTGGCTTCCGTTGCTGTCCTTTACGATGATGTCGTCGGCCATGATGTTTCCGCCTGATAATTCGCCTGATGATCTTGGGCGCGGGAAATCACGTCTACAAGGGATAGTCAACCATTGCGAACGGATCGATCACTCGCCGGTCAGTTCGACGTGGCCGCCGATCACCCCGCCGCGCAAGCGTCCCGAACGCAGCCGCGCAGCCAGCGATGGGCCGGATCGGCATCCATCCGGGGATGCCACAGCAGTGAAACGGTGATCTCAGGGGTCGGAACCGGCAGGGGAAAACTGCGCATCCCCTGGCGCAAAGCTCCGGTGTGCCGTTCCGGCACGCTGGCGATCAAATCCGACGCGCGGGCGAGAGCCAGCGCGGTGGAAAAACCGCCGACGATGGTGGCAATCTGCCGTTCCAGCCCGAGCGCATCAAGGGCTTCATCGATCGCGCCCTTGTCGAGCCCGCGCCGCGAGACATGGATGTGCCGGCCGGCCGCATATCGGGAGGGTGTGACATCGTCCCGGCAAAGCGCATGCCCCGTTCGAACGACCCCGATGAAGCGGTCGCGGAACAGGGCATGCGCCCGCACCTCCGGGCCCATCGTGTCGCCGACGACACCGGTTTCCAGGTCGACGCTTCCGTCGCGCAATGGGGCGCTGTCCTTGTCTGGCTTCTGCACGAAACGCAGCCGCACGCCGGGCGCATCACCACCGAGGCGGGCGATAAGATCGGGTCCGAAGCTCTCAGCGAAGCCCTCGCTGGCGCGCAGCGTGAACGTTCGGACCAGGCGTTGAAGGTCGAGCGCCTCGGCAGGGCGCAGGACCGTTTGCGCCTCCTCGACGATCCGGCCGACCCGTTCGCGCAGTTCGAGCGCCCGGGGCGTGGGGACGAGGCCGCGGCCGGCGCGCACCAGCAGCGGATCGCCCGTCGTTTCGCGCAATCGCGCCAGCGCCCGGCTCATCGCCGACGGGCTGAGCCGCAGCCTTTGGGCCGCACGCGCAACGCTGCCTTCGGCAAGCAGCACATCCAGGGTGACAAGCAGGTTGAGATCGGGTGTCGACATACATCCGATATAACACTGTTTGATGTGGCGCCAAACGCATCAATACAATGCAAATGCTGCGCGTTTCGCCATATCGGCCGGAGCGTTATGTTTCCTTCGCTCCGTTTCGGGAGCAGTAACGAGGAGTTCACGGTGAAGCCGATCATTGCAGAGCCAGGCGAGGCCGGTGTCGAACGCACATATTCCGTCCGTTGGGCACTCACCAGTCTTTCCCTCTCCATGTTGTTGCCATCGCTCGGCACCAGCATCGCCAATGTCGGCCTGCCGAGCCTGGCGCGGGCGTTCAACGCCTCCTTCCAGGACGTCCAGTGGATCGTGCTCGCCTATCTCCTTGCCATCACCACGCTGATCGTCAGCGTCGGGCGGCTCGGCGATATTACCGGCCGCCGCCGGCTGCTGCTCATCGGCATCCTGCTCTTCACGCTGGCCTCGGTCGTCTGCGGCCTTGCACCGACGCTGTGGCTGATGATTGCGGCGCGCGCGCTGCAGGGTCTGGGTGCGGCGATCATGATGGCGCTCACCATGGCCTTTGTTGGCGATACTGTGCCGAAGGCGAGGTCCGGTAGCGCCATGGGGCTGCTCGGAACCATGTCGGCGGTCGGCACGGCTCTTGGGCCGTCGCTCGGCGGGCTCATGATCGCCTCTTTCGGCTGGCCGGCAATCTTCCTCGTCAACGTACCGCTCGGCATTGCGACATTCGTTCTCGCTTTTCGCTATGTGCCGGACGAGATCGGCGGACAGAAGAAGAAGGATCGGGCCGGCTTCGATACATTGGGCACGCTACTGCTTGCCCTGACGCTTTCGGCCTATGCGCTGGCAATGACGGTCGGGCATGGCAGCTTTGGCCCGTTGAACCTGGCCCTGCTGCTTGCCGCCGGCTTCGGCGCCGCTCTCTTCGTCTTCGCCGAGGTCAGAACGGCATCGCCGCTGATCCAGTTGGCGCTATTCCGCAATCGCGTGCTCACCGCCAGTCTGGCGATGAACGCGCTCGTTTCGACGGTCATGATGGCGACGCTGGTGGTGGCGCCCTTCTATCTCTCCCGTGCGCTCGGGCTCAACGAAGCGCTGGTCGGAGCCGTCATGTCGATCGGTCCCGTCATCTCCATCCTCAGCGGTGTCCCGGCCGGTCGCCTGGTCGATCGTCTGGACGCGCCCTTCGTCATTGTCGCAGGGCTCGTCGCCATGGCTTTCGGTTGCATCGCTCTCGCCGTGCTGCCCGGAATCGCTGGCTACATCACCGCCATCGCTATGCTGACGCCTGGCTATCAGCTGTTCCAGGCAGCCAACAACACGGCTGTTATGGCGGATGTCCGCGCCGACCAGCGCGGCGTCATCTCCGGCGTGCTCCACCTGTCGCGCAATCTCGGGCTGATCACCGGCGCATCCGTCATGGGAGCCGTGTTCGCGTACGGATCGGCAGCATCCGAGATCGCCGCGGCGCGTCCCGAGGCCGTGCATTCAGGCATGCAGATCACCTTCGCTGTCGCAGCGGCATTGATCGCTACGGCGCTTGCCATCGCGGCGGCGACCTACCGGCGCCGAACCAATTCCGATTTAACTAAGCAATAAACGATCGAAACTTAGACCAAGGTCCGATCGATCCCGGACTTCGTACCCATGGCAACTCACGGTCACCGTAATAGATTTTGCGGCATTGGTGGAGTTGCGGGGTTTTGCGGTGACGAAGATTTTCGTTTTGGGAATGATACTGATGCCGGTTATCTTCTGGGGTTCTGTTGGCCTCTGGGTCTACTCGCTGTTTTCGTGAGTGGGGCGGCGTCTTCAGCTGCCGGTCACGCTATATCCAGGCCGTAAATCCCTTTAATCGGGTTGCACCGCGACCCTACAAAACATCTCGGACACGCCCTCCGGCATTGTAAGAGCTATTGCCGGCCGTCAGCTTGCAAGCTTTTCCAGCAATCTATGATTTCAGGCCGGATGGACCGTCATTCTGAGATCATGCGAGGGAGTAAAATCCTGCCGACTGGCGGTATGGCGGAAGAGGTGGGATTCGAACCCACGGTACGGTCTCCCGCACGCCGGTTTTCAAGACCGGTTCCTTAAACCACTCGGACACTCTTCCATCTGATTGAAAGGTTAAGAAATCACATTTCGTTGATTTCTTCCAACCGGCTGTTAGTGCCGGTTTGCGACCCAATCACTCGATGGCTGGGTTTTAGCAGCTTTGATCGCAGCGTCAACTTGCTCTGTAGCATATGCCGGCATTCCGCTATGGCGTGCCAGTCAGTCTGAGCGTGACCGAGCTCCAGTGTTTGTCAGCCTGCGCGGGCCGATCGCAGTTCCAGTGCAGGGGTGCTATTGGTCAACCCGATGCCGGTGAACAACTCCACCCGGTTGCGACCGTTATTTTTGGCACTGTAAAGCGCCTGATCCACACGCTTCTGGACGTCCTGTTCCGTGAGGCCCGCTTCCCACAGCGCCACACCTGCGCTGACGGTCAGTGAGACCTGTTTTCCGTCGAAGACGAGACTCAAGGCGTTGACCGCCTCACGTATCTGCTCCGCGAGTGCGAAAGCAGAGGCCTCGGTTTCGCCGCGAAGGAAGAGGCTGAACTCCTCGCCGCCCAGCCGACCAAAGACGCTGGACTGGGGTATGCTGTCAGCAATCGTCCGAGCAACATTTACGAGAACAACATCACCTTTGTCGTGTCCGAACCGATCGTTCACACTCTTGAAAAAGTCGATATCGATAAGGACGAATGCGTCTCCGGGTCCGAGGCCTTTAGGAAGCGAATTGAAGAAATGCTGCCGGTTGGGAACGCCGGTCAGCATATCGGTATTGGCAAGTCTGGTTAGCTTCTCTTCGGCTCGTTCCTGCACGAGCACGAGCACGAATAGAGCCACTGCGAAATGACAGATGATCAGCAAAAAGAATGCGTAGCGCGGGGGAAGAGGCGCATCGTTGGGAAAGATGAAACCGACCACGACCAACGCGGAGAGAGACGTCGCTACAAAAATAGCCGCGGAAAGACCGAGCCGCGCGGTCAGACGCTCGTCGAAGAAGTCGCGGGCGATCACGAACCCTGACAAGGCAAGCAGAATGGCGGCGTTGCCGTTGAACACGGATGCTCTGAGCCCGTTGTCCAAATACCACGGCGTGATCGCGGCACTCAGCGTCAGAACGACGGGAAGGAGCAACGGCCACCAGTCTCGAAGAGAGCTATGACGCCGGCTGAGGCCGAAAAGACCCACCGCCATCAGCCCGTAACCATTGGCGCCAAGCGAAAAACTCCAGAATGTTCTGGCATCATTGGACATGTGAAGGCGCTCATCCAGACCGGCGAGCGTTGAGGCGATCGCGAGCAAGGAGAAACCGACGGCAAGTACGCCGAGCCCTGGCGTCGCTCCAGAACGCCATCTCACGTAAAAGAAGCAGATTGCCCCCACGATGAAGGAAGACTTGTGTAGAAGAAGGACTGTCGCAAGATCCATTGCCGGAACCCGATATGAGATGAGAAGCGGGGTTGGAATAGCGGCTAAAATCTACTTTTCGATGAACGCTGCGCGACAATCCAACGGAAGAAAGCGCTGTTCTTTCAGATACTGCCGGCAAGCTTTGGACGCCGGTGGGAGTTTGCGTTTGGCGCATATCTCGTTGCCGCTGCAAGCTCTGTGTGAATTGCGCCGGAGACATCAGATCTAACGTCCGTCAGATCCGAGGCCCTTTGGACCGTTGAGTTGGTTCATATCCTCGCAAAGAGATCGAACTGCCGCCATCGTCACCGCGAGTGCCGACATCAGGATTGCGATGTCGTTGTCTTGATCTGGCTGAGAAAGCGCGCGAGACCGGGCATGCAACTGCTGGCTGACCGTCTCGAGCTGCATAATGATTTCATCGTTCATGGTGATCCTCCAAAGGCATAAACCTTCAAAGCCGGTGGCGGACATTTCGTTCCCGCGCAGTTGCGGAGGGTCAATACGAGACACTGCGTGTGCATAGCGTCATATCGCCGACAGCGTCTCAATATAAAGCTTTTCGAGCGCTTTGAAGCGGCCGAACGTTTACCATATTCACCGCATCGGCACGGGAATTTCAGGCCTCTTTGCGGCAGCGGAAGGGCGGGGCGGCAAGGCTCGCGTTAGTGATTTATAAACCATAATCATTAGAATTGTCGCTATCGCTGCGAAATCGTTCGTAAATTTGCCACGAACTTAGCAAGATTAAATCCTCGTTAGGCGGGTGGGGATAAGGCGTTATTGGCCCAGTATGGGGCGAAGTTCCTTAACCATAACGATCGTTGAGCGGCGTGGGGCATATGACATTGGGATACGGGGCGGCGTCTTTCGCAACGACAGCACGGTGGCTGGCGGTATCGGCGATGTGTGCGACGGTTGCGGCGTGCGGCACGACGCAGGCGGTGCCGAAGAAGAAATCCCATGGCAAAGAATATTTCTCCGAATCCGAATATGGCGTGAAGGCGAGCCCGAGGGTCGCCACCGGCAACAATATCCCCAAGGGCGGCGGCCGCTATATCGTCGGCAACCCTTACGAGGTGAAGGGCAAGTGGTATTATCCGAAGGAAGACTTCGCCTATAACAAGGTCGGCGTCGCTTCCTGGTATGGCTCGGCTTTTCATGGGCGCCTGACGGCGAACGGCGAAGTCTACGACCAGATGCATCTTTCCGCGGCGCATCCGACCTTCCCGTTGCCGAGCTATGCGCGCGTCACCAATCTCGAAAGTGGTTCCTCCGTCATCGTGCGCGTCAACGATCGCGGCCCCTATCATGAAGGCCGCATCATCGACCTTTCGAACAAGACGGCCGACATGCTGGATCTGCAGCACAGCGGCACCGGCAAGGTGCGCGTGCAATATGTCGGTCGCGCCCGCATGGACGGACACGACATGCCCTATCTAATGGCCTCCTACGCGCCGAAGGGCAGCCGTCTTCCCGGCGTCAATCCGGAAGGCCAGATCGCAACCGGCGTAATGGTCGCCTCCAACAGCCGCAAGATCACCCGCGACCAGTTGCAGAGTTCGGAAGATTACGAGACGCCGGCCAACGTGCCGGTACCGATGTCGGCGACCTCCTATGCCGGCTCGACGCCGAGCGCGCGCTATAATGCGGCACCCGCTCTTGCTCCGGGTGCGCATGTTCTGGTGGCGCCGCCAGCACCGTCCGTCAACAATGCCCCGCAGGCCTTCGACCAGATGGTCGTGCTGCCGGAGATTGGTCCCATGCCCTACGAACGGCCGCTTGGCTCTCTCGCGCTCGGTTACCAGAACGAGGACGTGAAGACGGTAACCGTCGATCTCGCCTTCGACGCGGTGATGGTGCGCAACGACGGGCTGACGCAGGAGTCGATCCTTGCTTCGGCCAAGCGCCAGCAGGCCAAATTCGCCGCGCGCTGAGCGCGGCAATTGCATCGGATTTCCTCTCGCTCTAACTTCCTCACGACACGCCGCTCGATCGATGGAAACTGTTGATGCTGAAGCCTGTGCTTTGCCTTTTAGAGCGGTTCAGCTTCCCATCGAAGCGCCGAACCGCTCTAACCTTTTCGCTACGCACTTTTGCTGGAATTGCTCTGGCATGCCTTATGCCGTTCATCACCGGGGCGCTTGCGGCCGATAGCGGTGCTGCCGGTTTCGTCACCAAGGCGACGCAGGCCTATATGATCGAGGCCGCCACCGGCACGGTGCTTCTCGCCAAAAACGAAGACCAGGGCTTTTCGCCGGCTTCGCTCGCCAAGCTGATGACGATGGATCTCGTCTTCGAGGCGGTGACAAAGGGCCAGATCACGTTCGATACCGAATATCCGGTTTCCGAGTATGCCTGGAGAACCGGTGGCGCTCCGTCGAGGACGGCAACGATGTTTGCCAGCCTTAAATCGCGCGTGCGCGTCGAGGATCTGATCAAGGGCATCGCCATCCAGGGCGCCAATGACAGCTGCATCATCCTCGCCGAAGGCATGGCTGGAAGCGAGCAGCAATTTGCCGTGTCGATGACGCGGCGTGCCCGTGAGCTCGGCATGGAGAAGGCCGAGTTCGGCAATTCCACCGGCCTTCCCGATGGAAAGAGCAAGGTGACGGCGCGCGAGATGGTGACGCTGGCCACGGCCCTGCAGCAATCCTATCCGAAGCTCTATCCCTATTTCGCGCAGCCGGATTTCGAGTGGAACAAGATTTTCCAGCGCAACCGCAATCCGCTGCTCGGGCTCGATCTCGGCGCCGACGGGCTGGCCACCGGCTTTACCGAGGGCGAGGGTTATTCGATCGTCGCGTCGGTTGAGCGCGACGGCAGGCGGCTGTTTCTGGCGCTTGCCGGCATCGCTTCCGACAAGGAGCGGACGGAGGAGGCCAAGCGGGTGCTCGAATGGGGCCTGACCGCCTTCGAGAGCCGGCAAATCTTCGCCGAGAAGGAAGTGATTGGTTCTGCCAGCGTCTATGGCGGCACGGCGCGCACCGTCGATCTCATCGCCAAGGCGCCAGTCAGCGTCTACATTCCGATCAGCAATCCCGACAGGCTGTCGGCACGCATCGTCTATCGTTGGCCGCTGACGGCGCCGGTGACGGCGAATACCCAGGCAGGCACGCTCAGGATTCTCACGGGCAGCCGGCTGCTCAGGGAAGTGCCGCTCTACACCGTGCAGGCGGTCGGTGAGGGTTCGCTCAGCAGCCGGGCGGTTGATGCCATGCTGGAACTCGGCGAATCGCTGTTTTTCTCCTGGCTCTGGGACAAGTCCGCGCCCGGCTGAACGCCTGGGCTTGAACACCCGGCATTCTGATACAATTTGCCGGGAAAGGTGAATATGTCGCCGCGGCGAAAGGTTTTCCTCCCTGATATCTTCGGATAGATAGAAGAGATGGAGCGCGCGCGGCGCCCGGAATGCGGGAAGTTGTCATTGTCATCCGGTACGGGATTATTCGTTACGTTTGAAGGCGGGGAAGGCGCTGGGAAATCCACGCAGATCCGCCGCCTCGCCGAGGCACTGAAGGGCGAAGGTCGCGACGTGCTGATGACGCGCGAACCCGGCGGATCGCCGGGTGCCGAGGCCGTACGCCACGTGCTGCTGTCAGGGGCTGCCGAAGCCTTCGGCACGCGGATGGAGGCGATCCTGTTTGCAGCGGCGCGAAACGACCATGTCGAAGAGGTGATCCGGCCCGCACTTGCCACCGGCAAGATCGTGCTCTGCGACCGCTTTATTGACTCCTCCCGCGTCTACCAGGGCATCACCGGCAATCTCGAGCCCGATTTCATCGAAACCCTGCAGCGCATCGCCATCAACGGCGTGATACCGGATTGCACAGTGATCCTCGATATCCCCGCCAAAATCGGGCTGGAGCGGGCGCAGAAGCGCGCCGCCGCCGACGCTCCCGACCGCTTCGAGAAAGAGCGCCTCGAAACGCACGAGAAACGGCGCGAAGCCTTTCTCGATATCGCCGCCCGCGAGCCGGAGCGCTGTCACGTGATCAACGCCATGCAGGGCGAAGAGGCGATCGCCGCCGAGATTCTGGCGATCGTCCGGCAGCTCATGTCGCCTGCGGACCGTGCCCGGACGCCGGAAGCCGCCCATCATGAGTGAAGCCCGTTATGAGTGAAGACCGGCCCGGACTGCTCGACGGCGCCATTTGGCCGGGGGAAAATACCAGGCTGTTCGGCCATGAGGAGGCGGAAGCCTTCCTTGCGCAATCCTATCGGTCCGGCAAGGGCCACCACGCCATCCTGATCGAGGGGCCGGAAGGCATCGGCAAGGCGACGCTCGCCTTCCGCTTCGCCAATCACGTGCTCTCGCATCCCGATCCCGAGAGGGCGCCGGAGACGATCGGCGATCCGGATCCAGCCTCTCCCGTCAGCCGGCAGATCGCCTCCGGCGCCTCGCATAATCTCTTGCATCTTGCCCGGCCGGTGGACGAAAAGACCGGCAAGGTGAAGTCGTCGATCACCGTCGACGAAGTGCGCCGCGCCGGCAAATTCTTCTCGCAGACATCAGGCACCGGCAACTGGCGGATCGTCATCATCGATCCGGCGGACGACATGAACCGCAATGCGGCCAACGCCATCCTGAAGATCCTGGAGGAACCGCCGAAGCGGGCGCTGTTTCTGGTGCTCTCGCATGCGCCTGGACGATTGCTGCCGACGATCCGCTCGCGCTGCCTGCCGCTGAAACTGGCGCCACTGGCCGACGATGCGCTCATGGCGGCGCTTGCCCATCTCGGCATGTCAGGCGAGGGTGGGGCGGTGCTTTCGGCCGCCAAGGGCAGCGTCGGCGAGGCGCTGAAACTGTTGAATTACGGCGGCGGCGAGATTATCGCCGCCTACGACGAGATGCTGGCGGCCGAAGGAGCGACGGCCCGCAAGGCCATGCATCGGCTGGCCGACGCGCTTTCGGGCAGGGAAAGTGACACGATCTTCGATTTCTTCGTCAGCCATGTCGGCGACGACATTATGAACCGGGCGCGCGTAGCGGCAGGCGAGGGACAGATCGCAGCTGCGGAACGGCTGGCGCGGCTCTATTCCGAGATCACCGAGCGGCTCACCATTTCGGATGCCTACAACCTCGACCGCAAACAGACGATCATCAGCATTCTCGCCGACATCAAGCAGCCGGGCCGCTAACCTTGGGATGCCGATGCTCCGGTCAGCCGGTCAACAGCTTCCAGGCGACGACGGCGAGTGTCAAGGCAAGGACGATGCGGATGGTGCGTTCGTGCAACTTCGGCGCCAGCAAGCTGCCGATGATGATGCCGGGGATAGAGCCGATGAGCAGGGCAAACAGCATCGGCCAGTCGATTTCGCCGATCAACCAATAGCCCGTGCCGCCGATCAGGGTCAGCGGAACCGCATGGACGATATCGGACCCGACGATCTCGCGCACGTCAAGCCTGGGATAAAGGACCAGCAGGATCGTCACACCCAGCGCGCCGGCACCGACGGAAGTCAGGGTGACGAGGACGCCGAGAAAGAACCCGAGAACGACGGTGAGGGCAAGGATTGTTCGCGGCTGCGGCGGCGTGCGATCGCCGAAGGCGCGCCGCGCCAGTTCAAGTATCTGGGCTCGGAAGATCAGCATGATCGCGGTCATGACAAGAAGCCAGCCAAGTGCCGAGGTGATCGTGTTGGTGACGCCGATACTTTTGCGGTCGACGCCTGCCAGCAGCCAGAGCATCAGCAAGGCGGCCGGCACGCTGCCGATCGCGAGGCTGCCGACGATCTTCCAGTTGACGCGCCCGTGCATGCCGTGAACGGCGGTGCCGGCGGTCTTGGTGATCGCCGCATAGAGAAGATCGGTGCCGACGGCGGTTGCGGGATGGACGCCGAAGAGCAGCACCAGCAACGGTGTCATCAGCGAACCGCCACCAACGCCGGTGATGCCGACGAGTGCGCCGACAAACAGGCCCGAAAGTGAATAGAGAGGTTCGAATGTCAATCAAGCGCCTCCGACGGCGCGCAGCCACGACAAACCGGATAGATGAAAACTGGCACTTCGTTCTGTCCCGCCCTCTTTTCCATGACGGGTAGATTGCGGCAGAAGCTGAGTCAAGTTCACCACGCCAACGTCCCGGAAATCATTGGCGGCGGTAAAACTTGATGTTTCGCTTGACGGTGACATGCGCTAAGAGCGGCTGACCATTTTTATAGACTTAGCCGGACATTGGCCGCCATGACAGACAAGACACCCTTCTACATCACCACCGCGATTTCCTACCCCAATGGCAAGCCGCATATCGGCCATGCCTATGAGCTGATCGCGACGGATGCGATGGCGCGCTACCAGCGCCTTGACGGTAAGGACGTGTTCTTCCTGACCGGCACCGACGAACACGGGCAGAAGATGCAGCAGACGGCGCGCGCAGAAGGGATCACCGCGCAGGCGCTCGCCGATCGCAATTCGGGCGAATTCCAGGCAATGGCCACGCTGCTCAATGCCTCAAACGATGACTTCATCCGCACCACGCAGGAGCGTCATCACGAGACATCGCGCAACATCTGGAACCTGATGGCCGACAATGGCGACATCTACAAGGACAGCTATGCCGGCTGGTATTCGGTGCGCGACGAGGCCTATTACCAGGAAAACGAGACGGAGCTGCGCGCCGACGGCGTGCGTTACGGGCCGCAGGGCACGCCGGTCGAGTGGGTGGAAGAGGCAAGTTATTTCTTCAAGCTCTCCGAATATCAGCAGAAGCTGCTTGCCCACTACGAGGCAAATCCCGACTTCATCGGCCCGGCCGAGCGCCGCAACGAGGTGATCTCCTTCGTCAAGTCTGGCCTCAAGGACCTCTCAGTTTCGCGCACGACCTTCGACTGGGGCATCAAGGTGCCGAACGATCCCGCCCATGTCATGTATGTCTGGGTCGACGCGCTGACCAACTACATCACCGCGACCGGCTATATCGAGGACAAGAACGGTCCGTTGGCAAAATACTGGCCGGCCGACGTGCACATTATCGGCAAGGACATCATCCGCTTCCACGCGGTCTACTGGCCGGCCTTCCTGATGTCGGCGAAATTGCCGCTGCCGAAGCGGGTCTTTGCCCATGGCTTCCTGCTCAACAAGGGTGAGAAGATGTCGAAGTCGCTCGGCAACGTCGTCGATCCCGTCAATCTGGTGAACCATTTCGGCCTCGACCCGGTGCGCTACTTCTTCCTGCGCGAAGTGTCCTTCGGCCAGGACGGCAGTTATAGCGAAGAGGCGATCGGCATCCGCATCAATTCGGACCTCGCCAACGGCATCGGCAATCTCGCCAGCCGCTCGCTGTCGATGATCGTCAAGAACTGCGACGGCAAGATCCCCGAATGCGGGCCGCTGACCGACGAGGACAAGGCAATGCTGGCGCAGGCCGACGCGCTGCATGCCTCGACACGCGACGACATGGGCAAGCAGCAGATCCACCGGGCGCTCGCCTCGATCATTTCGGTCGTTTCCGAAACCGACCGTTATTTCGCCGGGCAGGCGCCGTGGGCGCTGAAGAAGACCGATCCCGAGCGTATGGGCACGGTGCTCTATGTCACAGCCGAAGTCGTACGCCAGATCGCCATCCTGCTACAGCCATTCATGCCTGATTCATCAGGCAAGTTGCTCGATCTCGTCGCGGCATCGGAAGACAAGCGCGACTTCGCTGCTCTCGGGCAAGCCGGCCGTCTCGTTGCCGGAACGCCGCTCGAAGCGCCGACGCCGGTCTTCCCGCGCTACGTGGCTCCGGAGGCTTGAGGCCGTGCTGATCGATACGCATTGCCACCTTGATTTCGCCGACTTCGAGGCGGAGCGTGACGAAATCGTTGCGCGCGCCCACCAGGCCGGTGTTAAGCAGATGGTGACGATCTCGACGCGGGTGCGCAAGCTCGACGGGCTGCTGGCAATCACCGAAAAATATCCATCGGTGTTCTGCTCGGTCGGTACGCATCCGAACAATGCCGACGAAGAGCTGGATATCCAGACGGAAGAGCTGGTGCGGCTTGCCAATGCCCATGAGAAGGTGGTGGCGATCGGCGAGGCCGGTCTCGACTATTTCTACGACACGCAGAACCCCGAGGACCAGCAGACCGGCTTCCTGCGCCATATCGCGGCGGCGCGCGAGACGCAGCTGCCGCTCGTCATCCACAGCCGCAGCGCCGATAAGGACATGGCAGCGATCCTGACCGAGGAAACGGGGAAGGGGGCCTTCCCCTTCATCCTGCACTGCTTCTCGGCAGGCCCGGAACTGGCACGGACCGGCGTCGAACTCGGCGGCTATGTTTCCTTTTCCGGCATCCTGACCTTCCCGAAGTCGGAAGAGCTGCGCGAGATCGCCAAGACAATCCCGCAGGATCGGCTGCTGGTGGAAACCGACGCGCCGTATCTGGCGCCGAAGCGCTGGCGGGGCAAGCGCAACGAACCGTCCTATGTCGTCAACACCGCCGAGGTGCTCGCCGAGACGATCGGCCTTTCCTACGCAGAGGTCGCACGGATCACAACGGAGAACGCTTTGCGCCTGTTTACGAAGATGCCGAGGGTCTAGCGCGTGCTCTACCGGCGGCGCTTCACCATTCTCGGCTGTTCGTCGTCACCCGGCGTGCCACGTATTACCGGCGACTGGGGCGCCTGCAATCCCGACAATCCGAAGAACCGGCGCACGCGCGCCGCCTTCATGGTGCAGCAATTTGCGCCGGATGGCGGTGTCACCACCGTCGTCGTCGACACCGGACCGGATTTTCGCGAGCAGATGATCAGGGCGGGGGCCGACCATGTCGATGCCGTGCTCTACAGCCATCCACATGCAGACCATATTCATGGCATCGACGATCTGCGGGGCTATTTTCACAACACCCGCCGCCGGGTGCCGATCTTTGCAGACCAATATACGATGGACAGGCTGCGGGAGGCCTTCGGCTATTGCCTGGAAACGCCGCCGGGCAGCAATTATCCGCCGATCGTGCTGCCCATTGTCATCGAAAACCTCGACGAACCCGTCGAAATCCGCGGCCCCGGCGGCAAGATACCGTTTCATCCGCATATCCAGCAGCACGGCGATATTCATTCGCTCGGTTTCCGTATCGGCGATGTGGCTTATTGCAGCGATATCAGCGATTTTCCGCCGCAGACCGTCGACAAGCTTCACAATCTCGATGTGCTGATCATCGACGCACTGCAGTATACCTACCATCCGAGCCACCTGTCGCTGGAACAGTCGCTCGACTGGATCGGCCGGCTGAAGCCGAAACGGGCGATCCTCACGCATATGCACACGCCGCTCGACTACGACACGGTGATGGCTGAGACGCCAGACCACGTGGTGCCGGCCTATGACCAGATGAGTTTCGAAATCGAAGTGAGGATCGGGGCTTGAGCCCCGCCTCCAGAGCACGCTGCCGGGACTGAACACCTCGAACAGAATTCAGATTTCAGGCCGGTCCGGCCTAAAATCATTCTGCTCCAGGGCCCCTATACGTAGGGCATAACCTCGACGGCGCCGCGATAAATCATGTCGAGCGAAACGTAGAGAATGATAAGCAAGCCGACATAGGCGATCCAGCGGTGATTGTTGAGCAACCGGGCGATCAGGTTGGCAGCGATGCCCATCAACGCGATCGACAGGGCAAGACCGATGACCAGCACGCTCGGGTGTTCGCGCGCGGCACCGGCAACGGCGAGCACGTTGTCGAGCGACATCGAGACGTCGGCGATGACGATCTGGGTCGCCGCCTGAAAGAAGGTCTTTCTCGGCGCGCCTTCGGCACTCGCCGCATCGTGATTGTCGCCATGGCCGGCACGAATCTCGCGCCACATCTTCCAGCAGACCCACAGGAGCAGCAGGCCGCCGGCAAGCAGCAGGCCCACAACCGCCAGCAAATAGACCGCGACGCTGGCAAAGAGAATACGCAGGACGGTCGCTGCCAGAATGCCGACGATGATCGCCTTGCGGCGTTGCGTGGCCTCGAGGCCGGCAGCGGCAAGACCGATAACCACGGCGTTGTCGCCGGCGAGAACGAGGTCGATAGCAATGACCTGCAGCAAAGCCGTGAGACCGGCTGCCGTAAAGATGTCCATATGAATTATCCCCGATGCGTCAAGAGCCGTGCTAGCGTCTCGAAGGTTTGACGTCAACCGCTACAGCGCTTGGAATTGCGGCGGCGCCGGACAACGATCCTCGACGTCAAAACGTTCCTCATTTCGATATCGGGGAGCCGCCATTACATCCTCCGCATTCGCTTGGAACATTCCTGTCGTCCACCTGTTTTTCTGAACAGGAAACCAGCCGGCGGATCGACGGCGTGGGTCTATGCATCGAGAGGACAATCCCATGAGCAGCATCTACAACGATACCAATCCGGCCTTCTCAGGCCCGACAGGGGGCGGCAGCCTCACCGCATTTTTCGACAGCCGCTCGGAAGCCGAATCCGCCGTGTCTCGTCTTGAGGACGCGGGTGTGCCGGTTGCCAGAATCAGGTTGATGCCGGGATATGAGGCGGATGGAAAAACCGCCGGCACGATGGGCGACGACCGCAGCGGTTTCTTCGACGCGCTGGCGGACTTCTTCTTTCCCGATGAGGATCGTGCGGTATACGCAGAAGGGCTGCGGCGAGGCGGCTTCCTCGTCCAGGTCAATGATATCGATGACGCGCTCTATGAGACCGTCCACGACATTCTCGACGACGAGGGCAGCATCGATATGGATGACCGGGCGGACCTCTGGTCGTTGGAGGACCGGCAGCAAGGCGCATCCAATACCGGTTTTGCCGGCCAGTCCTCTGGCGGCAAAGCGTCGGAAGACCTTGCTGTGTCCGAAAGTGCCTTCGAAGCGTCGGCTTCTGACGATGCACACCCGGTCGCAATGAGCGACACCGCGCACGGAAGCGCCAAGGTGCGTGCCTACACATTGAGCGGCAGGGATGCCGCGCCGTCGGAAGATGCCAATAGCCAATCGCAAACCCAGTCGCAAGGCGGATCCAACCAGAGCCAGGGTTTCCGACGCGACCACTGATCAGTACCTGCCGTAACCCACGGCCCGGTGGCGATACCGGGCCCTATTTTCTCTCGCCTGTCATTGGAGGACATGTCCATGCAATCATCCATCAACCGGGACGGCCACCTTCCGCTCGACCCCGATGAACTGATCGCCGAAGGTGAGCCGCCGTTTGCGGATGCCGCCGCCGAGACCGCGCGTGAAAAAGCCGATCAGGACCTGAACGCCCTGCGGCAGGAGCTAAGGCTGCTCCGGGTCCGAATATCCGCGCTGCGCGAGGATGCCGAAGCGGCACTCAAAGCCAAGGCCACGTCGGTCGATGCAAACGCCCATGTTCAGCTCGGCGACTACCCTTGGGCAAAGCTAGCCGCGGCGATCGGCGCGACCTTCGTTGCCGCCAGGCTGGTTCGGCGCCTGCCGTTCGACGTGCTGCTTGCGGGCTCTGCCGGCCATGCCTGGGAGGCGAGGCGGCGGTGACCGGCTGAGGGACGAGCGGTCAGCGCGGCAAGAGCAGACCCATCGACACCATGGCTTGGAAGGAAGTCAATGAAGCGGTACAACGTCCGAAGGCATCGGCTTGGCAAGCTCTTTCAGAATCGCTTCAAGCGCATCGGCCGTCGTCTGCAGGCCGGATGACTGCGCGATTTTCAGCGCTTCCCTGCAGTGAGCATACAATTCGTCTTGCTGGACGTGATCAGTCGTCCGAAATACGATGCCCGCATACTGCGATGGGTTTCCGGCTTGATCCCGGAAGCAGCGGCCGAAAGCGGCCACGGCCACCATTTGCCCGCTTCCATCAAATACCCGATAGTCATGGCGGTAGGGATCTCCTGTCATCACAGAGTCTGAAATCGCCTTGGCCACGGATGGCTTGTCGTCCGGGTGAATCCTGTCGAGGTATTTTATGATCGGCAGCCCCGAGATGGTCTGCTCCGGATCAAGCCCAAAGAGGTTTGCCAGCGCCGAATCCGCATAAACCGTGTCGGTCGCCAAGTCCCACGTGAAGATGCCAGGCTCTTCGGCAAGGTCCATTCCGTATCCCCAGTCTGACCGCCAGCGCTGCCGGTTGACCACGTCACGCGGCTGGTGCCACTCAATCTTAGTCGCCTTTCGACCGGACGCAATATCGACTTTTTTGATCTTCCTCGTGCACGAGGCCCGAGACTGCCATAGAAGCTCGCGACGCGCCGCTGGTAGCGCCTTGGCGCTTGTGCGCACCGAAGGTACCCGGGGACGACGATAGACGCTTGGAGCCGCCGTTCCCTCGAAGTAGTGTCTGGAAAAACGCCATTCAGTTCGGGGGACACCATGGATTTTTTGAACGTCGCGGCGATCGTATTCTTCCTTCTCGTCTGGATGGCACTCGAGCCTTTGATGGCAATGGGATGGCCGCGGCGGAACGACAGTCTTTCCGTCGACATGGTGCGCATTCGCGCGGCCTGGATGCGCGAGGTGCTGACTCGAGACAACAACTTCATCGGCGACGCGGCGATCCTCGGGCACACGATCAATTCGGCATCCTTCTTCGGATCGGCCAACCTCATCGTCATCGTCGGGCTCAGCGGTGCGTTGTTCATGGAGCCGAATTACGGATCGGGCGGCGGGCTGATCGCGATGTTTGCGGCGCAGGATCCCGCCTGGTTCTTCCAGTGCAAGGTGCTCTTGATCATGGCGACGCTGTTGCGCGGCCTGTCCGATTTCATATGGGCGGTCCGGCAGATCAACTATTGCCTTGCGGCGATCGGGGCGAGCCCGTCGCGCGATGAAGACAGGGACATCGTCAGCTGGACGAACGCCCTGACCCTGGTCTTGAACCCGGCTCTTCGATCGTTCAGCGTCGGGGTCCGATCCTACTACTTCACCGTCGCTGCCGCATTCTGGTTCATTGGGCCAATACCCTTCCTTGTCGCGACCGTCCTCAGCGTCGGCGTTTTGATCTGGCGGCAATCCTGGTCGGATGCTGCAAAGGGGATCATGGCCATACGCAAACTGCTGGATTAGGATTGCCTGCGGTTCAGGGCAACGTCATAGTCTGCTGGCCGATGATGAGCAGAAGTGCTATCTTACGGGCGGTGGCCAATGGATCGTTTCGAAGCGATGCGCATATTGCTGGCCGTTGTCGACGCCGGAAGCATCTCGGCCGGCAGCAGGAGGCTGAACGCGCCTTTGCCCAGCGTCAGCCGCAAGGTAACCGACCTTGAACGCCATCTTGGCGCAAACCTCATTGTCCGCACCAGCCGCAATCTTCAGCTCACCGATGCCGGCCGCGACTATGTCGACGCCGCCCGAAAGATCATAGCGGATCTCGAGGAGGCGGAGCGAAGGGCGTCCGGCGAATACCAGACGCCCAGAGGCGTGCTCACGATCACGATGCCGATCGAATATGGGAACCGGTACGTGCTGCCCGTTGCGCTCGGTTTCATGGACAGATACCCGGAGGTGTCGCTGAACCTTCTATCGCTCGATCGCACGGTCGATCTCGTGTCCGAGCAGGTGGATATCGCCATTCGCCTCGGCGACCTCGCCGACAGCTTCCTCCATGCGGTCAAAATCGGCGAATTCCGTTTGCTGACCTGCGCGAGCCCTGCCTATCTCGCGCGACATGGCGAACCTCAGGGTCCGGGCGATCTCATCGATCGCGAGGGGATATTCTTCAACAAGCGGACATTCTTCTGGACATTCGACGTCGACGGCAGGCCGATGGAGGCGGCGCCCCGCAACCGGCTGGAAGTGAATACAGCGGCGAACTGCGTCGCAGCAGCCGTCGGCGGAGCGGGGATCGCGCGGCTCTTCGACTACCAGGTTCCGGACCAGCTGGCGTCTGGCGCGCTCGTGCCCATCCTGCGGGATTTCGATGGAGCACCACAGCCGATTCATATCGTTTACGCGCGCCAGAGGATTCTGGCGCTGAAGGTACGCGCTTTTGTCGACTGGGCTTCGCCAAGATTAGGCGCACGATCGAAGAAAGAAGGTAATCCAGCTTTATCTGAATGATGCGCGAATTTCTTCAACTGTATGTTCAGGATATTGAAGATGTGGAAAGTGGCCGATACCCGGCAGGATATCGATTTTCGCACCGATCTTGGCGGCCAACTCGATGCCCATTTCCTTTCTTATGTAGACGTCCTTTTCGCCCCAGATCTGCTTGACCGGCGTCTTCAGTCGCTCGAGGTTGGCCTCGAGGACGTTCTGGTCGCGCGTGAAACTCGCGTAGTAGTGGGCAAAGGCGTCCGCTGACGTCATCCCATCGAGGCTCCACGAACGGACCATGTCCCGCTGGACGTCGGTCGGCAAATCGAATTGCTCAGCGGGCGACAGGCCGCGCCTGTGCACGTTCTGAAGGATCTCGTCGCTTGTCTTGTTCATATACGCTCGGGTCGGCGAGGCCGTCGGCTCGGCCTTGAGGTTCTGCAGGCTCTCCCACATGTATTGCGGCCGGTCGAACGGCGCGAAGTCTCCGACGATGATCCGCCTGGCGATCGCCGGCTCATCGAGAGCAAGCAGCAGAACGGGGAGGGCGGCGATATCGGTCGCATAGATCACGAGGTTCGACCGGTCGATGCCGGCCCTCTCGATATAGGCCTTCAACACCGCCACGTAGGCCTGCGGCGCGTAGGAAAACCGTTGCAGGATCGGGCGCGACGACTGGCCGTAGCCCGGCCAATCAAAGGCATGAACGTCATAGTCGCGAGCAAGCGTGCTCGCGATATGCTTCCAGACCGTCAGCGTTTCCGGAAACCCATGCAGGAAAAGCGCGGTGCCTTTTGGCGCCGGGGCGCGAACAATCATTCTCCTCAGCGTGAGCATCTCGTCGATCTCGATGAAGTCGACGGCGCCGTGCCGGGTTTCCGCGGACGCTAAGACTTCTCCGAGGGGGATGGATGAAGCTGCGGCGACCGATGCGGCGCTATTTGCGGTTTTGTTCTCAGACATAGGAGGTCCTTTCCTGAACGACGGGTCAATGGTTCTGTCTGCGCAAATAAGTGGCCACGCCGTCGCCGCGCGGTAGCCGGGGAAAATGAGAGGAACCCTCTCGATGTCGCTGCGACGCCGCTGCGCAATGCTTTTTCGATCGAGAGGCTGCCTCTTAATTTCTCAAGGTGCTGGGTCTGCTTCGACCGACCCAAATCGCTACCAGCCGCCGATTTGAGAAAGCTCGTTAGCGTATCGAGGCGGGAGGCAGAGCGTCGGGCGACAGCATGAGGAAGAACTGATATGACTGACCGAATTGAACCCATCAAGGGAACAGCCCTTGTCGAACCTGTCCGTTGACCCTCGATGTCAGGAAAGGACACACGTCATGGCGCTGCTGACCTCTTTGAACCACAGGCCTATGTCGCGACGCTCGCTGCTGTGGGGAAGTGCCGCCGCCGGCATATCCGCGGTTCTCCTTCCGCTCGCATCAGAGGCTGCCGATGTCACCGCCGCAGCGGCGGAGATCCGACCGTTCAAGGCCGAGGTTTCCGAGGCAGCGCTCGCCGATCTCAGGCGGCGACTTGCCGAGACCCGATGGCCCGACGGCGAAACCGTCACGGATCGTTCGCAGGGCGTCCAGCCCGCGAGGCTGAAGGAGCTGGTGGCCTACTGGCAGTCGTCCTACGACTGGCGCAAGGCAGAGAGCAGGCTGAATGCCTTTCCGCAATTTCTCACCAATATCGAAGGACTGGACGTCCATTTCATCCATGCCCGTTCCCGCCATGAAAACGCGCTGCCGCTGATCATGACCCATGGCTGGCCGGGTTCGGTGTTCGAACTGCTTGATGTCATCGGACCACTCACGGATCCGACGGCGCACGGCGGCTCGGCGGAGGACGCCTTCCACCTGGTGATCCCTTCGATTCCGGGATTCGGCTTCTCCGGGAAACCTCCGGCGACGGGTTGGAACCCGCAGCGAATAGCGGCTGCCTGGGACGTGCTGATGAAGCGGCTCGACTATGACCGCTACGTCGCGCAAGGCGGCGACTGGGGTGCGATCATCAGCGACGCCCTGGGTCGCCAGGCGCCCGACGGGCTGCTCGCGATCCACGTCAACAGGGTCGAGCGCGCCACGACGTTCCCATCGGACGCAGCCCAAGCTCTCAAAAATGGAGGACCGGCTCCCGGTACCCTGTCTGCGGACGAGAAAGTGGTCTTCGACGAGGCGCGGGACTTCCTCAACAATGGCTTCGGCTACGCCGCAATCATGAGCACACGTCCGGAGACGGTCGGTTACGGCATTGCGGATTCTCCCGTTGGCCTCGCCGCCTGGCTTTACGACAAGATCGCCGATTGGGTGTTCACCCCAGGCGACCCCGAACAGGCGCTCGGCAAAGATGCCATCCTCGACAACATCACGCTGTACTGGCTGACGAACACGGGCCCCTCGAGTGGCCGCATCTATTGGGAAAATGCGATGGCGGGCGCGAAGCTCACGGAGGTCAAAATACCGGTCGCCGTCACCGTATTCCCCGGAGAGGTCTACAAGCCGCCCAAGCACTGGTTGTCGAAAGCCTATCCGAAGCTGGTCTACTACAACCGCGTCGCCAAGGGCGGCCACTTCGCTGCCTGGGAAGAACCGGAACTCTTCAGTCAGGAGATCAGGGCAGGGTTCAAGACGGTGCGGTCATGAGCCGCCGATGGGGCGAGGGAACGTTGATCGCCGGTGATCATGCGACGAGTTCACGGACGGCCAGTGGCTGATCCTCGCATCACCCCTCTGCAAGCCTGAAAACATGGGCTTAGGCCACCGTCGAAGGGATCTCCGGGTAACGGCGGCCATTTGCGCGCGGGGGCAAACGTTAGGCTTTCGTCCGTCAGACGGGTTCGTCGATTGACGTTGATTGTGCAACGCTTCACAACGTCCGAAGTTTCTACCAACCAAGCAGAAGCGACGCCAACGTCGCGGGGACCACGGCTACATGCGCATCAACGACAACCGTCATTTTTTCGGCAGAGTGTCCATAGTCCTGACGGTGGTATTTTCGACGCTTCTGCTCGCGAGCGTAACGGCCGCCACAGCGGCCGAACCGACCGGTTCCTCGGGACCGATCCGTGTTATCATCGAATTGCCGAATGATGATGCCGGACGCGCGCTGGTCAATCGGATCGTCCCCGGCACTCAGGAACCGGCGCAACCGGCAGCGGCACCGCAGGAGGCGGCACCGCCGTCGATTGCCACTGCATTACAGGATTTGCGCCAAAGGTTGCTCATACTCGTCGATGCAGTCCCGACCCTTCCGGGACAGATCCAAACGGCGATCCGGGTCTTCCAAACGGATGATCGTATCGATGCCGTCGGACTGATCCTGGCGGTTACCCTCTTCATAGCAGGCGGATTCGCTGCGCAGCGCGTTGCCTGGTGGTCCGGGCGAGGGCTGCTTCATTTTGTGCTGACCGCGCCTGCCGACACCGTGCGGCAGCGGATCAAGCTCCATGCGAGCCGGCTTTCAATGGGCCTTCTCGCGTTGGTCGGTTATCTGATCGGAAGCCTCGGCGCGTTTATCCTCTTTCCTTGGCCTGCCGTCTTTCGCGATATTGCGCTCATTCTGCTATCAGCGGCGCTGATGGTGCGCCTCGGCGTGCTTGTGGGCCGCATTGTCATCGCGCCCGGCGCACGGCTGCCGCACATGCGGCTTCTGACGCTTGCCACCTCGCTTGCGTGGTTCTGGTACTACTGGCTCCTCGCAATCGTCGCCGTGCTGGCGGCTGGCTGGGCGATCATCGAAGTATTCCAGACCATCGGGGCTTCACCCATCCTGGTCGACCTTTTTACCGCGGCGTGGCTCGGTGTCGTTTCAATCACGCTGGTCGCCATGATTTGGCTGCGGCATTTTCGTTCTGATGGGCCGCCGGTGAACCGCCTGGTCTGTGTCGGCTTCAGCGCGAGCATCATGCTGTCGTGGCTGTTATGGGTGTCCGGGCTCCGCGGAGCATTCTGGACAGTGATCGTCATGACGCTTCTGCCGCTTACTGTTTCCGTGGCTCGTGATATCATTGGTCGCATTATACGATCCGGCGGCGAGCACGCCGTCGAAGATCCGGCCATCGTCGGATGGTCGGTGGTCATCATGCAAACGCTGCGTAACGGCCTCATCGTGGTCGCCGCGCTGCTCATTGCCCGTTCGTGGGATGTCAATCTCAGTGACCTTGCCGCAGCCGAGACGGTGACCACACGTTTGATCCGCGCAGGGATCCGCATCGTTATCGTGCTGCTGGTGACCGATGTCATCTGGAAGCTCGCAAGCACGCTGATCGACAGTCAGATGGCGGTGGCGTCGCGAAGTGCGGAGGCTGGGCATCAGGACGGACCCGACGTGCGCCGGCGTCAGCGGTTGAATACCCTGCTTCCGATCCTTCGCAACGTGCTGTTTCTGGCGATCGGGGCTGTCGGTTTCCTGATGATCCTGGATGCGGTCGGCATTCAGATCGGACCGCTGCTGGCGGGCGCTGGCGTCGTCGGCATAGCCGTCGGTTTCGGTGCACAAACACTCGTCAAGGACATCATCTCCGGCGTCTTTTATCTGTTCGACGATGCCTTTCGCATCGGTGAGTACATTCAGGCAGCAAAATACAAAGGGACGGTCGAAGGTTTCTCGCTACGATCCATCCGCCTGCGACATCATCGCGGTCCAGTCACCATCGTTCCCTTCGGCGAACTCGGCGCGGTGCAAAATCTGAGCCGCGACTGGGTGATCGATATCATTACTCTTACCCTGAACTATGACAGCGACCTTGAGGAGGTCCGCAAGACCATCAAGCGCATCGGCGTCGAGCTTCTGGAGGATGCCGAACTCGGGCCCAACATCATCGAGCCCTTGAAAATGCAGGGGATCGAGCAGATGGCCGATTACGGTGTACAAATTCGGCTGAAGTTCATGGCGAAACCCGGCGAACAATTCGGCGTTCGCCGGAAGGCCCTCGCCATGCTCAGGAAGACATTCGCGGAAAAAGGCATCCAGTTTGCAACTCCGACGGTTCATGTTTCCAGCGGGACGGGAGATGCAATAGCCTCCGCCGCCGCCGCGGAACTACAACGGCCATCAAAAGTCATCCCAACACCTGAGGAGTAACCGCGTCGAGCCACGGGCGGCTTTCCATCGAATGCTTCGAAGCAATCGCTGACCCCGTTGTCGCCAAGCGCGCATCGTCAGAGACATGGGTCTCGAAGCAGTCTGTGGGCAATGCTTAGCCGCTTTACGAGGGAAGGTCCGGAGATGAAACCGAAGATGTGCTTCAAAAGGCAAATTCGCGAGGATTGGTTTGAAAGAGTTGGACGCTGAGATGGATGACGACGGTATGTGATTGTAATCAGATGACATCTTATTGTTCCATAATCCATCTTATGCGATATTCATATGTAGCCACAAAGTTAAAGTGTCCTGTTTTTGCAAAGTTGGAATGTCACACTCCCCGCGTCTGAATGACGCCAGGGAGATTGCAGATGGGTCTGATTGCGATGAGCGAGCGTGATCTGCAGCGGATCGAGATTTTGACGAAAGTAATCGCCGGCCGCATGACGATGGTGACGGCCGCGCATGTACTCGACTTGAGCGAGCGGCAGGTGCGCCGGCTGCTGAACCGTATCGGCACTGGCGGCGCGGCGTCGGTGCGGCACAAGGCGATCGGTCGACTGAGCGGTGTTTGAAATCGTCAGAGACAGGCTCATCCGAAAGGCAATTCTGCAAAGTTGAACCGAGTTATGGGGCGGAAGGTTTGCCGAGCGGCGTGCCCTTCCCGCGCCCAACGTTACCGCGTGGATCGGTGGTCCGCTAACCAACCGCCTCGGTTACGAGCTTTGTATTGAAATAGCTCTCCATCGCTTCGGTACCGCCTTCCGAACCGTAGCCGGAATCCTTTATGCCGCCGAAGGGTAGCTCTGGCAGCGCCAGTCCATGATGATTGATCGACAGCATGCCGCTTTCGATATCGCGCGCAAGGCCGGCACTGGTCTTTGCAGAGGTCGTGTAGGCATATGCCGCAAGCCCGTATGGCAAGCGATTGGCTTCGGCAACGGCAGAAGCGTAGTCTGAAAAGGCACTGACAATCGCAAGCGGACCAAACGGTTCTTCGCTCAGGACGCGCGCATCTTGTGGAGCGTCGGTCAGAACTGTCGGCTGGAAGAAATTGCCGAGATTGCCAATCCTTTTGCCGCCGGTTGCGATCTTCGCGCCGCGCATAACCGCGTCGGCTGTCAGCGCTTCCATGGCCTCGACCCTTCGCGCATTGGCAAGCGGCCCCATGGTGACACCATCGCTCAATCCATCGCCGACGTTGATTGCCTCGGCCGCCTTTACCAGGCCATCGAGAAATCTTTCATAGACGCTTTCCTGGATGAGGAACCGTGTCGGTGCCACGCAGACCTGACCGGCGTTTCGAAACTTCGCACCGGCCAACAGTCTGACCGCCAGATCGATATCGGCGTCATCGAAAACGAGAGCCGGCGCGTGGCCCCCGAGTTCCATCGTCACGCGCTTCATGTGGGCGCCGGCCAGCGAGGCCAGCTGCTTTCCGACCACGCTCGATCCCGTGAAGGAGATTTTCCGGATAACCGGGTGCGGAATAAGATAGTTCGAAATATCGGCGGGAACTCCAAAAACGAGATTGAGCACGCCCGCCGGCAGGCCCGCATCAGCAAAGGCGCGAACGAGTTCAGCGCAGCTTGCCGGCGTCTCCTCCGGCCCCTTCAAGATAATCGAGCAGCCGGCTGCAAGGGCCGCCGAAACTTTCCGTACGGCCTGATTCAATGGAAAATTCCACGGACTGAAGGCCGCCACCGGGCCGACAGGCTCCTTGACGACCATCTGCCTGATATGGGTCGCCCGCGGCGGGATCAAACGGCCGTAGGCACGACGCGCCTCTTCGGCAAACCAGTCGATGGTGTCTGCAGCTCCCGCGGTTTCCGCCTTGGATTCAGCTAGCGGTTTGCCCTGCTCCAACGTCATTACGCGCGCGATCGCCTGGGAGCGGTCCCGCAGGATCTTGGCGGCGTCGTGCATGAGTTTTGCCCGCTCGAACGCGCTGACTTGCCGCCAGTGTTCAAACCCGGCGGTGGCGGCCGAAAGCGCTTCGTCGAGATCACCCTTGCTGGCATTTGAAACGCGGCCGATGACCTCGCCCGAGGCGGGATTGACGATGGTCAGACTCTCGTCAGAGCCGTCCCTCCAGTGGCCATTGATATAAAGTTGGGTATCCGGATATGCCGCCATACTCGTTCTCCATTGCTGTCAGTAGCCGAGCGCGCAGCCATCTTTTCGATGATCGGAGGCGCCCAACAGCGTATTGTGTTGATCGTCAATCCAGATTGCCTGGGCGCCGCCGATCGCCCAATTCGGAGCGGTAACCTTGAAACCGCGCGCTTCAAGATCAGGACCGATCGAGGTACGGAGAAGTGCTTCGGCCTCGATCGTCGCCGTGCCAGGAAGCGGAAAGAGACGAGGTAAATCGATTGCCGTTTGAATGTCCAAATTGAAATCAAAAAGCTTGGTGAGGAAGTGGGCGTGGCCCATCGCCTGATAGTGTCCCCCCATGACGCCGAATGACAAAACAGTTTTGCCATGGCGTGTGACCAGGCCTGGGATGATCGTGTGCATGGGCCTCTTGCGCGGCCCTATCGCGTTCGGATGGCCCTGCTTCAAACTGAAACTCTGTCCACGATTGTGGAACAAGACGCCACAGTTCGGAGCCATCAAGCCGCTTCCGTAGGGATGGAAGATCGAGTTGATGAAGCTGGCTACATTTCGGTCCTTGTCGACGACCGAAATGTAAACGGTGTCTGAATGCTCGACGCCGTCGATGGCCGCCCCGGCGTCGGCGACCCTATTCATGTCGATCTCGGCGGCAAGACTGTCGGCAAGTTCCTCGGACAAGAGGAAATCGACCGGAACAACTGAGACCGCAGCGTCGGCGACCCAACGATCACGGGCGGCATAAGCCAGCCGAGTGGCCTCGACTTCGATGTGCAGATTGTCGACATCAAGCGGATCGCCTTTGCGTTCAAAGCGCTCCAGGATCTTCAGGATCATCAGTGCGACGATGCCCTGCCCGTTCGGCGGACATTCATGCACCGTCCATCCTCGATATGTTGCGCTGACAGGCTTGACATATTCGCCAGCCGCAGACGCAAAATCCTCGCGTGTATGAAGGCCGCCAAGCGAATTCAGCCGTGTCACCATGTCGTCCGCCACCGCGCCGCGATAGAAGCCGTCCCGGCCCGAAGCTGCAATCGTTTCCAGTGTCTGTGCCAGTTCCGACTGACGTTGAACCGATCCGACCTGCGGAGCCTGATCGTCGACCAGGAAAATGCGGCGTGTCGAAGGATCGCGCAGTAGCAAATCAGTTTGCTTCGAGAGGTCGGCGGCGACCCGCGGTGTGATTGCATAACCGTCGCGAGCCAGTGCAATTGCGGGTGCAAGGATTTCTGACAGCGACATTCTTCCATGATCGGCAACGAGACGCGTCCACGCGTCCACCGCACCAGGAACCGTCACTGCATGCGGCGACGATCGCTCGATCGAAGCGATCCCGTTTTCCCGAAACCAGTCGAAATGCGCCACCGCCGGTGTGCGTCCCGAGCCATTATAGGCAACGACATCATCATTTCCGTTTGATGACAGCAACGCAAAGCAATCGCCGCCTATGCCGGTGGAACCAGCCTCGACGACGCATTGCACGGCGCAGGCACCCACGGCAGCGTCTATCGCCTTGCCGCCGGCTTTGAGTATGTCGATGGCGGTCAAGGTCGCCATCGGGTGGGATGTTGCCGCCATTCCGCTGCGGCCGACAGCCATCGATCGTCCAGGCAATTCGAAGTTTCGCATATCGTCGGTTCCTTCACTCAATAGAGGCCGGTCGCCCTCGCCCAGGTGTACGTGTCATCTAACGCCCGAGTGGAGCGGTCGAACAAGTCGTTGATCTGTGCTTCAGTGATGATAAGCGGCGGGCAAAGTGAATAATTGTCGCCAAGGGCACGCGTGATGACGCCATGGACCTGGGCCTGTTTGCCTGCGTGAATGGCGATGCCGTCCGTTGGCTTGAACTGTTCTTTCGTTTCCTTGTTGCGAACCAGTTCGAGGGTCCCGATGAGGCCGCGACCGCGGGCGTTGCCGACGAGCGGATGGTCGCGAAGTTCGTTCAACCGCCGCTGGAACAGCGGGGCGATGTTCCGGACATGGCCAACGATGTCGCGTTCCTCGTAGATTTTCAAGGTTTCCAGGGCCACCGCAGTCGCAACGGGATGGCCGCTATAGGTGAAACCATGGCCGAATGTTCCGATTTTCTCGCTCTCGGCAACGACTGCGGAATGGATCTTTTCGTTGATCATCAGTGCGGATATCGGCTGATAGGCCGCCGAAAGCTGCTTTGCCATGACGATCATATCCGGCTGAAGCCCGAAGCTTTCGGACCCGAACATCGTGCCCAGCCTGCCAAAGCCACAGATGACTTCATCGGCGATCAGCAGTACGTCGTATTTTTTGAGGATCGCCTGGATCTTCTCGTAATAGGTTGGCGGCGGAACGATGCAGCCGCCGGAAGCCATCAATGGCTCGGCGAAGAATGCGCCGATGGTTTCCGGTCCCTCGGCAAGGATCATCTGTTCAAGCGCGGTGGCACAGCGCGTCGCGAATTCTTCCTCCGTTTCGCCCGGGCGGCCATAGCGATAAAACTCCGGGCAATCCGTATGCAGTACCCGATCGATCGGCAGATCGAAATCGCGGTGGTTGTTCGGGAGTCCGGTCAGGCTCGCCGAAGCGATGGTGACACCGTGGTAAGCCCGCATGCGTGAGATGATCTTCTTCTTTTCCGGCATGCCTATCGCATTGTGATAATACCAAACAAGCTTCATGGCCGTGTCGTTGGCCTCGGAACCCGAATTGGCAAAGAACACTTTCGACATCGGCACCGGTGAAAGCTGAATGAGCCGTTCGGCAAGCTCGACGGCGGTCTCATGCGTTTTGCCGCCGAAGCTGTGATAGAACGGCAATTCTTTCATTTGGCGGGTTGCCGCGTCGACCAGACGTTGTTCGCTAAAGCCCAGCGACGCACAAAACAGCCCCCCAAGACCTTCGATGTACTTATTGCCTTCGTTGTCGAAGATGTGGATCCCCTCACCCCTGGCGATCACCAGCGGGCCGTCCTTCAGATGTTGCGAGGCGTTGGTATAGGGATGAAGAACAAACGCGGCGTCGCGGGATTCAACGGAGTTGAGAAGGATGGTCACAATGGTTCTCCAGATGTAGGTGTGTTTCGACGGCGACGTTTGGCAAAGCTTCGCCCGGCTGCCGGTGCGACCTCTCGGTGCACCGGCCGCCAATCGCTGCCGGAATGGGAGCTTGACTGCTTAATCAATCAAGAGATGTCTTGATCCACTTCTGCGCAAGCTTGTTGATCGTGCCGTCCGCTTCCGCCGCGTCGATCGCAGCGTCGAACATCGACTTCAAGACTGTATCGTCCTTGCGGATACCCGCCGCGATCCCCTGTCCGAAGACTCCGCCTTTGAAGGTCGGGCCGGCGATCTTGTAGTCTTTGAAGTCGTCCTTTCCGAGGGTTGCAGTCAATGACGTTTTCTGGGCAACCACGGCGTCGATGCGACCGGCCTGGAGGTCCAGGTCATGTTGCTCGACGGTCTTGTATTCTCTTGGATCGACAACGCCCTTGAAATAGGCGTCGAGAAAAGCTGCGTTCGCCGTTGAAACCTGGGCGCCCACGGCCTTGCCTTTGAGGGCGTCTCGAAGCGGCTGCAATTCCTGCTCGACCTTCGCCTTGTCTGCGGCAAGGTCGACCGTCGTCCCCGTCCCCGGCAAATCTGCCAGAGGACCGGTTTTGTCGACCATGAATGCGGCGGCGGTCGGGGCGTAGGGCTTGCTGAACGAGATGACCGCCAGACGCTTTTCGGTTACGATCATCGAGGCCATGATGGCGTCGAACTTCTTGGCATTGAGCGACGGAATCAGCCCGTCCCAGTCCTGGGCCACGATGGTGCATTTGATCTTCATGCGGGCGCAAAGGTCATTGGCGAGATCGATCTCGAACCCCGCGAGCTTGCCGTCAGGACCGGTAAAATTCCAGGGCTCGTACGCGCCCTCGGTCGCAATTGTGATCTCGGTTGGTTTTGTCTGCGCGGTGGCAGCGCCGGCCGACATGACGCCGAGCAGAGCGGACGTCAACAAAAGCTTTGATAGTTGCATGTCTCTATTCCCCTTTTTGCGCCCTGCCCTATTCCCAAGCAAGGCGGTTGCAGACTTCGCGACATCCAGCCGATTGCTAGGACGCGCGAACCTTGATTGCCTCGGCCGCAAGGCAGAGGAGTTCGAATAGAACCTGAGCGGCAATTTGCGCCGTGTTCGACGTTGGGTCGTATTGCGGAGCGATCTCGACGACGTCGCCGCCGACGATGTCCAACCCTATAAGACCGCGCAAAATGCCAAGGGCCTGGGCGGAGGTCAGTCCACCGACCTCGGGCGTTCCCGTGCCAGGCGCAAATGCCGGATCCAGAGAGTCGACGTCGAAGCTGACGTAGGTTGGACCCGATCCGACGATCTCTCTCGCTTTTGCGATTACGGCCTTTATGCCGAGATCGCCAACGTCTTCGGCATGTATGACGGTCATGCCGGAAGCATAGGAAAATTCCCAGAGATACTCGGAATTCCCTCGAATTCCGATCTGGACAGTCCGCCTGGGATCAAGCACACCATCCAGTACCGCTTGGCGGAACGGTCCGCCATGATGGAACTTGCACCCCTCAAATGAACCACCAGTGTCACAATGGGCGTCAATGTGGATCATCCCCACAGGTCGATCCCTGCCAACGGCCTTGAGAATGGGAAGGCCGACCGAGTGGTCGCCGCCGACTGCAAGCGGCACAACGTCCGCCTCTACCAACCTGCGGACAAATCCTTCGATATCGTCATGAGAGGCAGCAAGATCAAAGCGGCTTTTGAATGGGACATCGCCGATATCGGCAATGCGTGCATGCGCCGTCGGGACGGCCCGCAAAACATGATCATAAGGCCCAACCCGATCGACATTGCGGACGGCTCTCGGCCCGAACCGCGCACCCGATCGGTTCGTCACCCCGAGATCCATCGGTATTCCGAAAAGCGCAATGTCCATACCCGCAAAATCGGGTGCGGCGTCTGGACGATACGGGGCCTTCAGCAATGTCGGAACGCCGCTATAGGGCGCCTGGCGACTATCCCCCTCGCCAAAGACCAATTCGGCGACCTTTCGAAACTCCGGATCGAACATCTCAGCGCCTGAAGCGTTGGAATAGCGCTTCCGCAGGTCGTCCAGATTGAGAATCTCCGGCATTGAGCCTCCATGTCCTGAACCAAATCTCAAGCCGCGTTCAAAAAGCCGATTAGAACCATTGCGTGTTGTAGTCAACATTGTATACATAATCGTATTCTTCTTGATCGAGCAAGAGGGAAAAAGTTATGATGGCGTTCGCCGGACCGGTGAATGGACCAGAGATGGAAGGGGAATTGCTTGGCATCGACCAAAACGGAACAGCGAGGATCATTGCGTGAAAGCACATATTCGCAATTGAAGGACCTGATCCTGAGCGGCCAGCTCCGCCCCTCGGAGCGCCTTTCAGAAATTTCACTGGCCAAGCGCTTCGGCGTCAGCCGAACGCCGTTGCGTGAAGCGCTGATGAAGCTTGAAGAGGAAGGGCTCATCGTCGGGCAGCGTAATTTTGGCTATACGGTGACCGATCTTGATGTCACCAAGTTCTGCAATTTGCTGGTCGTTCGTGAAGCGCTCGATGTTTGCGCCGCCCAGCTCGCCTGCGAGGTGGCGACCGAGGAAGACCTCGATCGGCTTCGGGGTGTCATTTCCCAGATGGTGGAACTCAAGGAGACGACCAACAAGACGCCGTCCGACGCGGCCCGCAACCTCGATCTTGGACTATACATCCATCGCGTCATCGTGGAATCGACTCGCAACGAGGCGCTCGTAAGGGCGACGGATCAAGTTTACCAGCAGCTTCGCCTGGCCCTTTGGCTCGAAGTCCTTTGGGTCGATCTGGAGCACACGGATCTCGACGAGCACCGGGCAATCGCAGACGCCATCTGTGCACGCGACAGGGAAGCCGCCGCAGACGCAGCCCGCGCCCATGTTCAAAGCTCGCTGAAAAACATGTCGAAGCTCCAGCGCATCTGGGCGCATCGGCGAGCGGCCGACTGACTGAAACCCGATCCTTCACCAAGAGGTCCACGCATGGCACCTATCGACAGTTACCTGGCTCTGGTTGGCTTCGGGCAAACGGGTTGGGGTTGGCTCCTTCTGACCGCAGCCGCCATGACAATCGGTGTATCCGTCTGCGGTTTTCTCGCTGGAACGGTAATCGGCACGATTATCACCTTCATGCAGCTATCCCGTCACATGGCCATCCGATGGCTCGCCGACGGTTACACGACCATTCTGCGCGGTGTGCCGGACCTTCTGGTCATCTATCTCTTCTATTTTGGCGGCAGTGCATTCCTCGGATCCGTGGGGGGTCTGTTCGGCTATCAAGGATTCATCGGAATGCCGGCATTTCTAACCGGAACCCTGGCGCTTGGCGTGGTTTCGGCCGCCTATCAGGCTGAGGTTTTTCGCGGAGCCTACAGATCGGTTGCACGCGGTGAAATCGAAGCCGCCAGCGCCGTCGGTATGCGGCCATGGCCTAAATTCAGGCGCATCGTTGCTCCACTCGTCCTTCGTTACGCCATTCCGGGTCTCGGAAATACGTGGCAACTCGTGCTGAAGGAATCCGCATTGGTCTCTGTCACAGGTCTGGTCGAACTCCTGCGCCAATCGCAAATCGCGGCCGGCTCTACCCGCCGGCCCTTCGAGTTCTACCTGATGGCGGTTGTCCTCTATCTCGTCATCACTTGGTTCTCTTCAATCCTGTTCCGACGCATGGAAGCTCGAACGACCCAGGGCATAAGGGGGGCGTTGTGATGGATACGGGCTTTCTGTGGGAAACGTTTCTCACGCTTCTGGGCGGTTTGCCGCTAACCCTTGAGCTTGCAATTACATCCATCCTCGCAGGAAGCGCCTTGGCGCTTGCGATTTCGCTGCTGGCCGTGACCGGCGGTGCGATGGGTCGAACCTTAACCGGCGCTTATGTCTTCATATTCAGGGGTTCGCCCCTGCTCGTCCAAATGTTCCTGATCTACTATGGACTTGGCCAATTCCGGCATGAGCTACAGGATCTTGGCGTCTGGGGGTTCTTTCGCGAACCCTACTGGTGTGCGGTGCTAGCGCTCACTCTGAACACCGCGGCCTACTGCAGCGAAATTTTCCGTGGCGGCCTGCAGGCCGTCTCCATCCAGGAGATCGAGGCGGCACGCGCTTGCGGCATGTCGGGCGTTCTTTTGTTCAGACGCATCATCCTGCCGATTGCCATCAGGCATGCGCTGCCAGCTTATGGCAACGAGATCATCCTGATGCTCAAAGCAACGGCACTCGCGTCTGTCATCACGATCATGGAAGTCACCGGCCTGGCTGGAAAATTGATCGCCGACAGCTTCCGCGCTTTCGAGATCTTCATCGTCGCAGGCGCGATCTACCTTGCGATCATTTTCGTCGTTACGCGCATGCTCATGGTGGTCGAATTTTGGCTTTCGCCTCACATGCGCATGCGGCTGCAATCTTAAACGGGAGTGTGCATGTCTGACAGGGGAACAGTTTTGGCAAGCGACAACAATGATAAAAGCGCTGCCGTTTCGGTCAAGGATCTTCGGAAATGCTTTGGCCCACTGGAAGTCTTGAAGGGGGTCTCCCTGGAAGCACATGAGGGAGATGTGATTTCCATTCTCGGTTCATCCGGCTCCGGAAAATCGACGATGCTCAGGTGCCTCAATATGCTCGAAGTCCCCGACAGCGGAGAAATTCGCATCGGCGGTGAGATGTATGCTCTGAAGAAAGCGGGGCATAGAACGGAGCCCGCTGACCGCAGGCAAGTCGATCGGATGCGCGAACACATCGGCATGGTGTTTCAGAGCTTCAACCTTTGGTCTCATATGACCATCCTGGAGAATGTGATCGAAGCGCCGGTGCACGTGCAGAAACGCAACCGCGCCGAATGCATCGCCGAGGCTGAAGCTCTGCTCGAACGGGTCGGCATCGTCGACAAGCGAAATTTCTATCCCGCGCACTTGTCTGGCGGGCAGCAGCAACGGGCTGCGATCGCTCGCGCACTCGCGCAGCGGCCCAGGGTCATGCTGTTTGACGAGCCGACCTCTGCGCTTGATCCCGAACTCGTCGGAGAAGTGCTCAAGGTGATGCGCTCTCTTGCTGAGGAAGGTCGGACCATGCTGGTTGTAACGCATGAGATGGGGTTCGCGCGAGACGTTTCCAGTAAAGTGGTATTTCTTCACAAGGGTGTCGTCGAAGAAGCGGGCGAACCTGACGAACTTTTTACCAATCCGAAATCCGAAAGATTTCGGCAGTTTCTTGCAGGGACGAGATGACGTCATCCGACATTCGGCGCGGATCTCAAGAGCGCCATGTATTCAACGGCAATCGGCGTTCCCCCGGCTGTTTAGTGCTTGCCGGCACGGGGCAGCAGGTTCATGCTGATCCTCTGTTTTAAGGGCCCGTGGTTGCGGCTGACCTAGCCGTCACATATCGGTTTTCGTGAGATGCCTGCGATGGAGTGCGCCGGCTGCGGTTTCGATGTTCAAAGCGGTTTTGCCTTCTGTCCGCGATGCGGCGCAAGGCAGCCTCTTTCCTGCGCCGCTTGCGGCAATCCCTGTCAGCCCGATTTTGCCTTTTGCCCCAAATGTGGCGCGTCGATCTCAGGCAAAGCCCAGCCTGCGCCGAAGCCAAGCATCGAGGTGGTGCCGTCCAAATCCGATGGCGACGCCGACCGGCGGCCGGTGACCGTGCTCTTTGCCGATCTCTGCGGTTTCACGACGCTGAGCGAGCAGATCGATCCTGAAATCATGCGGCTGCTGCAGAACGAATTGTTCGAAGAGATGACCCAGGCGGTCGAGGCCTATGGCGGCTTCGTCGACAAGTTCGTCGGCGATGCGCTGCTGGCGCTGTTCGGCGCGCCGGTCGCACATGAGGACGATCCGGTTCGGGCGCTCGGGGCCGCACTCGATATGATCGGTCGGGCGACTGCAGTCGGCGCGCGCTGGCGCTCACGCGCCGGCGTGCCGCTGCGTCTGCATATCGGCATCAATAGCGGACCTGTTGTCACCGGCGGCTTCGGCGCAGTCAGCACAAAATCCTATTCCGTAACCGGCGACACGGTGAACACCGCCCAGCGCCTGCAATCGATGGCCGGCGAAAACGATATCCTGGTCGGGCCATTGACCTATCGGCTCACCCGCCATGCCTTTGCCTTCGACAGTCTGGGCGCACAGACCCTGCGCGGCAAAAGCGGAAACGTCCTCGTCCATCGGCTGACCGGGCTGCTGGAAGCGCCGCATACGGCGCGCGGGCTCGAAAGTTTCGGCCTTCAGGCGCCGATGATCGGACGGGATACGGAGTTGTCGCGGTTGCTGACATGCCTCGATCTTGCCTGCGGCGGTGCGGCGCAGCTCGTCCGCTTGATCGGCGAGGCCGGTATCGGCAAGTCGCGGCTGGTCGACGAGTTCGTCGGGACCGCCGCCAATGCGGCCCGATTCCAGGGCCTTGCCATACGCAGAGCCACCTGCTCTCCCCTCGGCGAGCAATCCTATGGCACCCTCGCCGCGGTTGTGCGCAGCGCTTATGGCATCGGCGAGCGGGATGATCTCGACAGGACACGGCAACTGCTGACGACAGGTTTCCGCGCGCTCGATCTCACGCAGGAGGACGTCGAGGGACTTTTGCCGCTCTTTCTGCATGTCCTCGGTCTCGGCGATCCCGACGGGGCGTTACGGCACATCGAGCCGGAACAGTTGCGACGACAGATCTTCTATGCGGTGCGCACCGTCTTTGAGCGGCGGTTGGCGCAAGGTCCCTTGCTGCTTGTCATCGAGGATCTGCACTGGGCGGACGTTGCCTCGCTGGAAGTGCTCCGCTTCATGATGGATCGGCTGGAGCGCAGCCGGCTGATGCTGCTTGCGATCTACCGGCCGACATCGCAGACCGATCCGCTGAACTCCAATCGCGTCAACGTCACCGTGCAGCGTCTTGAACCGCTCTTTGCAGCCGAGGGGCAGAAGCTGCTTGCTGCCTTTTTCGGCGAGGGTCATGGCAAGTTGCCGGTGACGATGCGAAAGCGGATCCTTGACCGCGCCGGCGGCAATCCGCTTTTCATCGAAGAAATCCTTAGGGTGCTGATCGACATGGGCACGTTGCACAATGACGGTCAGCGCTGGCATTTCGCGGCCGACGATACGGATGTCGATATACCCGTCAATCTGCAAGCGCTGTTGCTTGCTCGCGTCGATCGTCTGCCGCAAGAGATAAGACGGTTGGCGCAGGAGGCGGCGGTGGTCGGCCCGAAGTTCGATACCGCCCTCCTCCGCACCGTGGCGACCGACCCCGGCGCGATCGATGCCGCGTTGGATTTTCTCTGCGATGCCAATATCATCGAAGAATTGCGCGGTCCCGATGCCGGCGGGTTGCCGGGCTATCGTTTCAGCCAGACGCTGATGCACGACGTCATCTACCATAATCTCCTGTTGCAACGGCGCATGGAGCTTCATCTTCGGATCGGCCGGGTTCTGGAACACCAATATGGCGCGGCGCCCGATCGGCCGGAGCATCTGGCGCAGCTCGGCCATCACTTCAGCCTGACGACCGAAAAGGCCAAGGGAGCCGGGTATCTGATGGCGGCGGGCGATCTGGCGCGCAAAACCTATGCCAATGACGATGCGATGCGCCTTTACCGTCAGGCGCTTGCGGCCTTTGCCAACGAGCCGGAGGTGACGCCGGAGCAATTGGCGCTGCTGGAGCGTCTTGCCGATCTTTGTGGTCCTGCGGGCCGGCGCGACGATGCCTTGAACCATTATCATAGCGCGCTGGCGATCCACCGCGCCAAAGACGACCGGATAGCTGCAGCGAGGATATTGCGAAAGATTGGCCGTCTACATCTTGATGCGGGGCGCCGCGACCAGGCGGAGACCCATTGCGCCGCGGCCGAAGCGATGATCGCGACGATCGATGCGCCGGTCGAGCACGCGCATCTGCTGCAGGAGCGCGGCCATCTGGCCTTCCGCATGGGCGATCAAGCTGCCGCCGCCGAGTGGGCGACGCAGGCGCTGCAATGCCTGCAGACGCTGCCGGTCGACGGAACGACCGAGGCCGGGCGGGAGGCGGCGCGCGCGATGGCGGAGGCGCTGAACACCAAGGGTGTGGCTCTGGCGCGCCTTGGACGCCGCCGCGATGCCGTGCAGGAAGTGGAGCGCAGCCTTGCGGTCGCCGAAAAGGCCGATTTGCAAAGTGCAGCGTGCCGCGCCTATTCCAATCTCGGCGTTCTCTACACTATCGTCGACCCGGCCAACGCCATCAGGATCTGCCGGCGCGGACTGGAGGTCGCCACCCGTATCGGCGATCTCGGCTTCCAGGCGCGGCTTCTCGCCAATCTCGCCGTTTCCTGCTGTACCTTTACTGATCGCTGCGCCGCCGAGGGTGTTCCGTCGGCGGAGAAGGCCGTCGAAATCGACCGGGCTCTCGATCAGCGCGATCATCTCTCCGTGCCGCTGATCGTCCTCGGGCAGATTCATCAGTGCCACGGGGAGCCGAAGCTAGCTCGTAAGTATTACGAGGAAGCCCTTGAGGTTGCGAAGGAAATTGACGAGCCGCAACTGCTCTTTCCGTGCTATGATGGCTTGGCGACACTGAGCCTCGAGCATGACGACATGGACGAGGCGGAGCGGTATTTCACGCTGGCACAGGATGTGTGCATTCGCCACAACCTCGATCCAGGCACACTTGTCGTCTTGCCGTTCCTCGACTGATCCTCCTCTTCGTACCACGACTGGAGATCGGTTAGTCGAACTGATTCAGACAGATAAAGGGAGGAATTAAACATGCAGGAGAACCACTCGGAAAGACCATTGCAGCCTGGAGATCGCGCGCCGAACGTGGTGCTGGATGCGATCACCCGCCAGGGCAAGATCGCCATCGACGATTTTCGCGGTCAAAAGCCGGTGCTTGTCGGGCTGTTCCGCGGACTGCATTGCCCCTTCTGCCGCCGGCAGATCGCCGCCATGGCCGAACTCACCGGTGCATTGCAGGAAAAAGGTATCGACAGCCTGACTGTGGTGAATACGCCGATCGACCGTGCCCGCCTCTATTTCCGCTACCACCCGCTTCCCAACCTGCTGGCGGCCTCCGACCCTGAGCGGATGTCGCACAGGGCGTTCGGCCTGCCAAATGTCCAGTTCA
This sequence comes from Rhizobium sp. NZLR1, assembly GCF_017357385.1. Taxonomy (NCBI): domain Bacteria; kingdom Pseudomonadati; phylum Pseudomonadota; class Alphaproteobacteria; order Hyphomicrobiales; family Rhizobiaceae; genus Rhizobium; species Rhizobium sp. NZLR1. Next base: position 2,310,671 of record NZ_CP071632.1, on the reverse strand, counting down.
CCGAAGCCGAGAATGACTGGCCGCACAAGCTCAGCATGAGCACGGTGACCTCGATGCGTATCGACATGCCGGGCGAGCTCCCCGAGCCCATGGACGTGATGGCGGCGGTGGACTATCTCGACAAGGCGGATGGTTACGAATTCACCGAGGATGACACGCAGATGATCGCTACCGGCTATGGCCAGCTTGTCGGCGAATTCCTGCTCGATCGGGATGGCGTCGTGCGCTGGTGTTTCACGGAAGTCGAGGAGGGTGGCCGCCATATGTTCGGCGGTCCCGCCCCTCGGGAAGTGATGTCGGCAGCCTCGAATATGGCTGTTTGAAGTGATCGGTCTTGCGTTCGGGGATTACTCCTCGGCGTTACATCGGGCGTGAGGCTAGCCAGTCGTGAAACGCTGCAACCTGGTATCGACGCAACGCCTTTGGCGAGGCGACGATGTAATACGCCCACTTCACCGACCAGCGGATATCCGGCAACAGATGGACCAGCCTGCCGCTGTCGAGTTCCTGCGCCACGAGCGCCTTGCGCACGAGGGCGACGCTCCTCGCCGCGACTGCGGCCTGGATCACCGCCGCTGCGCGCCGGCGGCGGGCATCCGCTTCCCGGAAGCCGCAATGGGTGTCTGGCCTGTGGAAGGACCACCTCATCCTGGCAGAGAGCGAGACAAGCCCCTCCGAACCTGGTTACCTTGCCGGCGCAGTTACCGCTGCGGGTCGAGCAGTCGCCGACATTCTGTCGAAGATGGATTCCAGATGAACATCATACATCAAGCCTCGGCCGACCCGGCAGCCGCGAAGCGCAACTCCTGGGTCCTTACCATTGCGCAGGCCTTCGGTGGCGCCAATGCCCCGATCATCGTCTCGCTCGGCGGTCTGGTCGGACAGCATTTGTCAGCGGATCCCGATCTCGTCACCCTTCCCGTCAGCCTTCTCAGCCTTGGGCTGGCACTCGGGACGCTCCCTGCCGCCTGGGTAATGCGTCGCTTCGGACGCAAGCCCGGCTATCTGCTGGGCTCGGCGATCGGCATGATCTCCGGTCTGATCGCTGCACTGGGGATCGTGCTCTCCAGCTTCCTGGTCTTCTGTCTTGGCACCTGTCTTGCAGGTTTCTACTCCTCCTATGTTCAGAGCTACCGGTTCGCCGCGACCGACAACGCCACCGGGTCGCAGAGCCATAAAGCGATCGCCCGGGTCATGGTCGGCGGCCTGGTCTCCGCGATCATCGGGCCGCAGCTCGTCATCTGGACGCGCGACGCCCTTCCGGGAACACCCTTTGCCGGGAGCTTCCTCAGCCAGGCCGCCCTTGCCGCCTTGGCGTTTCCGGTGCTGCTCTTTCTTCGCACATCGACGCCGCGGGCGGCTCATGCACCGGAAAGCGCCCCGGAACGGCCGCTTGTCCAGATTTTGACCTCGCCGCGCTATCTCCTCGCCATCGCAACCGGTGTCGTTTCGTATGGCTTGATGACCTTCGTGATGACCGCGTCACCGATCGCGATGGTCGGGCATGGTCACTCGATCGACCAGGCGGCACTGGGGATCCAATGGCACATTCTCGCCATGTATGCCCCGAGTTTCGTTACCGGCCGCCTGATGGTGCGCTTCGGCAAGGAACGGATCGCAGCCGTCGGTCTCCTCCTCATCGGCTGCTCGGCGGCCGTCGCGCTCTCCGGCTTCGACATCGCCCACTTCTGGCTCTCGCTGGTTCTGCTCGGGATCGGCTGGAACTTCGGCTTCATCGGCGCAACCGCCATGGTGGCCGACTGCCATACGCCGGCGGAACGCAGCAAGGTGCAGGGTGCAAACGACTTCCTTGTCTTTGGTACAGTCGCCTGCGCGTCCTTCTCGGCCGGATCGCTTCTCCACAGTTCCGGCTGGGAGACGATCAACTGGATCGTGCTTCCGGCCGCCGCCCTGGTGCTGGTTCCCCTGGTCTGGCGGGCGGCACGGCCCATCGCGATATAGGCCGGCGATCCTCAAGCCGTACGGCGACCGTGGCGCCTGAAGTCGATGTGCGGCGAGTCACGCCAGGGCGTTTTCCTTCTGCTGCTCTCGCAGTTAGCCTCACCTGCCCCCAAATTTCCGATTTATTATATAACCTGTTATATAACCTGTACTGCAAATGGAGAGGCGGCATGGTCGAGGATGTGGTCCGAACGCTCGGCTTTATGTGCATGGGCAGCCGGTTGCGGCGTATTGGAGAGAGGCTGCAGGCCGATACGCAGCAGGTCATCGACGAGGCCGGTCTCGGCATCCAGGCGGGTCAGTATCCCTTTCTTGCGGCAATCGACAGGGCCGGACCGCTGACGATCGGCGAGCTTGCCCAGGCAGTAGGAATTACCCAGCCCGGTGCAACGCGCACCATCGGCCAGCTTCTCGAACTCGGCTTTGTCGATATGCAGCCGGCCGCGGACGATCAGCGCCGCAAACTGGTCTCGCTGACCAGCAAGGGACAGGACCTCGTCGATCATTCGAAAAAGGTGATCTGGCCGCGCATCGCGGCCGCCGTTGCGGATCTTTGCGGCGATCTCGAAGGGCCTATTCTCCAACAGCTCGCAGCCATCGAGGACGGGCTTGCGGCGGTGCCGCTTGCGCGCCGCAAGCCGGGCAAGGAGGAAGAAGCATGACCCATATCCTCGACCGGCCGATCTGGACCGCGCTTAAGACGGCGCATGCCGGCCTTGCGGAGGGGAACGAAAACGCGCGGCGATACCCACCATCGATCGTCTCCTTCGCCGCCTCCGCTGACGATAGGCCCGAAAGCCTCGACGCCCTCGAGAATCTGCCTTCGCAGGAGGAGAGCATGATCCTCGTCGAAGCCGGGCCGATCGCCATTCCAGCGGGCCTTGCCATCGCCACGGAGGCACCGTCGGTCCAGATGATTGCCGAGCAGCCGCATGCGAAAATTTCGGATTCCCGCATCGAGATGCTGACGGAGGCCGACGCCGCCGACATGCTGGCTTTGGCGACACTGACCAAACCCGGGCCATTCACTCTGCGCGCCCAGTGCCTGGGGAGCTTCTGGGGCATCAGAAGCGACGGACGGCTGGTGGCGATGGCTGGGCAGCGGATGCGGCAGACCGGTTTCATCGAGCTCAGCGGGCTCTGCACCCATCCCGATTTCCAGGGGCGCGGTCTCGGCACCCTGCTCTTCCGCTTCGTTGCCGGCGAAATCGCATCCAACGGCGATACCGCCTATCTGCATGCCTATGCGGCAAACACATCCGCCATTTCCCTCTATCTCGCGCTCGGCTTTACGCTTCGCGCGGAGATGAATATGCGCGTGGTCAAACGCCGCTCATGAGCGAGTGCACGACGCACCTCTTTTCCGCACGGCTGCGCGGGACGATGTCTCGCGCCGGGCTCCGGTCCCATCCGAGACGAGATGCGCCGGCGGGGCTTCGAAGCGCCTATCGGACCGCAGCCGGCAGCACTTCGAATTTCCAGAATTTTTCCGGGCTGAAATAGGTCTTGGCAAATTCGCGGATATCGCCGGCGGTGACCTTGTCGTAGCCGCTGAGATTGTCGCGTATCCGATCTAAACGACGCGCATCCGTCTGAGCGCCGCGCAGATATTCGATCCAATATTCGTTGCTCTGCCGCTGATGCTTCAGTGTCTCGATAATGGGTTCCCGTGCACGCGCGAACTCGTCCGGAGAGACATCATGCGCCCGCAGGTCGTTGGCGATCTCGTCGACAAGAGCATAGAAGCGCGCAATCTTTGCCGGGGCCGTCTCGACATAGAAAAATGCGTAGCCATAGCCGGGGACTTCCCTTGACAGATTAGCGTCGCCCTCCACGGCGTAGCTTGCGCCTTCTGTAATACGAAACCGGTCGATCAGCCTGTTTTGGAAAATCTGGGTGGCAATATTGGCGGTGAAGGACCGCGGCAGATCGGAGAGCAAATCGCCGATCGGAGCCCCTACGGCGGCGGCGGCGTTGTCTGCCCTGCCGCTATGGGTCAGCAAAACGGGTTTCTCGTTTGCCGCCGGAAACCGCACGTCGCCCCGAGCATTGCTCGGCCCCGCCTCCGGGCGCGGCGGCAAAGCACCGAAGGTTTCAGCTGTCAGCCGGATTGCGTCGTCCACCGTAACGTCGCCGACGATGGTGATATCGATCGGGCCGCTGGAAACCATAGGCCGGAACACCGCCTCGAAATCGCCTGGCTTGGCGGCGGACAACTCAGCGCGATCGGGGAAGGTCCAGCGCGGATCGCCGGAATGCACGAGACCTGCGAAATCACGGCTGACGACGCCGCCGGGGGTCGCCTGATACTGATCGAGGCCGCTCAAATAGGCCTGCTGCACACGCTTGAACGCCTCGGGGCGGTACGCGGGATCAGAGGTATATGCCGTCATCAGTTGCAATTGCGTCACAAGATCTTCAGTCCGTGTACGACCGTCGAACTGGAAGGAGCTGTCGCCGACCGAGAAGTCGATGCCGACGATGTTGGCCGTCAGCGCTTTCTGTACATCCTGGTAATCCATGGCCCTCACGCCGGACAGCGCGACGGCCGGGGATGCCCAGATCGGGGCGGGACGGTCGTGCGGTAGATCCAGTCGGCCGCGGCCGATATCTTCGCGCACCAGCACTTCGTTGGCGCGCAGCTTGGTCGGCTTGACGGTAAGCCGTACGCCATTGGAAAAGCGCACCATGGTCAAGCCGAGATCATCGACGGCGCGGCGTTCGACCACAGCCCCGGGTTCGCCGAAATGGGTGTAGGGCCAGGCGACGTCAGCGACACTGGCTGGCGCCGAGACGGCAATAGCCTTTGAAGCGTCATAGGCTTGGCGTACCGCATCGGCGCCGGCCTGCGGTGATTGGGCTGTCTGCAGCACGACCTGCGGACCGTTGCCTGTGAAAGCAAGTTGCAGGGCCTGATTGACCTCGGCCGCCGTGACGCCGTTCGTCATCGTTTCAAACAGTGAGAGATCCTGGGCAGGCGACGTGAAGACCTGATTATCATCGACGCTGCTGGCCAGTGTGGAAGCAATGTCGGTGGTCGTGCGCGTCTCGGCTCCGGCCACGGCAGCCTGGAGGGCCGAGCGATATTCGAGGATTTCGCGATCGATCTCAGCCTGCGCAACGCCGAACTCTTCGATGCGACGCTGTTCCTGGTCAATGGCCGTGAGGGCTGCCTGCCATTTGTCCGGCTCGGAATTTGCCGAGATCAGCACGACATGCGCGGAATCGAGGAGATCCTGGGAGCCGACGCCCGCGCTGATGAAAGGGGCATCCGCCTTGCTGGCGATGGTGCTCACCCGACGTTTGAGCACCATCAGGCCGAGATCTTCGACAAGCTCGGTGCGGCGCTTGGCGAAGGTGTCCGCCGTGGCGTCGTAAGGACGCGTCCAGGCGATCTGTACGCTAGTCATGCCGCCGGGAACGACGAGGACGCCGGTGCTTTCGCCTTTCGTCTCCAGTGTGCCGAGATCCGGTTTAGCAGGCGTCGGACCCACGCCCTTCCAGTCGCCGAAGCGCTGCCGGATTTCGATTTCCATGGCGGCGGGGTCGATATCGCCCACCACCATCAGCGTTGCCCGATCCGGCCGGTAGTTGGCCCGGTAATAATCGCGAACGAGGTCCACCGGCGCATTGCTGATAATGTCGGCTTTGCCGATCGGCGCGCGCATGGTCGCGCGCTGGCCAGCGAGCAACGAATTCATGATTCCGAGCCCGGCGCGATACTGCGGCGTATCGCGCAGCCGTTCCTCCGACAGGATGACGCCGCGCTCGCGATCAAAGGCGCCGGCATCGAGGGTCAGCTCGCTTGCCGTCTCTCGCATCAGCATCAGGCCCGTCGAAACCGTGTCGGCATCGACCTCGGGAAGATCGAGCGCATAGACAGTCTCATCATAAGAGGTATGGGCGTTGGTGTCCGGTCCAAAGGCCAAGCCCTTGCGCTGCAGGATACGGATGATCTCCCCTTCGGCGACATGCGTCGAACCCTTGAAAGCCATGTGCTCCAGAACATGCGCAAGGCCCTGCTGGTTGTCGTTTTCCTCAAGCGAGCCGGCGCCAATGCGAAAGCGGATTGCGGCCTGTCCGGGCGGTGTGGCATTGCGCATGATCGCAAACCGCATACCGTTGGCGAGCGTGCCGAAATGGACGTCGGAATCGGCCTGGAGATCGCTTTGCGTCTGTGGCCAGGACGCGGACAGGGTGTCCGCATAGGCCGGCGAGGCGAAGTTTGCGACAAGGGAGACGGTCGCGAGAAACCGCCAGGCGGCGGCGCATTCCATTTTGTGAGACATTCTTGTCCAGGAGATAAGCATTAAGAGATGGGAAGCGTTGATCTGACTATTCCACAGGTTGCATTTCGCTTCAACTTCCATGTGTGTGATTGGATAAGAAGTGAAAACTCGAATTAGCCGCCTGTGTCAGACCAATGTCATCGAAGTCTCCTAAGGGATTGCGCCTTATCTGTCACCAGGAGGCGTTTTCGATGGCGACATTGGAGCAGGTCGCGTTCAGGGCGGGATGCTCGCCGACGAAACGGAACTTGCCGTAGCCGAGTTCGAAATCGGTAAAGCCGAGCATGATGACTGAAGCAACCGGCAAAAGCACGAAGAGAAAAAGCAGGATCATTGCCGGCAGCACCAGCATCCAGGCGATGCGGGCCTCGCTACGCCGATGCGCAACAGCAGAATCGTGCGGAGCGGCCATGGAAACAACGCTAGCCATGCGCCCTCTCCCGCGGGGCATCGCCCATCGCGAGCCCGGCATCGGCGTTGCCGAGCCCGGCATCACCTGTTGCAACGCTGCCGGCCAGCCGGCTGCCGTCCTCGGCAAAGATCAGCGTGCGGCCCGGCGACAATCGAAGCCCCACCGCATCGCCTGCCGTAAGGCCCGAGGCTTCGGATGGTTGAACCTTGGCAACGACAGTCTCGCCGACCGCATCAAGCCGGCAATGGAGTATGACCTCGGAGCCCAGGAACTCGACGCGTTCGACATGGGCGGCAAGGCCGTCATGCCGGTTCTTGGACAGAAAGACGAATTCGGGACGAATGGCGAGCGTGACCGGCACCTTCCTGTCTGGTGCATTTTCAAGTGTCAGGCGCAAGCCGCCGAAAGCAATGGTGCCGCCTTCGGCCGCAGCCGGAAGCAGATTGATGCGCGGCTGGCCGATGAAGCGGGCGACCTCGATATGGGCGGGATCGTCGTAGATGACCTCAGGGCTGGCGATCTGCAGCAATTTGCCGCCCATCATCACGGCGACGCGGTCTGCCATCGACAGCGCTTCTGCCTGGTCATGGGTGACATAGAGGGTCGGCACGCCGGCGCGCCGATGCAGGTCGACGATCTCGCCGCGGGCATGGACGCGCAGGTTGGCGTCGAGGTTGGACAGCGGCTCGTCCATCAGGAAGATGCTTGGCTGGCGCACCATGGCGCGAGCGAACGCCACGCGCTGACGCTGGCCGCCCGACATCTGGCCGGGCTTGCGATCGAGCAGATGGTCGATCTTCAGCGATGTCGCCATCTCCCTGACGTCGCGGGCGATCGCCGCGCGGGTAGCGCGCTGACCTGGAATCAGCGATCCCACGAAAGGCAGCCGCTCTACTCTCGACAACCGGCGCATTGCCAGCGGCACCGCAATGTTTTGCGAGGCCGTCAGGTGCGGATAGAGCGCGTAGGACTGAAAGACCATGGCGATGTTGCGGTCGGCGGCCGCCACACCGGACATGTCCCGTCCGCGGATCAGGATCTCACCGCGGTCGGCATGGTCCAGGCCGGCAAGAATGCGCAAGAGCGTGCTCTTGCCGCAGCCGGAGGGGCCGACCAGCGCGATGAATTCGCCGGCCTCGACGTCGAGGCTGACGCCATCGAGGATCTGGTTGTCGCCGAAAGCCTTGGTGATGCCGCGAATCGAGAGCGCGCTCATTCGACGGGTTCCCGCTCTCTGACCGCCTGCGGATAGACCTCGTGCACGACCTCGTCGAGTACATAAGCGGTCATGCCGGGAACGGCGACGATAGTGCTTTCGACATCGGCATCGAATTCGTGGACGACGGCGCCGATCAGACGCTCGCCCGGCATCTCCCGCTCCATCTTGTCGATGATGAAGGCGGCCGACGGACCCCAGGTCAGTTGGGTATTGTCGAAGCGGCCCTGCCAGGCCCAGTGAAGGTGGCCGCTGGCAAACAGGGCCACGTCATGGGCTGAGATCATATCGTAGAGCCGCCGGCGCTGAGCGGGGTGAACGCTCCAATATCCGGTATCGCCTTCGTCAGGCGCATCGACGAACAGCGGCTTGTGGGCGAAAAGCGCCACACGCCGCCCCGCGCTGTCGGAAAGCGCCTGGTCGAGCCATTCGAACTGGGCTTCCTCCTCGTCATCCTCATGACCGAGAAGCAGCGAATTCAATCCGATGAAACGCCAGCCGGCCGCATCCTCCAGCCAGCGGTCGGGACCGGCAAGGCTGCGCCAGCGCGACAGCCGCTCGGCATCGACCGCCTGGTCGGATCCCTTGAGGTGGCCGACATCGTGATTGCCGGGGACGATCAGCATTGGGATCGACACCTGGCGCATCAGATCCATCGAGAAGGTGATGTCCTCGTCCTTGTCGGCACCGTCGACCGTGAGATCGCCGGTATGAACGATCAAGTCGGCGCCGGTCGCTTCGATCCAGGTCAGAAGCGGCGCCCAGTTGCCGTTGAAATGCGGCTTATTGGGACTGAAATGGGTGTCGGTGATCTGAATGATTTTCATCGGCGCGTCTCCGAGACCTGGGAAGCGCGTGGTGCGTGCTTCCTTCTCGTGCCCTCTCTAGAAGGCTCGCATGTCAATCAGACACCGCCGGTTTTCAGCTGTTTCTCAGTTTTGACATCCATCTGTCATGCAAGAAGAAGGCTGCCCGCTGGAGCGGGCAGCCTTCGCCTGCATTTGGAACTGGAAACGCATGAGTTCAGTGCCGTCGCGCGTTGGCAGGAGTGGACGACACCGTGGCCGAGACAGGGTCGCTTGCCGGAAAGCTATCCTCAAGACCTTCATTGAGTTCTTCCTCCAGCACCTTACTGTCATGGGTCGAACGTGCGCTCGGCTGGCCGATCAGGCCCCTGCTGCCTTCGTCGAAATTTCCGTTGCTCAAGGCATCGTAACGGTTGATGCTGCCATCCGCTTCCCCGGCAGCAAAGCTGGTCAGCTGGACCATCATCACCTTGGCGTGGTCGACGGCTGTGGAGTCGTCGAGCTCGCCATGAGAGTTGTCGATCTTGACGGAGATCGATTCTCCTCCTTCGCCCAAGAATTCGACGGTGAAGACGTCACCGGCCTGTGTCACTCGTGTATCGATCAACTGCATGGAAACCTCCCGTGTTCATCGATATCAACGGCAATCACGGTCGGTGAGTTCCACGCCACTTCGAGACAAGGCAGCGACCGATCCTCGCACAGCATCCGCGCTGGAACAAAGAATGGCGGATGCGCGTTCATTGACGTCCAAAAGGTCCGCGTCCATGTCGAAGTCAACACTGTCGCCGCAAGAAAAACATTCGTTCTCCAACATTCCCGCAGACCAGAAGCTCGCCTTGATATCGCGATATTCGCAGGCGTTGCGCAAGCTCGCCAGATCGGCCGAAGCGGTCGGACGGGGTGATATGTTGCCGATGCTGTTTCAGGTGGCCGATGGGCTAGACAAAATGGCACCCGAGATTGCCGAGACCGAGGCGGGGCTCGAGGTGATGGCGCGCACGGCGCGGCTGATCCGGACGGGCGAGGACATGCTGCTGCCGAGGTCCTCGTCATCAGTCGCCCATTGAACGTCATCCAGCGAGAACGACCCGACTAAAGGCAGCACCGACCCCGGCCCTTATGGTTAATTTATTAATAATTCAGAGTTTATAAAGGGAACGAAGCGGCCTTTCCGAGTGTTGGTGGTGCGCCGTAGAGGAACCTCGATGATCCTGAAAATCCTTGCCCCCCAAATCGACACCGATTGCCATGACACCGGCACCTATGCCGATGGCATCTTTGCTGAAAACCGGATCGATCTGCCCGCTCGTCGCGACGGCCGCCGCCGGTCGCAGCATGAGCGCGACTACGGTGCCGGCAGAAACCTGGAAAACCTGCCGGTCGGGTTTGCCTGAGGGCAGCCCCCCATTACCTGCTGCCTTGGAAAAGCGTGACGCGCGACGCGTCACAGCCTGCGAAAGACCAGGACGCCCGACGCAGGCAGCACGGCGTCGAGCGCTCCGGCCGCGGCTCTGATCTTTCCACCGCCGTTGCCGACATTCCAGCCGCCATATGTCTGAGCATCGGTATTGAAGATTTCCTCCCAAAGGTCATCTCCCAGACGCTCGCTACGCAGCCGGTAGCCGTGCTCGAAGGTAGCATCGTTCAGCGACCCCACCACCAGGAAATCCTCGCCGTCGTTCCATCGATGAAACGCGATCACCCGATGCGCGTCATGCACGTAGGGAACGGCGATGTTGCGAGAACGAATGGCTGCCTCTCGGATGCTGAGGGTGATGAGATCGCGATAACAGCTGATCATCCCTGCCCCGTTGCCCGCAGCCTCGCCGAGGATATTCTCCCGGTTCTTCAGGAAATCATTGTAGCGGTAGGGCTTCTGGGCGCCGATTTCCTCGCCCATGAAAAACATCGGCGTGCCTGCCGATAGCAGCGTCATCGCTGCCGCGAACCTGGATCTCGCCTCCGCCCAAGCCCTGGTCTCGCCGACGATCGGTGCGAAATTGACCGCGATGACTGCGGTTCTTGCCGACCCCTCGCGATTGCCGCAATCGTCGTGCGACTGGTTGTAGACCACCTTGGATCGCGCGCTCGCCTGCAATGCGCCGGCAAGAGACGACATGGTCAGCGCCCGCTTATCGCCAAAACCGGCATTCTTCAAAAGCTGCGCCTGAGCGCCGCCGTGATATTCGACGAGGTTGTGATGAAAATCGCCGTACCAGGTCGCGTCGAAGCCGAGCCCGTCGCCGGTCAGGCTCGGCTCCGTCATCGCCGACCAGTCCGAATAATCCTCGGCCGTCAGGAAAACCTCGGGCTTGATCAGCCGCATCGTGCGGCTCCACTGCTTCAGGAATTTGGCGCCGAAGGCTGCCGCCCGATCGGCGCGCCGGCCATCGGCATGCAGCACCGGATATTGATGGATCGAACTGGTCTGATCGAGCCGGAAACCATCGATATGGCAGACGGAGACGAGAAATGCCGCGCTGGAGATGAAAAGCTGGCGCACGGCCTCCTCATCGAAGGCAGGCGCCCATCCCGTCGAGATGTTGTCGATATAGCCGCCCGTCGGATCGGCGTAATCGCCGGGGCGTCCCTCGTACCAATAGTAGATATTGCGGGTGGGGTCGTTGGAATCATAGGCCCATTGCGCCCGCTCGCCATCCGGATCGAAGTGGTTGTAACAAACGTCCAGAATGACGGCGATGCCCTGCTGGTGGCAGGCCTTAACGAATAACTTCAGCCGGTCGGTGCCGCCGGCCCCCTGATCGGCGGCAAAGAAATGCGACGTGCCGTAACCCCAGTTGGCCCGCGTCTCGAATTCGGCGATCGGCAGCAGTTCCACGGCGTTGACGCCCAGCGCGGAAAGATGCGCGACGAAGGCGATCGCATCATCCAGCGTTCCCGGCGCTGGCTTGCCGAAACCGAGCGCGCCGACATGCAATTCATAGATCACCAGATCCTCGAGCCGCTCAGGAAGTTTGCGGCCGGCCACGAATTCGTCAGCCCAGAACGTCTCGGCGGCAAGCTCCTGCCCGGACGGCAGCGTCACCCGCTTCGGGTCGCAGACGACCGAGCAGCTCTGCGGTCCGTCCAAACCAGCCGGCGATCCGTGATAGGCCGCGCCATCCGGATCGAAATCTCCCGCACCGATCTGCATCAGCGACCAGATGTCGGTCCGGTAGGCGAGCGATCCATCATCCTTGGTGACGCGATACATATACGGCGTGCCGACCATGCCGTCGAAATCGGTAAGGCGGCCATCGTCGCCGGTTTCAACCGACCAGATCCCCTCACCGGTCCTTCGCATGCCGATGGTCCCGAGCGCTCCGGTGCCGTCGTCGGCGACGTAGCCGATGGCGGGATCAGCGAGGACGAGCGAGACCTCCCGAGCGTTCGGCGCCCAGACCGAGAAGCGAATGCCGGCGACACCGTCACGCCTCTCAACCCGGTTCGCCCCCAGACGGCCGATCCATGTCAGGTGATAGGTCTGCGGCGCCATCTCCTGGTGGAGATCGAAGGAACGTTCGCGACCCGACGAGGCCTCGTCGTCCAATTCGGCGGTGATTGCCCATAGATCCGGTATGCCCGGCCGATCGAGCTCGATGCCCCATCGAAAATTCGTGCCGATCTCGGCATCGGGAAAGGAAATCCCGGCGACAAAGACATCATATCCATCCTCGTCACGCGAGCCCTGCACAGGAACCGATGTCCAATCATTCGCGGGGCGGCCATGCTCGTCCCAACTGCCGCGGAGACGGACATTGTCAAACGCCATCGACGGCAGGCCGCTGCGAAACCGGAATTGCACATTGACGGTCATCGGATCCTCCAGAGGTATCGGATTTCGCCGGACTCCGCTTATGCGGCTGTCTCACTTGAGCAGTGATCGGCAGGCTGAATGCAAAATGCAAGCACCGATTCGGCATTCAAGGCGATCCAGCACGAGCCACATTCAAGACAATATATCATGGTTAACGGGCAATACTGCACGGCCCCTCCTCGTGTATTAAATCGAATCGGCAGCAGAAATGGGGATATATTCCCATCGCCGATTCCCTCTAAAACTGGGAGAAAAACTTATGGCTCAAGCCGTTAGAATAAACGATATTATTCAATCCTTTGGAATTGATACGCATATCGACTACACCGACGGAAAATATTCCAATGTCGGAGAAGTTGTCAAAGCTTTAGACTATCTTGGCCTTGATGCGGTCCGCGATCACGCCCCCAACTCCGCTTCCGATCCTAACGGTCAAACCCATCTCGGCGATGCTGCCGAAGCCGGCGTGCAGTTCGTCTTCAGCGCCCAGCGGGAAGTGGACCCCACCACGCTCGCCCAGCGGCTGCATACTTTCGTGCAGGCCCATCCGGGGTTGGTCGTCGGCATCGAGGGGCCGAACGAAGTCAATAACTGGCCGGTCAGCTATCACGGTCTTAGCGGCCAGGCAGCCGCGGTCGCCTATCAAAAGGACCTGTCTGCCGCCGTCAACGCCGATCCCTTGCTGAAAAACATCCCGGTTCTCGGCTTTACCGGATATACGGTCGCATCCGCCTCCGACTACACGACGATCCATACCTATGCGAAGGATGGCGACCAGCCATTCTCGTGGCTTTCCCGCGAAGCCGGCGTTCAGCGCGCTGCCGATCCGGGCAAGCCGCTGGCAATCACCGAGACCGGTTACCACACCTCCCTCACCGCCGACACCAATGGCGGCTGGGAACGCGTCAGTGAAGCGACGCAGGCAAAGCTGGTGCTCAACACGCTGATGGACGGCGCAGCACTCGGATCGAAGCAGACATTCATCTACGAGCTGCTGGACGCCTATTCCGATCCGCAGGGCGCCAACCAGGAGAAGCATTTCGGGCTTTTTCATCTCGACTATTCAGCCAAGCCGGCGGCAACGGCGATCCACAATCTCACTGAAATACTGGCGGACGACGGCGCGGCAAAGGCGAGCTTCAGCGCAGGGGCCCTCAATTATTCGATCGACGGCATGCCGTCTTCGGCCCACAGCTTGCTCACCGAAAAATCGGACGGCAGCTACCAGATCATTATCTGGAACGAGCCCGACATCTGGAACCAGTCCACCGACACGGCCATTCAGGCCGCGACGACGGGCGTCAAGGTCAATCTCGGGGCCTCGTTCGGCTCCGTGAAGGTTTTCGACCCGGTGAGCGGGACGACGGCGATCAAAAGCCTCAGCAATGTGTCGTCGCTGACAGTGGATGTCGTCGACCATCCGGTTATCATCGACATCGGCGGCGGCAGCGCCAGCACGCCGCCAACGGCCGCCAGCCATATCTATGGCGGCAGGGGCAACGACATATTCACCGTGAGCAGCCCCACTCAAATCGTCGACGAAAGCCGAGGCGGCGGAACCGATACGGTCATGTCGTCGATCAGCTTCAGCCTCAAGGATACGACGCATACGATCGGCAACGTCGAGAACCTGACGCTGACCGGCACCGCCAATCTGAACGGCACCGGCAATGGCCTGGCAAACGCTCTCGTCGGCAATTCCGGCAACAATATCCTTGATGGCAGCACTGGCGCCGACCATATGTCGGGCCATGCCGGCAACGATACTTATGTGGTCGACAATGCGGGCGATTTTGTCGATGAGACAGGGGCATCCGGCAAGGACACCGTCAAGGCTTCGACCTCCTTTAGCCTGGCCGATGTGAAGCACGCGGCCGGTACGATCGAGAATCTCGCCTTGACCGGAACGGCCAATCTCAGCGCGACAGGCAACAACACCGCCAACGTTCTCACCGGCAACGACGGCAGCAACACGATCAATGGCGGCAAAGGCGCCGACCAGATTACCGGCGGGCTCGGTAACGACAAGCTGATCGGCAAAGCCGGCGCAGACACGCTGACCGGCGGCGGTGGAGGCGATAGCTTCGTCTTCGATGTGAAGCCCGATAATGTCAGCGTTGACAAGATTACGGATTTCTCCTCCGCGGCGGGCGACAAGCTGCTGCTCGACCATTCGATTTTCGCCGCGCTCAGCCTATCTCGATTTTCGGATGAGAATTTCGTGCAGGGAACGAGAGCGCTCGAGGCGGATGACAAGCTGATCTACGATCAGGCCAGCGGCAGACTCTTCTATGACGCGGATGGAAGTGCGGCGGGTGCGGCAGTCCATGTTGCGGATCTCGACAATTCTGCGGCGCTTCACTTCAAAGATTTCGGGCTTGTCTGATGCGGCCGGCCAGTCGTCTTCTGACGGCGTGCGAGCGCACATGCGCGTTTCCGGGCACCCCTTGCCGGCGTGATATTCCCGGCCACATTCCTCCGTTGACGCAACTCGCAGCACCGGAGAAGCCTTTGCCCTGGATCGCCTATATCGCCCATTTCATCGCCGCGGCATTTCTGACAAACGGCATCCCGCATTTCGTCAACGGCGTCAGCGGCCGGCGTTTCCGCATTCCGTTCGGACCGCGGGCGCAGTTCAGCTCGCCGACGACGAATGTCGTCTGGGGCTGGGCGAATTTTCTCATTGCCTTCCTGCTGTTTGCCAATATCGGGCCACTCTATATCGGCACGCCGGGCGATACGATCTTCCTCGCGGCCGGCATGCTTGTCACCGGCCTCCTGCTCGCCCGGATTTTCGACGGCGACAGCTGATGTAGTAACTTGCATGATGATAGTTACTACTGTAGTGACGTGATCCATGCAGCGGACGAGCTTCAGCCAATTCAAATGCCCGGCGGCGCGCGCGCTCGACAGCGTCGGCGACTGGTGGAGCATCCTCATCCTGCGCGACGCCTTTCAGGGGCTGTCGCGCTTCGACGATTTCCAGAAGAGCCTCGGTGTGGCGCCGAACATCCTGACGCGGCGGCTGAAACACCTAACGGATCAGGGACTGTTCGAACGGCGGCTCTACCATCAGCGCCCTGCCCGCTACGAATACCGGCTGACGGACAAGGGCCGCGATTTCTTTCCGGTGCTGATGTCCCTATTTTCCTGGGGAAGCCGGCACATCCCAGAGGAAGACCTTGCCTATCTGCTTGGCGATGCCGCCTCCGGCAAAGCGCGCGAGACGCTGCTGGTCGACACACGGACCGGCGAACAAGTGACACCCGAAAACACCAGCCTGCTTGCAGGCCCCGCAGCCGATGACGAGGTGCACAAGCGGATCGCCCGCATGCGCGCCTGGTATCTCGGCATCGACGCATAAAGAGGAAAATATCATGGATCGCATCGTTGTCACCGGCATGGGACTTGTGTCACCACTCGGCACCGGCGTCGAGCTCGCCTGGAAGCGGCTTCTTGACGGCGGTTCGGGGCTGAGGGTGCTTTCGGACGGTGTCGTCGGCGAACTCCCGGCCAAGGTCGGCGGCATCGTTCCCGGCAGCGCCGAGGATGCAGAGAGCGGTTTCGATCCCGACCGTTACATCACCCCCAAGGACCAGAAGAAGATGGACCGCTTCATCCAGTTCGCCATGGCGGCGACGGAGGAAGCGGTGAAGCAGGCCGGCTGGATGCCGACCGACGAAGCGAAACGCGAACGCACCGCAACGATCATCGCCTCGGGCGTCGGCGGCTTCCCGGCGATCGCCGAAGCGGTGCGGATCGGCGAGACGCGCGGCGTGCGGCGGCTGTCCCCCTTCACCGTGCCCTCCTTCCTCGTAAACCTCGCTGCCGGCCAAGTCAGCATCCGCTACCGCTTCAAGGGGCCGCTCGGCGCTCCGGTGACGGCATGTGCGGCCAGCGTCCAGGCGATCGGCGATGCTGCGCGGCTGATCCGCTCCGGCGAAGCGGATGTGGCAATCTGCGGCGGTGCCGAGGCCTGTATCGACAAGGTAAGCCTCGGCGGCTTTGCCGCCGCTCGCGCGCTTTCCACCGGTTTCAACGACACCCCGGAGCTGGCGTCGCGGCCCTTCGACACGGCGCGTGACGGTTTCGTCATGGGCGAAGGCGCCGGCATCCTGGTCATCGAAACACTCGAACACGCGCTTGCCCGCGGCGCCACACCGCTCGCCGAACTCGTCGGTTACGGCACGGCGGCGGACGCCTACCACATGACCTCAGGCCCCGAAGACGGCGACGGCGCGCGCCGGGCGATGGAGGCAGCGCTCAAGCAGGCGAAGATCCCGGCTTCGGAGGTCAAGCACCTCAACGCGCATGCGACCTCGACACCGGTCGGTGACCGGGGCGAGATCGCGGCGATCGCCACGGTCTTCGGCCGCAATGGCGACATTGCCGTCAGTGCGACAAAATCGGCCACCGGCCATCTGCTCGGGGCCGCCGGCGGGCTGGAAGCGATCTTCACCATCCTGGCGCTGCGCGACCAAATCGCGCCGCCGACCCGCAACCTTGATGAGGCCGACCCTGATGCCGACGGCATCGATATCGTCGGCAAGACGGCGCGGCCGCTG
The DNA here is from genome assembly GCF_017357385.1 of Rhizobium sp. NZLR1. Taxonomy (NCBI): domain Bacteria; kingdom Pseudomonadati; phylum Pseudomonadota; class Alphaproteobacteria; order Hyphomicrobiales; family Rhizobiaceae; genus Rhizobium; species Rhizobium sp. NZLR1. The sequence goes on along the minus strand of NZ_CP071632.1, from coordinate 2,293,601 downwards.
GCAATGGACTATGCCATCACCAACGGTTTCGGCTTCGGCGGCGTGAATGCCAGCGCCCTCTTCCGGTGCTGGTCATAAAGTCCACTTTTCTTGCGCCAGAAATGGCCTACACTTCTGCTCTATCGGGTCTTTCCCCCGATAGAGCCGGAGATCTCCCATGCGCGCCTTCTTCGCAGTTCTTATTCTGTGTGCCGCGTTCATCCTCCCCGCTGTCTCGGCCCTTGCCGAAGATCCGATCGACACGACGCGAACGATGATCGAGGAACAGATCACAGCTTTCCTAAAGGACGATGCCGAAGCCGCCTATTCCTTCGCCGCTCCCGGCATCAGGGCGATGTATCCCGACAAGAACCTGTTCTTCGCCATGGTGAAAAAGAGCTACGAGCCGGTCTATCATCCCGGCAACTACGCCTTCGGCCGCAGCCGCTCGATCGACAACGGCGCGCTGATCTACCACGAGGTGCTGATTTCAGGCCGCGACGGCAAGGACTGGACGGCGATCTACCAGATGACTCGACAGCCCGACGGCAGCTACAGGATCAACGGCGTGCAGATCATGCCGGATGCCGACAGCAAGGGCATCTAAAGCATGTCGCGCAAAAGCGGGCAGCGGTTTTGCGATAACGACATGCGAGAAAATAAAGAGCTGGAGCGCGACAGCCGCACCTGAAAGATCGCGACGCGGTTTAGCGGATTAAGCATCCCTGCAGATTAAAGTTGTGTCCGGCGCTGCTGGAACGTACGGGCTCATGTGGTTCTGTCCCAGGGGTTGAAAACTCAATGCTCATTTCATTCAAGTGGTTGGTCACCGCCGCGGCGATCGGCTTTGCCGTCATGCCGGGTGTTGCGCAGGCGGAATCCTTTTCAAAGCTTGCACGGCGGGATTACGCCATCGGAAAACTCACCAAGGGGAAGTCCGGCGGCTACGGCTGGGTCGTCTCGAACGGCAGCAAGCGGTTCTTCTGCCGGCTGGATGTCAGCCTGGCTTATGTCAACAAGAAAGAGATGGTGAGCATCCTTGCAAGCGGACGGCTCATCAAGCTGAACCGCGCCGCGTTTGAGGCATCGATCGGTGGCCCTGATCCGTCCATACCGCAATGGAGCGATCTTCAGGCCGGCCGCGTCAAGCCGGCAGATGTCGGGAGCTGCACACCAGCTCCCTGATTAAAGGGCGTCGCATAGAGCGAGAGATAGATCAAACGGGTTGAAGATCGCCTCTTGCCCATTCTTCCTGCGTCTCCGCCATGAAATCGGCGAAGCGGCCTTCGGCGATCGCCTTGCGGATACCCTGCATCAATTCCTGGTAATAGGCGAGATTGTGCCAGGAGAGGAGCATGCCGCCGAGCGCCTCGTTGGCGCGGACGAGATGGTGCAGGTAGGCGCGCGAATAGTCGCGCGAGGCCGGGCAATTCGACTGTTCGTCGAGCGGGCGCATATCCTCGGCATGACGGGCATTGCGGATATTGACCTTGCCGCGGCGGGTAAAGGCCAGGCCATGGCGGCCGGAACGGGTCGGCATGACACAATCGAACATGTCGATGCCGCGAGCGACAGATTTCAGCATATCGTCCGGCGTGCCGACGCCCATGAGGTAACGCGGCTTCTCCAGAGGAAGCACGGGCAGCGTCGTTTCCAGCATCTGCAGCATGACGTCCTGCGGCTCGCCGACGGCAAGGCCGCCGATGGCATAGCCCTTGAGATCGAGCTGGCTCAGCGCCTCAGCCGAACGGATGCGCAGCGCCGGAATATCGCCGCCCTGGACGATGCCGAACATTGCCTTTCCAGGCTGTTCGCCGAAGGCGACCTGGCAGCGCTCGGCCCAGCGCAGCGACATTTCCATGGCGCGCTCGATCTCCTTCGGCTCGGCCGGCAGCGCCACACATTCGTCGAGTTGCATCTGGATATCGGAGCCGAGCAACCCCTGGATTTCAATCGAGCGTTCCGGCGACATATGATGCAGGCTGCCGTCGACATGCGATTTGAAGGTGACGCCCTGCTCATCAAGCTTACGCAGGCCGGACAGCGACATGACCTGGAAGCCGCCGGAATCCGTCAGGATCGGGTGCTCCCAGCGGATCAGCTTGTGCAGGCCGCCGAGGCGGGCGACGCGCTCGGCGCTGGGGCGCAGCATCAGGTGATAGGTATTGCCGAGGATGATGTCGGCGCCGGTTTCGCTCACCTGGTCGAGATACATCGCCTTGACGGTGCCGACGGTTCCCACAGGCATGAAGGCGGGCGTCCGGATCGTGCCGCGCGGCATGGAAATCTCGCCGAGGCGCGCGCCGGCATCGGTCTTGTCAAGTGTGAATTGGAAGTTTTCTGTCATTTGTCTTTCCGGAAAAGAAGGCTCGCGTCGCCGTAAGAGTAGAAGCGGTAGCCCGTCGCAATGGCGTGGTTGTAGGCCGCATGCATGGTCTTAAAGCCGGCAAAGGCCGAGACCAGCATGAACAGCGTCGAGCGCGGCAGGTGAAAATTGGTCATCAGCATGTCGACCGATTTGAAACGGTAGCCGGGCGTGATGAAAATGCCAGTGGCGCCGCTCCAGGCGCGGATCTCGCCGCTCTCTTCCGCAGCACTCTCGATCAGCCGCAGCGAGGTGGTGCCGACGCAGACGATACGCCCGCCTTTTGCCTTGACGGCGTTCAGCCGGGCGGCGGTCTCAGCGCTGACGGTGCCGCTTTCCAGATGCATCCGGTGATCGTCGGTATCGTCGGCCTTGACAGGCAGAAAGGTGCCGGCGCCGACATGCAGCGTAACGAAATGGCGTTCAATGCCAGCTTTGTCGAGCGTCTCGAACAGGCCGGGCGTGAAATGCAGGCCGGCGGTGGGCGCAGCGACGGCGCCCTCCTCGCGGGCATAGATCGTCTGGTAATCCGCGCGGTCGCGCTCGTCCTCGGGCCGCTTGGCGGCGATATAGGGCGGCAACGGAATGTGACCGACGGCGGCAATCGCCTCGTCGAGCGCCGGGCCGGAAAGATCAAATGCGAGCGTCACCTCGCCGGCCTCGCCCTTTTCCTCGACGGTGGCGTCGAGCGAGCCGAGCAAGCAGCTTTCGCCGCTATGGCCGAAGGCGATGCGGTCGCCCTCCTTGATGCGCTTGCCGGGCTTGGCAAAGGCCTTCCAACGGCTCGGGCCGACGCGCATGTGCAGTGTTGCCGACACCTGCTGGCCGCCGGCGCCGTCCCGATGGCGGATGCCCTCGAGCTGGGCCGGAATGACCTTGGTGTCGTTGAAGACCAGCGCATCGCCCGCCCGCAGGAAGGACGGCAGATCGCCGACGCGATGATCAGAAAGCACGCGTTCAGCATCAGGCACGCTTTCCGCGTGGGGATTGACGACGAGCAGGCGCGCGCTGTCGCGCGGTTCGGCGGGCCGCAATGCGATGCGTTCATCGGGCAGATCGAAATCGAAAAGGTCTACGCGCATAACGGTACTTTCAAAGCGAAACCCGCCCCCACGCGGTTAGGCGCAAGAGCGGGTTTCAGCAGAAATCACAATCAGACGTCGGCGGCAACCCGCATCGAGACGATCGAATCCGGATCGGAAACCGGCTCGCCGCGCTTGATCTTGTCGACGTTGTCCATGCCTTCGATGACCTGGCCCCAGACGGAATACTGCTTGTTCAGCCAGGGTGCATCGGTGAAGCAGATGAAGAACTGCGAATTGGCCGAGTTCGGGTTCTGCGAACGGGCCATCGAGCAGGTGCCGCGCGTATGGGTCGTCGCGGAGAATTCAGCCTTCAGATCCGGCTTGGAGGAGCCGCCCATGCCGGCGCGGCCGGGATTGAAGGTTTCCGAACCCTTCTTGCCAAATTCGACGTCGCCCGTCTGGGCCATGAAATCCTGGATGACGCGGTGGAAGACGACGCCGTCATAGGCCTTCTCGCGGGCGAGTTCCTTGATGCGGGCGACATGCTCCGGGGCGACCTGCGGCAAAAGCTGGATGACGATCTTGCCCTTGGTGGTTTCCAGAATGACGGTGTTTTCGGGATCCTTGATCTCGGCCATTGTCTTCTCCTCTTGTTTCTCTGGTAACTTACTTCTTGCCCAGGGTAACCTTGACCATCCGGTCGGGGCTTTTGACTTCGCCGTTCTGGCCTTCGCCGCGCTTGATCTTGTCGACATTCTCCATGCCGGAAACGACCTTGCCGACGACGGTGTACTGGCCGTTGAGGAAGGAGCCTTCGGCGAACATGATGAAGAACTGCGAATTGGCGGAATTCGGATCCTGCGAACGAGCCATGCCGACGGTGCCGCGCACGAACGGGGTCTTGGAGAACTCGGCCGGAATATCAGGCATATCGGAGGAGCCGGTGCCGGCGAGGCTCGCATCGAAACCCTTTTCCATGTTGCCGTATTTGACGTCGCCGGTCTGGGCCATGAAGCCGTCGATGACGCGATGGAAGGCGACGTTGTCGTATTCGCCCTTCTTGGCCAGCGCCTCGATCTGAGCGACATGCTTCGGCGCAACCTCAGGCATCAGCTGGATGACGACAGGGCCGTTCTTCAGCTGGATGGTGAGATAATGATCAGCCGACTGGGCGAACGCATCCCCCGCGAAGGAGGCGAGATACAGCACGCCGGCAAATGCGAGATAAAACAGTTTCATATGGGCTCCGTTGCGGCGGGTTCCGCCTGGTCTTTGCGCTTGCTAGTCTTTGCGTTTGTTGGTTTTGGCGCTTGCTATTCTGGGCGCTTGGATGTGAGGGCTTGCAAGACGGCGGCCGGCACGAAAGCGCTGACATCGCCGCCCATGGCGGCGATCTGGCGGACCAATGTGGCGGTAATGGGCCGCGAGGCCGTGCCCGCCGGCAAAAAGATGGTCTGGATATCGGGCGCCATCGTCCTGTTCATGCCGGCCATCTGCATTTCGTAATCAAGATCGGTGCCGTCGCGAAGACCGCGGATCAGAAGCGTGGCGCCATGGCTGCGGGCGGCATCGACAACCAGATTGTCGAAGGCGACGACGTCGATGTCGCCGGTCTTGCCGGGCAGCGCTTGCGCCAGGGAACGGCGGATCAGTTCGGCTCTCTCCTCGAAGGAAAAGAGCGGCGCCTTGCCGGGATGGATGCCGATCGCGACGATCACCTTTTCGGCGACGTTCAGCGCCTGGACCAGAACATCCACATGCCCATTGGTGATCGGGTCGAAGGACCCCGGATAAAAAGCTGTCGTCATCTGGCCCGACCGTTGGTTTGACGCCTTTTGTCACGGATGCCGCCTTGCCGCAAGTGATTTGGCCAATCGTCCCGGACGGTTGAACGGCGGATGAATGGCCCGTTCAAGGCGGTTTCAGACGGGATCTGCTTAACTCAAATCATCAAGACAGCCGATGCCATTCCGGCATCCGGCGCCCCCTCGAAAGACCAAGTCCATGCTGATCGTGCTCGTTGCACTTGCCGTCGTTTCCTCCCTCGCCGCCGAGCTGGCCTATGGCTATTTCGCCGATCGCTACGAGGTGAGCTGGGTGCGGCCGGCGCTTGCCGAGCATGCGGCGATCGTGCGCGCTCAAGGCCGGCTGCGCGAAAAACGACGTTCGAATCTGAACGCCAGATGAACGAGACATTCAAGGAGGCTTCAGATCGGCGTTGGTAAACACCCGTCAACATCCGGCGGAACCATTTTAAAACGGATGCGTTCATTCAACCGACACATAGATGCGATTATCGCGGCAGGAAGGACTAAAGATGCCCGGCAAGATTACGATGATTAACGTGCTCTGGATGGTAATGGTCACGGGCATGCTGACTGCAACTGTCGCTCTCTATGATCAGAAGATTGATACGTCCAAGGTTTATGGTCCCTATGCTTCGGCCCGGACGGCCGTACTGGGCCAGTACTGAGGGGCGGGAACGCAACTCCCCAGGAAAGGAATGCCTATGTTCACGATCTTGACAGTGCTCACGGCCCTTATCAGCGTCATGTTCATCGTGTCAGTAACCTCGACGATATCAGCGCTCCGGCGCGAAGGCGAAGAGGTAAAGGCGCTGAACGAAAAACATAGAGCGTTCTGACTTTCCTTTTTTACTTCCCTCTTCCCCACCTTGAGCGGCACCCTTCCGTCGCCTAAGGCCATTCAAAGCCGGATGCACCCAGCGTCCGGCTTTTTCTTTGGGCGTGGCTTTAAACCATTCCCCGGACTGAAAAGAAAAGGGCGGCTTGAAGCCGCCCCGTTCATCTGATCATTCCTCGGCGGGCCCCGGATCGCCATCGGCAATCGGCGCTTCGCCCGCAGCATCTTCGTCGGTAATAGCGGCGCCGTCGGCGACCTCGACGGCCTCCTCCGTCTCGTCCTCCTCCGGCTCGCTGATGCGCTCGACCGAAACGACCTTCTCGTCCTTGGCCGTCGAGAAGATGGTGACGCCCTTGGTGGCGCGGCTGGCGATGCGGATGCCGCCGACCGGCACGCGGATCAGCTGGCCGCCATCGGAAACCAGCATGATCTGGTCGCCGTCCTCGATGGGGAATGCCGCGACCAGTTCGCCGATCTCGCCGGTTTTCGACGTATCGGTGGCGCGAATGCCCTTGCCGCCGCGGCCGGAGATGCGGAAATCGTAGGACGACGAACGCTTGCCGAAGCCCTTTTCGGAGACGGTGAGAACGTACTGCTCAAGCTGTTTCAGCTCTTCGTAACGCTCGTCGCTCAGTTGTCCCTCCTCGGTGACTTCCTCGCCGACCAGCGCGATCTCCTCGGCCTCACCCGTCGTCAGACGCCGGTCGTTGGCGGCGCGCTTCAGGTAGGCGGCGCGCTCCCACGGCTCGGCATTGACATGGCGGACGATGGTCATCGAGATGATGCGGTCGCCGCCGGCAAGGCTGATGCCGCGCACGCCGATCGAGTTCCGGCCGGCGAAAACGCGGACGTCGTCGACGGAGAAGCGGATGCACTGGCCGAGCGCCGTCGTCAGCAGCACGTCGTCATTCTCGGTGCAGGTCTCGACGGAGAGGATTTCGTCGCCCTCCTCCTCGAGCTTCATGGCAATCTTGCCATTGCGGTTGACCTGGACGAAGTCCGACAGCTTGTTGCGGCGAACCGTGCCGCGCGTCGTCGAGAACATCACGTCGAGATTGTCCCAGCTCTCCTCGTCCTCGGGCAAGGGCAGGATGGTAGTGATGCGCTCGCCGGGTGCAAGCGGCAGCATATTGATCAGCGCCTTGCCGCGCGAGGTCGGCGTGCCGATCGGCAGGCGCCAGACCTTCTCCTTATAGACGATGCCGCGCGAGGAGAAGAACAGAACCGGCGTATGCGTATTGACTACAAATAGCCGGCTAACGAAATCCTGGTCGCGGGTGGTCATGCCGGAGCGGCCCTTGCCGCCGCGGCGCTGGGCACGATAGGTGGTCAGCGGCACGCGCTTGATATAGCCCAGATGCGAGACGGTGACGACCATGTCTTCACGAGCAATCAGATCCTCGTCGTCCATTTCGAGGCCGCCATCGATGATCTCGGTGCGGCGCGGCGTGCCGAATTCATTGCGGACAGCGAGGAGTTCGTCCTTGACGATGGTCTGGATGCGGACGCGCGAGGAGAGAATATCGAGGTAATCCTTGATCTCCTCACCGATTTTGTTGAGTTCGTCGCCGATTTCGTCGCGGCCAAGGGCCGTCAGGCGGGCAAGGCGCAGTTCGAGGATGGCGCGGGCCTGCTCTTCGGAGAGATTGTAGGTCAGGTCCTCGTTGATGCGATGGCGCGGATCGTCGATCAGACGGATCAGGCTTTCGACATCTTCGGCCGGCCAGCGGCGGGTCATCAATTCTTCGCGGGCCGACTGCGGATCGGGCGCCTGGCGGATGACGCGAATGACTTCGTCGATATTGGCGACGGCAATCGCGAGACCGACCAACACATGGGCGCGGTCGCGCGCTTTGCGCAGCAGGAATTTTGTTCTCCGGCTAACAACTTCTTCGCGGAAGGAGACGAAGGCGCGCAGCATGTCGAGAAGGGTCAGCTGTTCCGGCTTGCCGCCGTTCAGCGCCACCATGTTGCAGCCGAAGGACGTCTGCAGCGGCGTATAGCGATAAAGCTGATTGAGGATGACCTCGGCATTGGCGTCGCGCTTCAATTCGACGACGACGCGATAACCCTGGCGGTCGGATTCGTCGCGCAGGTCGGAGATGCCTTCGATGCGCTTGTCGCGCACCAGCTCGGCCATCTTTTCGATCATCGTCGCCTTGTTCACCTGGTAGGGAATCTCGGTGATGATGATCTGCTCGCGGTCACCGCGCATTGGCTCGATGGCGGCGACGCCGCGCATGATGACCGAGCCGCGGCCAGTCTCATAGGCGGAGCGAATGCCGGCACGGCCGAGGATCTTCGCACCCGTCGGGAAATCGGGGCCGGGAATGATCTGGATCAGATCCTGCAGCTCGATTGCCGGATCGTCGATCAGCGCGATGCAGCCGTCGATGACTTCGGAGAGATTATGCGGCGGGATGTTGGTCGCCATGCCGACGGCGATGCCGCCTGCGCCATTGACGAGCAGGTTCGGGAATTTGGCCGGCACCACAACCGGCTCGGAGAGCGTACCGTCATAGTTGTCGCGGAAATCGACGGTTTCCTTGTCGAGATCGTCGAGCAGCGAATGGGCAGCCTTTTCGAGGCGGCATTCGGTGTACCGTTCGGCCGCCGGCGGGTCACCATCAACCGAGCCGAAATTGCCTTGGCCGTCGATCAGCGGCAGACGCAGCGACCAGGGCTGCGCCATACGGGCGAGCGCATCATAGATCGCGGAATTGCCGTGCGGATGGAATTTACCCATCACGTCACCGGTGACGCGGGCGCATTTGACGTATTTCTTGTTCCAGTCGATGCCAAGCTCGGACATGCCGTAGAGGATGCGCCGGTGCACGGGCTTCAGGCCGTCGCGCACGTCGGGCAGCGCGCGGCTAACGATGACGCTCATGGCGTAATCGAGATACGACCGCTGCATTTCCTCCATGATGGAGATGGGCTCGATGCCTGGCGGGAGCTTCCCGCCGCCGGGGGGTGTTTGCTCAGTCAAAACAGATCACGATCTCTTCTAGAATCACTTGAAGATTTATAGCGGAAAGCCCGTTGCAGCGCCAATTTCACCGGGCGTTTTGAACAGGCTTTTGCGGCTTAAAGAGGGTAAAACATGCAAGTTGCGCGGCCGAACCGGACAAATCCGCCGCGGGCCGCCGCGGGATATTTGCCAAATCGGAATCGCCGCTTCACAATCATAAAACCACGCATAAAAACCACCCGACTATATGGGGTTCCGGAGAGACGATGGCAAGCGCCGACCAATTGATCAACGCCTTCACGACGCTGCTGGTCACCATCGATCCGCCGGGGCTCGCACCGATCTTCCTGGGGCTGACGATGGGCATGAGCCGCGCCCAGCGCACGCAGGTGGCGCTGCGCGGCTCGGTTATCGCCTTCATCATCCTCGCCGTCTTCGCGCTGTTTGGGGCCGGCGTACTCGGCGTGCTCGGGATTTCGATCGGCGCCTTCCGCATCGCCGGCGGTCTGCTGCTGTTCTGGATCGCCTTCGAGATGGTCTTCGAAAGACGCCAGGAACGCAAGGAGAAGGCCACCGAAGCGGCCATCACCAAGGATCACATCGAGAATATCGCCGTCTTCCCGCTAGCCTTGCCGCTGATTGCCGGCCCGGGCGCCATCTCGGCGACGATCCTGCTTGCCGGCACGCTCGCCACCTCCATCGGGAAAGCCCAACTGATCGGCGTCATTGCCGCCAATCTGCTGCTGACCTTCCTAATGCTGCTGATCGCCGAACGGCTGGACCGTTTCCTCGGCGTCACCGGCCGGGCAATTCTGACGCGGCTTCTCGGCGTTATCCTCGCGGCCCTTGCCGCACAGTTCGTCGTCGACGGGGCGAAATCGGCGTTCAATCTGATCAGCGCAACGCCGCACTGAAAACGGCATCCGCCGCGAGATCAAAGAAAAAGAGCATGACGCCGTTAAAGACGTCATGCTCTCGGATAAATCATAAACCACGAACGGCCGATCAGAACGGGATGTCGTCGTCGAGATCCCGCGAGAAGTTGCCACCGCCGCCACCGCCGCGGCTTGGCGATGATGAGGGAGCCGGGGCGCCGTAGTCGTCGCCATAATCATTGCTGCTGCTGCCGCCACGGCCGCCACCGGAGCTTGCACCGCCGCCTTCACCGCGGCCGTCGAGCATGGTCAGCGTCGAACCGAAGCCCTGCAGCACCACTTCCGTCGAGTAGCGGTCCTGTCCCTGCTGGTCCTGCCACTTACGGGTCTGCAACTGGCCTTCGATATAGAGCTTGGCGCCCTTCTTCACATATTGCTCGACGACCTTGCACAGGCCCTCGTTGAAGACGACGACAGTGTGCCATTCGGTCTTTTCACGACGCTCGCCGGAATTGCGGTCGCGCCAGGTCTCCGAGGTCGCAATACGAAGATTGGCGATCGGCCGGCCATCCTGGGTGCGGCGGATTTCCGGGTCCGCACCGACATTTCCGATCAGAATTACCTTGTTTACGCTACCAGCCATGCTCTCACCCTACCTGCCGCCCTGCCCGGCGGCGTTTCAATCGATCGGCGCACCTTAAACCATCAACGACCGCCGATGCGCATGGGCGGCACTTAATCCACATATTTCTCCGTCAGAACACCGCATGCATCCATCAGGATTTTTGTTCTTTCTTTGTTCTAGTTTATCCGTATGATCCTGTCAACAGAATCGAAAACCTTCAGTGTTGCGGACATTCAGCCTCGACTCGCCGTTCGGCATCACTAAATAAGGGCTGTTATCCCAAAGGACCAAGCTGAGACGATGAGCGAACTGAAGACGATCTCCATCCGCGGCGCGCGCGAGCATAATCTCAAAGGCATCGATCTCGATCTGCCGCGCAATAAGCTGATCGTCATGACCGGGCTTTCGGGCTCCGGCAAATCCTCGCTTGCCTTCGACACGATCTATGCCGAGGGCCAGCGGCGCTATGTCGAGAGCCTCTCCGCCTATGCCCGGCAGTTTCTCGAGATGATGCAGAAGCCCGACGTCGACCAGATCGACGGACTGTCGCCGGCGATCTCGATCGAGCAGAAAACCACCTCGCGCAACCCGCGCTCGACGGTCGGCACCGTGACCGAGATCTACGACTATATGCGGTTGCTCTTTGCCCGCGTCGGCGTGCCCTATTCACCGGCGACCGGCCTGCCGATCGAAAGCCAGACCGTCAGCCAGATGGTCGACCGCGTGCTCGATTTCGGCGAAGGCACCCGTCTTTATATTCTCGCGCCGCTCGTGCGCGGGCGCAAGGGCGAATACAAGAAGGAACTGGCGGAGCTGATGAAGAAGGGCTTCCAGCGCGTCAAGGTCGACGGCCAGTTCTACGAGATTGCCGAGGCGCCGGTGCTCGACAAGAAATACAAGCACGACATCGACGTGGTGGTCGACCGCATCGTCGTGCGCTCGGATGTCTCGGCCCGCCTAGCCGACAGCCTGGAAACCTGCCTGAAGCTCGCCGACGGGCTGGCGGTCGCCGAATTCGCCGACAAGCCGCTGCCGCTGGAAGAGACCTCGGCCGGCGGTTCGGCCAACAAGTCGCTCAACGAGACGCATGAGCGCGTGCTGTTTTCGGAAAAATTCGCCTGCCCGGTTTCCGGCTTCACCATTCCGGAGATCGAGCCGCGACTGTTCTCCTTCAACAATCCCTTCGGCGCCTGCCCGACCTGCGACGGCCTCGGCGCCCAGCAGAAGATCGATCGCGACCTGATCGTGCCCGAGCCGGAACGGACGCTGCGCGACGGGGCGATCGCGCCCTGGGCCAAGTCGACCTCGCCCTATTACAATCAGACGCTGGAAGCGCTGGGCAAACATTACGGCTTCAAGCTCGGCACCCGCTGGAACGATCTTTCCGACGAGGCCAAGGACGTCATTCTCAACGGCACCGACGACAAGATCGAATTCCATTATGCCGACGGCGCCCGCTCCTATACGACGCAGAAGAATTTCGAGGGCATCATCACCAATCTCGAGCGGCGCTGGAAGGAGACCGATTCCGCCTGGGCGCGTGAGGACATCGAGCGCTTCATGTCGGCAGCACCCTGCCCTTCCTGCAACGGCTTCCGCCTGAAGCCGGAAGCGCTGGCGGTGAAGATCGCCACGCTGCATATCGGCGAAGTGACTGCCATGTCGATCCGCGTCGCCCGCGACTGGTTCGAGACGCTGCCGGCCAGCTTCAACGCCAAGCAGAACGAGATTGCCGTGCGCATCCTCAAGGAAATCCGCGACCGGCTGCGTTTCCTCAACGATGTCGGCCTGGAATATCTCAGCCTGTCGCGCAATTCCGGCACGCTGTCGGGCGGCGAAAGCCAGCGCATCCGGCTGGCCTCGCAGATCGGCTCGGGGCTGACCGGCGTGCTCTATGTGCTCGACGAGCCTTCGATCGGCCTGCATCAGCGCGACAATGCCCGGCTGCTCGACACGCTGAAGCACCTGCGCGACATCGGCAACACCGTCATCGTCGTCGAACATGACGAGGATGCGATCATGACGGCCGACGACGTGGTCGATATCGGCCCGGCCGCCGGCATTCATGGCGGCGAGGTCATCGCCCACGGCACGCCGCAGGATATCATGGACAATCCGAAGTCGCTGACCGGAAAATATCTCTCGGGCGAACTCGGCGTTCCCGTTCCCAACGAGCGCCGCAGACAGAAGAAGGGCCGCGAGATCAAGGTGGTCGGCGCCCGCGGCAACAATCTGAAGAACGTCACGGCGGCAATCCCGCTCGGGGTGTTCACGGCGGTGACCGGCGTTTCCGGCGGCGGCAAATCCACCTTCCTGATCGAGACGCTGTATAAATCGGCAGCGCGCCGCGTCATGGGCGCGCGCGAAAACCCGGCCGATCACGACCGCATTGACGGCTTCGAGCATATCGACAAGGTGATCGACATCGACCAGTCGCCGATCGGCCGCACGCCGCGCTCGAACCCGGCGACCTATACCGGCGCGTTCACGCCGATCCGCGATTGGTTCGCCGGCCTGCCGGAGGCAAAAGCGCGCGGCTACCAGCCGGGGCGTTTCTCCTTCAACGTCAAGGGCGGGCGTTGCGAGGCCTGCCAGGGCGACGGCGTCATCAAGATCGAGATGCACTTCCTGCCCGATGTCTACGTCACCTGCGACGTCTGCCACGGCAAGCGCTACAATCGCGAGACACTCGATGTCACCTTCAAGCAGAAGTCGATCGCCGACGTGCTCGACATGACGGTGGAGGAAGGCGTCGACTTCTTCGCGGCGGTGCCGGCCGTGCGCGACAAGCTGCAGTCGCTGAAGGATGTCGGCCTCGGTTACATCAAGGTCGGCCAGCAGGCCAATACGCTGTCGGGCGGCGAGGCACAGCGCGTCAAGCTGGCCAAGGAGCTGTCGAAACGCTCGACGGGGCGCACGCTCTACATTCTCGACGAACCGACGACCGGCCTGCATTTCCACGACGTCGCCAAGCTGCTTGAAATGCTGCACGAACTGGTCAACCAGGGCAATTCCGTGGTGGTGATCGAGCACAATCTCGAAGTCATCAAGACGGCCGACTGGGTGCTCGATTTCGGTCCCGAAGGCGGTGATGGCGGCGGCGAGATTGTGGCTTTCGGCACGCCCGAGGCGATCGTCAAGGAGAAGCGCTCCTATACCGGGCACTTCCTCAAGGAATTGCTGGAACGGCGGCCGGCGAAGAGGGCGGCTGCGGCGGAATGACGATGCGGCCGGCGTCGCCCGAAGATCTGGAAAGGATCACGACGCTGACAGCAGCCGCCTATCGGCCCTATACCGAACTGTTCGGCGCTCCGCCGATCCTGATAACGGAGGATTACGCGCCTCGCATCGAACGCGGCGAGGTCTGGCTCCGCGAGGTCGGCGGCGAAACCGCGGGGCTGATGGTTGTCGAGCGGCATTCCAATCACCTCATGCTGTTCAGCATCGCGGTCTCGCCGGCCTTTCAGGGGGCCGGACATGGTCTGGCGATGCTCAAGTGGCTGGAGGGCAAGGCGCGCGAGTGGGCAAAGCCGGAAATCCGGCTCTACACCAATGCGCTGATGGAGCGGAACATCGCCCTTTATCGCGCCGTCGGATTTCACGAAACGGGTCGCCGGCCGAACCCATATCGGCCAGGATGGACGCTCGTCGACATGGCGAAACAGATCGATGCGGCCTGAACGGCTGCAAACAGGGAGGACGACATGACCAAATCCGGCACTATCCGCACCGGCATCGGCGGCTGGACCTTCGAGCCCTGGCGCGGGCATTTCTTTCCCGATGACCTGAAACAGAAGGACGAGCTGAATTATGCCAGCCGCCAGCTGAAGGTTATCGAGGTTAACGGTACCTATTACAGCACGCAGAAGCCGGCGGTTTTCGCCAAATGGGCGGCCGACGTACCCGACGGTTTCATCTTCTCGCTAAAGGCGACGCGTTTCGTCACCAACCGGCGGGTGCTTGCCGAAGCCGGTGAATCGATGGAACGCTTCCTGTCCTCGGGCATCAGCGAACTCGGCGATCATCTCGGGCCGCTGCTCTGGCAGTTCGCACCGACGAAGAAGTTCGATCCGGAAGATTTCGAGGCCTTCCTGAAGCAGCTGCCGGCAAAGCAGGACGGGCTGGCGCTCCGCCACGTGGTCGAGGTGCGCCACGATTCCTTCAAAGTGCCGGAATTCGTGGCACTGCTGGCGAAATACGGCGTGGCGCCGGTCTGCGCCGAACATTTCGAATATCCGATGATCGCCGATGTCACGGCCGACTTCGTCTATGCCAGGCTGCAAAAGGGATCGGACGATATCCCGACCTGCTATCCTGATAAGGACCTGAAGGCCTGGGCAGGCCGACTGGAGACCTGGGCGGAGGGCAAGGTCCCGGACGACCTACCGCTGATCGATGGGGATCGCAAGGTGAAGGCCGAGCCACGCGACGTCTTCGCCTTCATGATCCACGAGGGCAAGGTCAATGCGCCGCATGGGGCGATCGCCCTGCAGCAGGCGCTGGCAAAATAGGCCGGGCTGAGATTTGCGCTGAAGACATAGGCATCGGCGGCTCGAAGCTAAAGCATCGGCGGCTCGAAGCTGAAGCATCGGCGGTTCGAAGCTGAAGCATCGGCGGTTCGAAGCTGAAGCATCGAGCGGGCTAAAGCGGCGAGACATGGGTCGCGAGCTCCTCCGCCGTCAGGCCCTTGCCGGCGCGTTGGCCGGCCTCTCCGTGCAGCCAGACGCCGGCGGCCGCGGCCTCGAAGGCCGGCAGGCCCTGGGCGAGCAATCCGCCGATGATGCCGGCGAGCACGTCGCCGGAACCGGCGGTGGCAAGCCAGACCGGCGCGTTGGTATTGATGAGCGCACGTCCGTCCGGCGCGGCAATGACGGTATCGGCGCCTTTGTAGACGATCGCGGCATTGGCGAGGCGGGCAGCGGCCACTGATTTATCAACCTTCCCGAGCCCATCGTCGCCGGCAATATCGGGAAAGAGCCGGGCGAACTCGCCCCCGTGCGGCGTCAGCACCAAGCGCGGCTCACCCCGGAAAAGATCAAACAGCTGCTGTGGGTCTTCCTTGAACGAGGAGATGCCGTCGGCGTCGAGCACGAGATGGCGCTCGGCAAGGGCCGAGACAAAGCCGCGCGCTCTGACGCCGATGCCGAAGCCGGGGCCTAGAACGAAGCTTTGCAACCGCTTGTCGGCGAGCCAATCGTCGAGGTCGGCCGCGTCGTCGATTGCGTGCAGCATGACGGCGGTGAGATGCGCAGCATTGGCGGCCATCGCCGCGCGCGGGGCTGCGATCGTCACCAGGCCAGCGCCGGCCTTCAGGCCGGAGATCGCCGACATGCGCGCGGCCCCCGTCTTGTCGGCCTCGCCTGAGAAGACGACCAGATGACCGCGCTTGTATTTGTGGGTTTCCAACTGCTCGGCCGGCAGCACACCCTTCCAGGCATCCGGCCTGTTCTCGGCGATGACGCCGCCCGCCGCAGCCCTGACGATGCGGGCGGGAATGCCGATATCGAAAACCTCCAACTCGCCGCAAAGCTCCCTGCCCGGCATCAGGAGATGGCCGGGTTTGCGCGTCATGAAGGTGAAGGTGTTGCAGGCCCGGAAGGCGGCCCCCAACACCCTGCCGGTGCGGCCATCCAGTCCGGAGGGCAGATCGATGGCAAGCACGGGAAGACCTGCCTCGGCGACGCACTCTATGACCGTGCGGACATCGGCCGGCACTTCACGGCCGAGCCCTGCACCGAACAGGCCATCGATGACGACGTCGCCGGTTTCGGGATTATAGAGGTGGAGCTGTTCCCCCTGGATCGCGCATCCGGCTCTCGCGCGAGCCGCATCGCCCTTTAGCCTGGCGGGGTCGCTGAGATGGAAGAGCGCCACCGTCGCCCCGCTCTCCCGCAGATGTCTTGCCGCGACGTAGGCGTCGCCGCCATTGTTACCGGGCCCGCAAAGCACGACGAAGCGCAAAGCTCCGGGATGAAGGCGCAAGGCAGCCGCCGCGACCGCCGCCCCTGCCCTTTCCATCAAAGCGAAGGAATCGATGCCGGATGCGGCAGCGGCAGCGTCGACCGCGGCCATCTCGGCAGGCGTGAGAAGAAGATCGGACAGTTCATGGCTCATCGGCCTATTCAATCAAAAAACGCCTAAAAAACAACCGCCTGAAACACCAAAGAAAAGAGCCTATTTTGTGCAATTGCCTATATTTTCACCCCACTAAGACATAGTTGCGCGACTCCTTAAACTCATGTCTTTTTCGATTTTCGATATGATTTTGATCGAAGGACCGAGTTTTTCCGCTGGTTTGCCGCCAAACCGTCATCAAAATCCCCACAAATGCGGCGGTTTCGGCAAAATCCTCGTATTTTTTTAAGAAGATGGATTTCAAACTGGCACGATATCTGCATCATATCCGGCGAGCGGGAAAATTCCTGCCATAACGGGAGAAGCGGAGAGACATTTTCTCATGAAAAAGATCGAAGCGATCATTAAGCCTTTCAAGCTGGACGAAGTGAAGGAAGCCCTTCAGGAAGTCGGCCTGCAAGGTATCACGGTCACAGAAGCCAAGGGTTTCGGCCGTCAGAAGGGTCACACGGAACTTTACCGCGGAGCCGAATACGTCGTCGATTTTCTGCCGAAGGTAAAAGTCGAGGTCGTGCTGGCCGACGAGAACGCGGAGGCGGTCATCGACGCGATCCGCAAGGCGGCGCAGACCGGCCGCATCGGCGACGGAAAAATCTTCGTCTCCAACGTCGAAGAGGTCATCCGCATTCGTACCGGCGAGACCGGCATCGACGCCATCTGACCCACTTTGCCTGGCGCGCAAAGTTCGATACGGTCAGCGCAGCCATGTATTGTCATCGCAAATCGGAGGAAGGTATTTAATGGCGACCGCAAGCGAAATTCTGAAGCAGATCAAGGAGAACGACGTGAAGTTCGTCGATCTGCGCTTCACCGACCCGAAGGGCAAGCTACAGCATGTGACGATGGACGTTGTCTGCGTCGACGAGGACATGTTCGCTGACGGCGTGATGTTCGATGGCTCCTCGATCGGCGGCTGGAAGGCCATCAACGAGTCCGACATGGTGCTGATGCCCGATACCGAGACGGTGCATATGGACCCGTTCTTCGCACAGTCGACCATGGTCATCGTCTGCGATATTCTCGATCCGGTTTCCGGCGAGGCCTATAACCGCGATCCGCGCGGCACTGCCAAGAAGGCCGAAGCCTATCTCAAGGCATCCGGCATCGGCGACACGATCTTCGTCGGCCCGGAAGCGGAATTCTTCGTCTTCGACGACGTCAAGTACAAGGCCGATCCTTACAACACCGGCTTCAAGCTCGATTCGACCGAACTGCCGTCGAACGACGACACCGACTACGAAACCGGCAACCTCGGCCATCGCCCGCGCGTCAAGGGCGGCTATTTCCCGGTTCCGCCGGTCGACAGCGCCCAGGACATGCGTTCGGAAATGCTGACGGTTCTCTCCGAGATGGGCGTCGTCGTCGAAAAGCATCACCATGAAGTCGCCGCCGCCCAGCACGAACTCGGCATCAAGTTCGATACGCTGGTGCGCAACGCCGACAAGATGCAGATCTACAAATACGTCGTGCATCAGGTGGCGAATGCCTATGGCAAGACGGCAACCTTCATGCCGAAGCCGATCTTCGGCGACAACGGCTCGGGCATGCACGTGCACCAGTCGATCTGGAAGGGCGGCAAGCCGACCTTTGCAGGCGATGAATATGCCGGTCTTTCCGAGAGCTGCCTCTACTACATCGGCGGCATCATCAAGCATGCCAAGGCGATCAACGCCTTCACCAATCCGTCAACGAACTCCTACAAGCGTCTCGTCCCGGGCTACGAAGCACCGGTTCTGCTGGCATACTCCGCTCGCAACCGCTCGGCGTCCTGCCGCATTCCGTTCGGCACCAACCCGAAAGCAAAGCGCGTCGAAGTCCGTTTCCCGGATCCGACCGCCAACCCCTATCTCGCCTTTGCCGCCATGCTGATGGCCGGCCTCGACGGCATCAAGAACAAGATCCATCCCGGCAAGGCTATGGACAAGGATCTCTACGACCTGCCGCCGAAGGAATTGAAGAAGATCCCGACCGTCTGCGGCTCGTTGCGCGAAGCACTCGAAAGCCTCGACAAGGACCGCAAGTTCCTGACGGCCGGCGGCGTGTTCGACGACGACCAGATCGATGCCTTCATCGAGCTGAAGATGGCTGAGGTGATGCGTTTCGAAATGACGCCGCATCCTGTCGAATACGACATGTACTATTCGGCCTGATTGGCCTGAACACGGAAAGTCCCGGTTCGCCGGGGCTTTCACCTCCCAGGGTCATGGACGCCATCACAGCGCCGCGCGTCTTTTCAGACGCACAAAGACGCTGTAACACTTTGAAATGCTGCATAATTTCATCCTTAAATCGATGCCGATCTAAGGAATTATGCAGGAGGAGGATATGACGTTCATGTGACGAGCTTGCGCAAAAATCTTGATTTGCGCGGCACCAATCACCAAATTTGGTGATGAAAGGAAGTCGTACCATGAAAGAAAGAGTAGCAAAGTTCAGTATCGGCGAAGTGGTCCGGCACAAGGTTTTCCCGTTTCGCGGCGTCATCTTCGACGTTGATCCGGAGTTCGCGAATACGGAGGAATGGTGGAATTCCATTCCGGCCGAGGTGCGCCCAAGCAGGGACCAGCCCTTCTATCACCTGCTCGCGGAAAATGAAGAAAGCGAATATGTCGCTTATGTCTCCGAGCAGAATCTGATGAACGATGAAAGCGGCACGCCGCTTCGCAACCCGCAGATCTACCAGATTTTCGATCAGGCCCCGTCAGGGCAGTTCAAACCCAAGATGAGCTTCGCCCACTAAACTCGGTCTGACCGCAGCATCATTCAAGGCCTCGTTCCCGACGAGGCCTTTTCCTTGCGCACAAAAAACCCGGCTTGAAGCCGGGTTTCTATTCAGTATGGCGGCAGGATTACTGCGCCTTGGCTGCCTTCTGGGCGTCTTCCAGCTTCTTGCGGGCTTCTTCGGCCTTCTTCTGCATGCCTTCCTGCAAACTGCGCTGACTTGCGGCGAGCTTGTTTTCGGAAACCGGTTCGCCGTCATAAGCGCCGGTGAAGCCTTCGAGCGAGATCTTGATCGGGTTCGGGGCTCGACGGAAGTTGATCGAGGTGAAGATCACGTCGCTGCCCTTCTTCAGGCTGGCGATCATCGCGTCGGTCAGCGGAACTTCGGCCGTGCACTTGTCCGGCAGGCAGACGGCGTAGTCGAGCTTCTGGCCCTTGCCGCCGTCGATCTGCATGATGACGCCCGGGGGGATCAGGCGTGCCGTGGGAACCGAGACCTGCAGGAGCTTGCGGTTGATCTTGCCGGAAACCGAGATCAGGCCGACGGCCGTGACGAGTTGGCCGCCATTGGCGAGAATCAGGTTCTGGACAACACAGATGTCGTTGTCTTCCTGCTTGCTGCAGGTCTTGTACCAGCCGAGCTTCGGCGCGCCGGCGGCCTGCGCCTGGCCATCGGCAGGAGCCGCGGCTTCCTGGGCGAAGGAGGAGACCGGAGCCGAAGCGGCGCCGAACATCACTGCCAGAACGGACAGCGCTGCCCGCATTTTCTTTTCAGACTTGAACATCATAACGAATTCCGTCTCCTGATATCCGTTCAGGACAGCGACTTGCCGCCCCAACCTCGGGTCGTTCGGCACTCACCTCTTAAAAAAATAAGGCAAATGCATGACCCCGAAACTTCGGGTTCACCTGTTACATCGCGGCGTTCAAGATATCCAGCATTTCTTTGGCAATTTGAGGAGCATTTCGTCGCGATGCCAAAGAAATCGGCGCTCCGTGTTGGAATCGCTCGACCCCATGATAATCTCCGCGGTGAATCATGCCCGTTTTCGTGGTCTCAAGGATTGCCGAATGCTCCGGATCGTCGTCCCCCTCGTCCTGTCGCTGCTGTGCGGCGCTGTCGCCGCCGAGCCGCTGCATGGCATCGCGATGCACGGCGAGCCGGCTTTGCCGGCGGATTACAAACACTTCCCTTACGTTAATCCTGATGTGAAAAAGGGCGGCAAGATCACCTACGGCGTCGTCGGCACCTTCGACAGCCTCAACCCGTTTATCCTGAAGAGCATGCGCACGACGGCGCGCGGAATGTGGGATCCGGAATATGGCAATCTCGTCTACGAATCGCTGATGCAGCGCTCCAGGGACGAGCCGTTCACGCTCTACGGCCTGCTGGCCGAGACGGTCGAATGGGACGACGACAGGAGCTTCATCCAGTTCAACCTCAATCCGAAGGCGAAATGGGCCGATGGCCAGCCGGTGACGCCTGAGGACGTGATGTTCACCTTCGAACTGATGCGCGACAAGGGCCGCGTGCCCTTCGCCAACCGCCTCAACGTCGTCGCCAAGATGGAGAAGGTCGGCGAACACAGCGTGCGCTTCACCTTCAACGACAAGGCCGACCGGGAGACGCCTTTGATCTTCGGCCTTTTCCCGGTTCTGCCGAAACATGCGATCGATCCGGAAACCTTCGACCGTTCGTCGCTGACGCCGCCGATCGGCTCCGGTCCCTACAAGGTGAAAACGGTGAAGCCCGGCGAGAGCATCACCTATGAGCGTGATCCGAATTACTGGGGCAAGGACATTCCCGCCAAGGTCGGCACCGACAATTACGACACGATCACCGTCCAGTATTTCCTGCAGGATACGACGCTATTCGAGGCCTTCAAGAAGGGCGATGTCGACGTCTATCCCGACGGCAATCCCGGCCATTGGACCAATGCCTATGATTTCCCCGCGGCCACCTCGGGCTCTGTCCTCAAGGACACGTTCACGCCGAAACTGCCGAGCGGCATGCTCGGCTTCGTGTTCAACACGCGCCGGTCGATCTTTGCCGATCTCAAGGTGCGGGAAGGCCTGTCGCTGGTGTTCGATTTCGAATGGGCGAACAAGAACCTTTATTCCGGCGCCTACAAGCGCACCCAGAGCTTCTGGCAGAATTCCGAGCTGTCGAGCTTCGGCGTACCCGTCAATGCCGCCGAGCTTGCCCTGCTCGGGCCGATCAAAAGCAAAATCGCGCCCGACATTCTCGACGGCACCTACAAGCTGCCGGTCACCGATGGCTCCGGCCGCGACCGCAATGTGCTGAAACAGGCTGTTGGATTGTTGAAAGAGGGCGGCTATGCGATCCAGGGCGGCAAGATGGTGGATGCCTCCGGCCGCCAGCTCGCCTTTGAAATCATGACGCAAAATGCCGACCAGGAGAAGCTCGCCGTCGCCTATCAGCGATCGCTGCAGACGATCGGCATTGCCGCTTCGATCCGCACCGTCGACGATTCGCAGTATCAGAGCCGGACGAACAGCTTCGACTACGACATGATCATGAAGTCCTACACTTCGTCGCTATCGCCTGGAAACGAACAGCTCGGCCGTTGGTCTTCCGCCGCCAAGACCCGCGAAGGCACCGACAGTTTCGCCGGTGTCGCCGATCCCGATATCGACACGCTGATCGACCATCTGCTCAGGGCGCGCTCCGCCGAGGATTTCACCGCGGCGGTGCGCTCCTATGACCGGCTGCTGCTTTCCGGCCATTACGTGCTGCCGCTCTACCATATAGACCAGCAATGGCTGGCACGCAGCAAGCGCATCGGCCATCCCGAGAGCGTGCCGCTCAATGGCTATCAGCTGCCGGTATGGTGGGATACGAGCGTGCAGTAAGAAGAGCCGAATCGGGCCGGCTGAATGTCTCCGTTCTGAGACGCAGAGAATAAGGAAAATCATCATGGAGCGTATCGCCATCGACGTCGTCTCGGATGTCGTCTGCCCCTGGTGCTATCTCGGCAAGGCGCGGCTGGAGCTTGCCATTGCCGAGGTGCAGGACCAAATCGGCGTCGACATCAACTGGCGGCCGTACCGGCTTAATCCCGAGTACCCCAAGGAGGGAGTCGACCAGAAGAAGGCGCTGGCGGAGAAACTTGGCGGCGAGGAACGCGTGGCGCAGGCCCACAAGATGCTCACCGATTTGGGCCGCGAGGTCGGCATCGCCTTCGATTTCGAGGCGATCAGGATCGGCCCGAATACGCTCGATGCACATCGGCTGATCCACTGGGCGATGATCGAAGGCCGCGAGAAGCAGGACAAAGTGGTTGCCGCCCTGTTCACGGCGAATTTCGAGGAAGGCCGCAATGTCGGCGACCATGCGGTGCTGCTCGATATCGCCGAGAAGGCCGGCCTCGACCGCCCGGCCACCGCCTCGCTGCTCGCCTCCGATGCCGATCGCGATCTGATCGTTGCCGAGATCACGGCGGCCCAGGAGATGGGCGTCAACGGCGTGCCGTTCTTCATCTTCGACCAGCAATATGCCGTCAGCGGCGCCCAGACGCCCGACGTGCTAGTAAACGCGTTGCGCGATATCGCCAAAGCGAAGGCCGAGGCGCGATCCGGGCTCAACTAGCAGACGGCAAAGGGCCGGCAACGATTTCAGCGTCAGCCCAGAACTGGAACGCAGCGCACCTCGGTCTTCACCGAATTGGCGATGAAGCAGTCGTCATGGGCGCGATGGTGCAGGCTTTCGAGCTCACTCAGGGAAGGCTGTTTGTCGCCCCTGAAGACGACATGCGGACGGAGCGTCACGACGGTCATGGCGAGGCGGCCTTCGGCGTTCTTCTCCATGATGCCCTCGGCGGCATCGGTGTAGCTGTCGACGCAGAACCGCTGTTTGGCGGCAATCGACAGGAACCAGAGCATGTGGCAGCTGGAGAGCGAGGCGACGAAAGCCTCTTCCGGATCGACGGCGTCTTCGACCGAATAGGGCAGCGGAACGACATGCGCCGAGGAGGACGCCCTGACCTCGATGCCGCCGTCGAAGCTCCAGCGGTGGGCACGGCTGTAGCGGTTGTCGGTGAATGTCTCGCCGTTCCGGTCCCAAGCGATCCTTGCGCCGTATGTCGCCATCCTCAAGTCCTTCCGTTTATTTCGCCATCTCGGCCAGTTGCGTCATGATAACGGCAGCGCCCTGCAGGCGCTTTTCCGGCGTCGGCAGGTCGCGGGTCAGGAAAACGCTGTGGTCGGGGCGGATTTTCGCCATCGCGCCCTGCTTGCCGATGTAGCCGACGAGGTTTGCCGGGTTGGGGAATTCCTTGTTGCGGAACTGCACGACGACGCCCTTCGGGCCGGCATCGAGCTTTTCGACATTGGCGGTGCGGCAGAGCGACTTGATGTAGACGATCTTCAGGAGATGCTGGACCTCGATCGGCATCGGCCCGAAACGGTCAATCATCTCGGCGCCGAAGCCGTCGATCTCCTTGAGTTCGGTGATTTCGCCGAGACGGCGGTAGAGCGCCATGCGCAGATGCAGGTCGGGCACGTAGCCCTCCGGGATCATCACCGTCGTGCCGACCGATATTTGCGGCGACCAGCCGGTGTCGTGGATCTCGTCGATACCCTTGACCTCGGCGACCGCCTCTTCCAGCATCTGCTGATAGAGCTCGAAGCCGACCTCCTTGATGTGGCCGGACTGCTCTTCGCCGAGCAGGTTGCCGGCGCCGCGGATATCGAGATCGTGGCTGGCCAGCTGGAAGCCCGCGCCGAGCGTATCCAGCGACTGCAGCACCTTGAGCCGGCGTTCGGCGGTGGCCGTCAGCACCTTATTCACAGGCAGGGTGAAGAGCGCGAAGGCGCGCACCTTCGAGCGGCCGACGCGGCCGCGCAGCTGATAGAGCTGGGCAAGGCCGAACATGTCGGCGCGGTGGACGATTAGCGTGTTGGCTGTGGGCACATCGAGGCCGGATTCGACGATGGTGGTCGACAGCAGCACATCGTAACGGCCCTCATAAAAGGCATTCATGATGTCTTCGAGTTCGCCGGCCGGCATCTGGCCATGGGCGACGGCGACCTTCAGCTCCGGCAAATCCGACTGCAGGAAGGCATGTATGTCCTCGAGGTCGGCAAGCCTAGGGCAGACATAGAAGCTCTGGCCGCCGCGATAATGCTCGCGCATCAGCGTCTCGCGGATGATCAGACTGTCGAAGGGCGAGATGAAGGTGCGCACCGCCATGCGGTCAACCGGCGGCGTGGTGATCAGCGACAGTTCGCGCACGCCGGTCATCGCAAGCTGCAGCGTGCGCGGGATCGGCGTCGCCGACAGCGTCAGCACATGCACGTCGCTCTTCAGCTCCTTCAGCCGTTCCTTGTGCTTGACGCCGAAATGCTGCTCCTCATCGATGACGAGCAGGCCGAGATTGGCGAATTTGATGCCGGCGCCAAGCAGCGCATGGGTGCCGACGACGATATCGGTCTTGCCTTCGGCCACTTCCTTCTTGGTCAGCGCCAGCTCCTTGGCCCCGACCAGGCGCGAGGCCTGCTGGATGCGCACCGGCAGGCCGCGGAACCGCTCGGAAAAGGTCTTGAAATGCTGGCGGGAGAGCAATGTCGTCGGCACGACGATGGCGACTTGGGCGCCGTTCATCGCCGCGACGAAGGCGGCACGCAGCGCCACTTCGGTCTTGCCGAAGCCGACGTCGCCGCAGACGAGACGGTCCATCGGCCGGCCGGCGCCGAGATCGGAGCGCACGGCCTCGATGGCGGCATCCTGGTCCTCGGTCTCGTCATAGGGGAAGCGGGCGGCGAATTCGTCGTAGAGACCTTCCGGCGTCGTCAGCATCGGCGCATGGCGCGTCAGGCGCTCGGCGGCGATGCGGATCAGCGCATCGGCCATGTCGAGCAGGCGCTTCTTCAGCTTGGCCTTGCGCATCTGCCAGGCGCCGCCGCCGAGCTTGTCGAGCTGGGCCTCGGTGCCCTCGCCGCCGTAGCGCGAGAGAAGATCGATGTTTTCGACCGGCAGGAAAAGCTTGGCCTCGTCGGCATATTGCAGTTCGAGGCAGGCATGCGGGGCGCCTGCGGCCTCGATGGTCCTCAGCCCGATGAAGCGGCCGATGCCATGTTCGGCGTGAACGACGATCGAGCCTTCGTCGAGGCCCGCGACCTCCGAGATGAAATCGGCGGCGCGCTTGCGGCGCTTGGAGCGGCGCACCATGCGGTCGCCGAGGATATCCTGCTCGCCGATGACGACGAGGTCGCCGGCCTCGAAGCCGGCTTCGAGACTGAGTACGGCGGCGGCCGCCTCGCCTCTCGCCAACGAGCCGAGATCCTTCAGCGCCTCGACCGGCTTGACCTTTTCCAGGCCGTGTTCGTTCAGCACCTGCAGCAGGCGCTCCAGCGAACCTTCGGTCCAGGCGGTGACGAGCACTTTCGCGCCGCCGGCGCGGCGGTCGGCGATATGTTTGACGACGACGTCGAAGATGTTGATGCGTTCTGCATCGCCGCCGCCTTCGGCATTCGCGCGAGCCCAGCGCTGGCCCTGGCGGGCGTCGATATTGACGACGCGGCGCGCCTCGCCCTCATGCTCGTTGAAGGGGCTGATGCGGATCGCCCCGAGCGCGTCGAGGGTCTTTGCGAAAAGCTTGCTGTCGAGATAGAGCTGGCCCGGCGTCACCGGCTTGTAGGGCGTGCCCTGCGCCATCTGGCCCTTGGCCGGCTGGCCGGAATTCAGCCGGGCGTCGTAATAATCGAAGACCAGCTTGGAGCGCTCCTCGGCTGCCTCACGCACCGTATGGTCGGTGACAACACGGAAGCCGCTGAGATAATCGAAGACGGTATCGAGCTTCTCGTAGAAGAGCGGCAGCCAATGCTCCATGCCCGGATAACGCCGACCCTCGGAGACGGCGAGATAGAGCGCGTCGTCGCGCGTGGTGGCTCCGAAAGCCGAGAGGTAATTCTTGCGGAAGCGGCTGATCGTATCCGGGGTCAGTGTCACCTCGCTCATCGGGTTGAGATCGAGGGAGCGCACCTGGCCCGTCGTGCGCTGGCTTCCCGGATCGAAGCAGCGGATCGATTCCAGCGTGTCGCCGAAGAAATCGAGGCGGACCGGCTCTTCCGAACCCGGCACGAAGACGTCGAGAATGCCGCCGCGCACGGCATATTCGCCGACCTCGCGCACGGTTGCGACACGCTCGAAGCCGTTGCGCTCCAGGCGGCCGGCAAGATCGTCCATGCGCAGCTGGTTGCCGGGACGGGCTGAAAAAGTCAGGCTTTCGATGACATCCTGCGGCGCCACCTTCTGCAGCATGGCATTGGCGGTGACGAGGACGATGGCGGCATGCGGCTTCTTGCGGTGGGCGATGAGGCCGCCGAGTGCTGCAAGCCGGCGGGCCGAGGTATCGGCACTCGGCGAAACGCGGTCATAAGGCAGGCAGTCCCAGGCCGGCAGGGTGAGAACAGGAATGTCGGGGGCGACAAAGCCCAGCATCTGCTCGAGATCGGCCATGCGGTGGCCGTCGGACATGACATAAGCGACCGGCTCTCCCGCTCGGGCGAGTTCGGCCAGCAGCAGCGGTTCCAGACCTGACGGCACATTGCCGATCGTCAGCGGCTCGGCAATGGCCGCAAGCTTCTTCGCATCGAAACCAGGGATCATTCCGGCGTCCTGAGGGGCTTGTCGAAATCGGGTGTGTAGGCGGCAAGGCGGGTAAACATCGGTGTCTGGAAACGCTCGGGCACCGGCCATGTTCCCATGATCCAGCGAACAAGGTCATTGTCCTCTTCCGCCATGATCGTCTCGAACTCGTCAAGCTCGGCTTCCGAAAGCGTCGCGATCTCGGCTTCGGCGAACTGGCCGAAGACCAGGTCCATCTCGCGGATGCCGCGGTGCCAGCAGCGGAAAAGGATCCGGCGGCGGCGCGGGTCGAGACCGGCACTGGTGAGCGTGACACCTGTCATGGCATTACCTTCCTGTTGATGCGCCTCTATAGACCCTGGAAAGCGGCTTGTCAGCCTTGCCAAGGCCGCATTGTTCATCGCATTTTGGCCGCATGCGCCCCGCCATTCTCGATCCTCTGTTTTCCCCAATTTCGGGCCTTCCGGGCGTCGGCCCGAAGATCGCCGACCTGCTGGTCAAGCTGCTCGGCCGCGAGACGCCGGAGGATTGCCGGGTCATCGATCTGATCTTCCACGCGCCGTTTTCGCTGATCGATCGGCGCAACCAGCCGGGCATCGCCCGCGCGCCGCAGGGCGCGATCGTGACGATCACGGCGCGTGTCGACCGGCACCAGGTGCCGCCGCGCGGCAAAAGCAATATTCCCTATCGCGTCTTCCTGCATGACGAGACCGGCGAGCTGACGCTGGTCTTCTTCCGCGGCCAGGCCGCCTGGCTGGAAAAACAACTGCCGATCGATGCGGAAGTGACGGTCAGCGGCAAGGTCGATTGGTTCAACGGCCGCGCCTCGATGGTGCATCCCGACTATATCGTCAGGGCCGATGAGGCGGAAAACCTGCCACTGGTCGAGCCGATCTATCCGCTGACGGCGGGGCTTTCGCCGAAGACGCTGCGCAAGATCATCGACGCCGCCCTGCCGCGTTTTCCCGAGTTGCCGGAATGGGTCGACCTCGCCTTGACGCAGAGAGAGGGCCTGCCGTCGATCCGCGACAGCTTCCATATGCTGCACGAGCCGCACGATCCTGCCGATATCGACCCGCAGGCTCCTGCCCGGCGGCGGCTTGCCTATGACGAATTCCTCGCCGGCCAGCTGTCGCTGAGCCTGGTGCGACAGAGGCTGCGCAAGGTGGCGGGCCAGCCGGTGCATGCGACGGGAGACATCAGCGGTGAGATTCTGAAGTCCCTGCCCTTCTCGCTCACATCAAGCCAGAACGAGGCGATCGCCGGTGTTTTGAAGGACATGGCCAGAGCCGAGCGCATGCTGCGGCTGCTGCAAGGCGATGTCGGCTCCGGCAAGACGCTGGTGGCGCTGATGGCAATGGCGGCGGTGATCGAAAGCGGCGGCCAGGCCGTGCTGATGGCGCCGACCGAAATCCTGGCGCGGCAGCACCATGCGACGATCTCGAAATTCGCCGCCTCCGCCGGACTTGGCATCGAGATCCTGACCGGCCGCACCAAGGGGCGGGAGCGGGAGGAAATCCTCGAGCGCATCGCCTCGGGCGCAGCACAGATCATCATTGGGACGCATGCGCTGTTCCAGGACAGCGTCGCCTACGCCAAGCTGATGCTGGCCGTGGTCGATGAGCAGCACCGTTTCGGCGTGCATCAGCGCCTGAGGCTGACCGCCAAGGGCATCTCGCCGCACATGCTGGTGATGACGGCGACGCCGATCCCGCGCACGCTGGTGCTTGCCGCCTTCGGTGATATGGACGTTTCCAAACTCACCGAGAAACCGGCCGGCCGCAAACCGATCCAGACGATCACCGTGCCAATGGAGCGGACCGGCGAAATCGTCGGGCGGCTGCAGGGCGCGATCGCCGAGGGCAAGAAGGCCTACTGGATCTGCCCGCTGGTCGAGGAATCCGAAGAGCTCGACCTGATGTCGGCCGAGGAGCGGCACGCGACACTGGTCGCCGCGCTCGGTTCCAATGTCGGCCCGGGTATCGGACTCATCCATGGCCGGATGAACGGCCCGGAGAAGGACGCGGCGATGCTGGCGTTCAAGAACGGCGAAACGCGGCTGCTCGTCGCCACCACCGTCGTCGAGGTCGGTGTCGATGTGCCGGATGCGACGATCATGGTGATCGAACATGCCGAACGCTTCGGCTTGGCGCAATTGCATCAGCTGCGCGGCCGCGTCGGGCGTGGTGACCAGGCCTCGACCTGCATCCTGCTCTACAAGGGACCGCTCGGCGAGACCGGCCATGCGAGGCTGTCGATCATGCGGGAGACGGAGGACGGTTTTCGCATCGCCGAAGAGGACCTGAAGCTGCGCGGCGAAGGCGAATTGCTCGGCACCCGCCAGTCCGGCACGCCGGGCTTCCGCATCGCCAGCCTCGAGGCGCATGCCGACCTCTTGGAAATCGCCCGCAAGGATGCGACCTATCTCATTGAGCGCGATCCGGAGCTGACCAGTGACAGAGGAACGGCGATCCGCACCCTGCTCTATCTCTTCCGCCGCGACGAGGCGATCCGGTTTCTGAGAGCGGGATAAAGCGCGCCGCGACGCGCTTTAAATCTTTGTTACATGCATGTCGTTATCCCAAAACCGCTGACACTTTTGGGCGACATGCTTCAATCCGCCTTTGAAACCGCCACCGGCTTCGGCCGCGGCAAATGTTTCTGCTTCGGCTCGGGCGGCTTGTGTCCGGGGGCAACGAGACCGCCGGAAATCAGGAATTTGGCGGCGTCTTCCGGGCTCATGTCGAGCAGGACGATCTTTTCGCGCGGCACGAAGACGAGGAAACCTGCCGTCGGCACCGGGGTCGGCGGCAGGAAGACGGCCACCATATCCTGGCCCATGGCGTTGAACTTCGACGCGATCTCGCCCTTGGCGTCGGTGGCGATGAAGACCAGCGCCCAGAGGCCGGGGCCTGGATATTCGATGAGGCCGACCTTCTTGAAGGAATTCGCCTGTTCCTTCAGCACCGTTTCGAAAATCTGTTTCACGCTTCTATAGATCGTGCGGACCAGCGGCATGCGCTGGACGATCGATTCGCCGAAACGGACGATGCTCTGGCCGATCAGGTTCTTGCCGAGAAAACCGACGACGGTGATCAACACGATGGCGGTCAACAGGCCGAAACCGGGAATGGCGAAATTGAGATAGCTTTCCGGATTCCAGCGCGCCGGAATATAGGGCCTGACCCAGCTGTCAGACCAGTGGATGAAGGTCCAGGTCAGCCAGATGGTAATGGCGATCGGCGCGCAGATGATCAGGCCTGCGAGAAAATTGTTCCTCAACCGGGTCGCCACCGGCATTCTGGGGGTGTTGTCGGTCATCTCTACTGATGAACTCCATCTCAGTCCTGGACAGGCCGGAACGCCGGCCCTTCCCCCTTGTCCGCAGACCAAAATTGCCAGAATTCGAGGCGTCGCACAATATGTTTCGGCGCGAAGATCGGGTTGTCGCGGGCTTATTCCACGGTTACGGATTTCGCCAGATTACGCGGCTGGTCGACATCGGTGCCCATGAAGACGGCGGTGTGATAGGCGAGCAGCTGGATCGGCAGCGAGAAGATCATCGGCGCGATGATTTCGTCGACCACAGGCAGGGTGATTGTCGCCATGGTCGGCAGTTTCGAGGCCGCCGCACCGGCTTCGTCGGTGATGAAGATGATGCGGCCGCCGCGGGCTGCGACCTCCTGCATGTTCGAGACGGTCTTTTCGAAGAAGCGGTCGTAGGGGGCGATGACGATGACGGGCATGTTCTCGTCAATCAGCGCGATCGGTCCGTGCTTCAATTCGCCGGCGGCATACCCCTCGGCGTGGATATAGGAGATTTCCTTGAGCTTCAGCGCACCTTCCATAGCAAGCGGGAAGCTGGTGCCGCGGCCGAGATAGAGCACGTCCTTGCACTTCGACAGCTCCCGCGCCAGGCTTTCCATCTGCGGCTGGATGAGGTTCAGCACGCGACTCATGATGCGCGGCATTTCGGCGAGATGGCGCACCAGCGTCTTCTCCTCATCGGCACTCACAGTGCCGCGCGCCTTGCCGGCGCCGATCGCCAGCGATGCCAGCACGGCAAGCTGGCAGGTGAAGGCCTTGGTCGAGGCGACGCCGATTTCGGGGCCGGCCATGATCGGGAAGACGGCATCGGATTCGCGGGCGATCGTCGATTCGCGGACATTGACGACGGCGCCGATCTTCAGGCCGTTGTCGCGGCAATAGCGCAGCGATGCCAGCGTATCGGCGGTTTCGCCGGACTGCGAGATGAAGAGAGCGGCCTGCGATGGCGACAGCGGCATTTCGCGGTAGCGGAATTCGGAGGCGACGTCGATCTCGACCGGCAGACGGGCATAACGCTCGAACCAGTATTTGCCGACGAGGCCGGCGAGATAGGCGGTGCCGCAGGCCGAGATCGCCAGGCCGGTCGCCGCCTTGAAGTCGATCGCGGCGGCGTTGGCGCCGATGGTGTTCTCGGCGAAATCAACGTAATGGCTGAGCGCGTGGGAGATCACCTCCGGCTGCTCGTAGATTTCCTTTTCCATGAAATGGCGATGGTTGCCCTTGTCGACGACATAGGCGGTCGCCTGCGAGATCTGCCGGGCGCGCTTGACCGGCTTGCCGGCAAAATCGATGACGGCGACACCGTCGCGGGTGAGGACGGCACAATCGCCGTCGACGAGATAGGTGATCTCGTTGGTGAAGGGCGACAGTGCGATCGCATCCGACCCGAGGAACATCTCGCCGCGGCCATAACCGACGGCAAGCGGCGGCCCCGAACGGGCGGCCATGATCGTGCCGGGATCGGCCTTGAGCATGACTGCAAGCGCATAGGCGCCGGTCAGCCGGTTCAGCATCTGCAACATTGCGGCGCGCGGCTCCAGGCCTTCGCGCAGGTATTTCGCCATCAGCTGAGCGACGACCTCGGTATCGGTCTGGGTTTCGAAGACCGAACCCTCCGCCGTCAACTCGTCGCGCAACTCGGAGAAGTTCTCGATGATGCCGTTGTGGACGACGGCGACACCTTCGACGAAATGCGGATGGGCATTGGTCTCGTTCGGAACGCCGTGGGTCGCCCAGCGCGTATGGGCGATACCGACCACACCGGGCAGCGGTTCGGCGTCCAGGCGCTTTTCCAGATTGAACAGCTTGCCTTCGGCGCGGCGGCGATCCATCACGCCCTCATGGATGGTGGCGACGCCGGCGGAATCATAACCGCGATATTCGAGACGCTTCAGCGCATCGACCAGGCGCCCGGCAACAGGCGCAGTTCCGACGATCCCGACAATGCCGCACATAAAACATCCCCATAAGGCTTCGATAACGAGGCCAGTCCTAACGATTTCCGCTTATTTCTCAATCACCTCGGCGGTCACTTTCAATTTCCGCCGGTTACGCAAAGCAGGCTCAAGCCTTCGCCTTCTTCGCCGCCTTGATGGCGAGCGCGCGCTCGCGCAGCAGCGTTGCGCGGCCGGGCTTGATCTCCTGGCGGGCACGGCCGAGTGCCAGCGCATCGGCCGGCACATTGACGGTGATGACGCTGCCGGAGGCGATATAGGCGCCGTCGCCGATCGTCACCGGCGCGACCAGCGAGGAGTTGGAGCCGATGAAGGCGTTTTCGCCGATCACCGTCTCGCTCTTGTTGACGCCGTCATAATTGCAGGTGATCGTGCCGGCGCCGATATTGCTGCCGGCGCCGATGACGGCATCGCCGATATAAGTCAGGTGATTGACCTTGGCGCCCTCGCCGATCCGACCATTCTTGACCTCGCAGAAATTGCCGACCTTGGCGCCGATGCCGAGATCGGCGCCCGGCCGCAGCCGCGCGAAGGGGCCGACGGTCGCGCCCTGGCTGACATGAGCGCCTTCGATATGCGAGAAGGCATGGATGACGGCGCCACTGTCGATCACCGCGCCGGGACCGAAGACCACATTCGGCTCGATCAGCGCATCCTGGCCGATGACGGTGTCGTAGGAGAGGAAGACCGTTTCCGGCGCGATCATGGTGACGCCTGAAAGCATCATTTGGTGGCGCCGGCGCTCCTGCCAGAAGCGCTCGATGACAGCGAGTTCGGCCCGGGTGTTGCAGCCGGTCATCTCGATTTCAGGGGCATCGACAGCGGTGACGCGTCCGCCGAGCGAACGGGCGATCTCGACGAGATCGGTCAGATAGAATTCGCCCTTGGCGTTGGCGTTGCCGATGCGCGAGAGAAGATCGAGCGCCTTGCGGCCGTTGATCGCCATCAGCCCGCTGTTGCACCAGGTGACGGTACGCTCGGCATCGGTCGCGTCCTTCTCCTCGCGGATGGCGATGAGTTCGCCGTCCTTGACGAGCAGACGGCCGTAGCCGGTCGGGCGGTCGGTGTGGAAGCCGATGACGACGATATCGCTGCCGTCGGCAAGGCCTTGGCGGGCGGCCTTGAGGGGGCCGTCGGTCTGCAGCGGCACGTCGCCATAGGTGACGAGGATATCGTCGTAACCCTTGGCAATCGCTTCGCGCGCCGCCAATACCGCGTGGCCGGTGCCAAGCCGTTCCTTCTGCAGGCAGGATTCGATGCCGACACCGCCAATGCTTGCGGCCTTTGCCACGTCCTCGGCATCGCGGCCGACGACGAGGGCGACGGACGAGATGCCGGCGGAGGCGACTGCCTCGACCACATGCGCAATCATCGGCCGGCCGGCGACCGGATGCAGCACCTTCGATTTCGAGGATTTCATCCGCGTGCTGTCACCGGCGGCAAGGATGACGGCAAGACAAGTGCGTTCCATGATGTGCTCCGCGAATCCGTGCCATGAGGCGGCTTTGATGCCTCATACTGCATAATTTCTGAAATCGGAATCGATTTTCGGAAAGCAGGCTTCGTGGATTGAAGGTCTTGCACGTCCCTTGCGCGCCCGAAAAAGACGCGCGGCGCTCTCAGATAAGCAAAGTCTCTACAGGTGTGAAATTTCGGCAGAAATCGGCACTATGACGGTCTCCGCACCGCGGGCAGCGAAGGCCTCGTGCACATGATGGCGGCCATCCAGGATGACGAGTTCCATGGCTCGGCGCGCAGCCAGGCCGTCGCCGGAAACGATCGCGTCGACGATGCGCATATGGGTGTCGGCGATATTGGCAAAACCGTTTTCGGATGGCGGCGTGCTCATGCGGAACATGCCGACGAGGGCCGCTTCGATGAGGCTGCCCAAGGTGCGCATGAAAGGATTGTGCGAGGCCTCGGCGAGTGCCAGGTGAAAGTTAAGGTCGGCAAGTGCCAGGCTGTCGGCAGTGTGGCCGCTCGCCGCCATCTCGAGCGCCAGTCCGCGCAGCGTCTCGATATCCTCTGCATTCGCCCGTTCGGCGACAAGACCGGCGGCGAAGGGTTCAAAGGCGAGACGAATATCGTAGAGCTGTAGCAGGAACTCTTCCGTCACACCATTGTCGAAGTGCCAGGCGATGATTTCGCTGTCGAACATGTTCCAGAGGTTCTTCTCGGTCACACGCGTGCCGACCCGCGCCTTGGCGACGACCATGCCCTTGGCGGCAAGCGTCTTCATCGTCTCACGCAAGACGGTACGGGACACCTTGAAGCGTTGCGCCAGTTCGGTGTCGCCAGGCAGGATCGAGCCGACAGGATAGGTGCCGGCGACGATACCCTTGCCGAGTTCGTCGACCACCTGCGCGTGGCTCGTCCGGGCTCTGCGCCCCGTCTTGCGGGTCTCGTCCAATTTGTTGCGCAAGCGATCCCTCTCCCCTCAGGCGTACCTCTTGTTCAGACTGGAAACGAACAGGATGGCTTTCTGCATCAGGATGAATGCAAAAAGCAAAAGGCCAATCAGGATCTTGGTCCACCAGCTCGACAGCGTGCCGTCGAAGGTGATGTAGGTCTGAATGAGCCCCTGGATCAGGATACCGATCAAGGTTCCCGCCACGAATCCCGCTCCTCCGGTCAGCAGCGTCCCCCCGATGACGACGGCCGCAATGGCATCGAGTTCGACGCCGACTGCTGCAAGAGAATATCCGGCAGAGGTGTACAGCGAAAAAACGATCCCGGAAAGGCCTGCCAGAAAGCCGGACAGCGCATAAATCTGGATTGTTGTGCGGCCGACCGGCACACCCATCAACCGCGCCGTCTGCGGGCCGCCGCCGAGTGCATAGACATTGGTGCCGAAACGGGTGCGCTGGGCGATGAAAATGCCGACGGCAAAGACCAGAAGCATGATGCCGCCGATCAGCGTCAGCCGGCCGCCTCCAGGCAGACGATAATAGAGGCTGGTCAGCGTCGAATAATATTCATGATCGATCGGAATGCTGTCGATCGAGAGCACGAAGGCCATGCCGCGCGCCAGGAACATGCCGGCGAGCGTGACGATGAAGGCCGGCATTTCGAGATAGTGGATGATTGCGCCCATGACCGCGCCGAAGGCGGTCGTGATGACGAGCACAAGCGCGAAGGCGAGCAGCGGATGGATCGAGGTCTTCTGCAGGATCACCGCAAGGAAGACGCCGGTGAAGGCGATGACCGACCCGATCGACAGATCGATGCCGCCCGAGATGATGACGAAGGTCATGCCGACGGCGGCGATGCCGAGAAAGGCGTTGTCGGTCAGGAGATTGCCGATGACGCGCGTCGACAGCATGTTCGGATATTGCAGCGTGCAACCGGCATAAGCGAGCACGAAAATGACGATGGTCGCAAGCAGCGGCAGGTATTTGGAGTTCATTTCGGCTGCTCCCTGCCGCTCTGCCGGCGGCTGGCGAAGATGGCGAGCGATTGCACCGCCGGCGACTGGATGACGAGGATGACGATAATGATGACGGCCTTGATGATCAGGTTGAATTCAGGCGGGAATCCGGAGGACAGAATGCCGGTATTCACCGCCTGGATGATCATCGCGCCGATCAGCGATCCGAGAATGCTGAAGCGGCCGCCGAGCAGCGAATTGCCGCCGACGACGACGGCGAGGATGGCGTCGAGTTCGAGCCAGAGGCCGGCATTGTTGGCGTCGGCGCCCTTGATGTCGGCGGCGACGATGATGCCTGCAATCGATGCGCAGAGCCCGCTCAGCATGTAGACCGCCATCAGCAGTACCGGCGTTTGGATGCCGGAGAGCGTGCTGGCGCGGCGATTGATGCCGACGGCCTCGATCAGCATGCCGAGCGCCGTGCGGCGGACGAGCAGGATGACGAGCAGGCCGACGAGCAGCCAGATGACAACAGGCATCGGCAGCAGGGCCATGGAACCGCTGCCGAAGAAGGTCAGGCCGTCATCGTTGAAGGTCAGGATAGCGCCTTCGGTGATGAGCTGGGCGATGCCACGGCCGGCGACCATCAGCACCAGCGTGGCGATGATCGGCTGGATATTGAGGACTGCCACGAGGAAACCGTTCCAGACGCCGCAGGCAATGCCGATCGCAAGCGTCAGGATGACGGTGTAGGCAACTGAATTTCCAGCGACAATCGACGAGGCGGCGACGGCGCCGCAGATGGCGACGACGGCTCCGACCGATAGATCAATGCCCTTGGTGGCAATCACCAGCGTCATGCCGATCGCCAACAGCGCCACCGGCGCGCCGCGGTTCAGGACGTCGATCAGGCTGCCATAGAGGCGGCCATTTTGAACCACAACATTAAAAAACTGCGGTGACGTTATGAAATTCAATAGAAGAATGACAACGAGCGCGATTAATTGCGGCGCCAGGCGATATGCCAGCGTCTTCAGCGAGGACTTCATGCATGCTCCGTCTTGTGCTCGGCGGCGGCGATGGCATCGACGATACCGGCGGCGGTGATGCGCTCGCCTGTCAGTTCGGCGATATGCTGCCTGTCGCGAAGTACGATGACACGTGAACTATAGGCGACAAGTTCTTCAAGTTCCGAGGAAATCACGATCAGCGACATGCCCTCGGCGCAGAGCTGTTCGATGAGCTTGATGATCTCGGCATGAGCGCCGACATCGATGCCGCGGGTCGGCTCGTCGAGGATCAGAAACTTGGGATTGGTCGCCAGCCAGCGGGCGAGGATCGCCTTCTGCTGATTGCCGCCGGAGAGCAGCCGAATCGGTTTTTCGCGATCGGTGGTGCGAATGTCGAGCGCCTTGATATAGCG
Source organism: Rhizobium sp. NZLR1 (assembly GCF_017357385.1). Lineage (NCBI taxonomy): Bacteria > Pseudomonadati > Pseudomonadota > Alphaproteobacteria > Hyphomicrobiales > Rhizobiaceae > Rhizobium > Rhizobium sp. NZLR1. The sequence goes on along the minus strand of NZ_CP071632.1, from coordinate 2,256,581 downwards.
ATCGGCAAGCGCATTCTGCTCGGCGCGCGACAGCGGCCGCGTCCAGCCGCGGCGGGCCTGCAGCGCTAAGGCAATGTTCTCCCGGATCGACAGGTCGCCGACGATGCCGTCGGTCTTGCGGTCCTCGGGGCAGAAGCCAAAACCTTTTTCGATTGCGGCGCGCGGGCTCGAAAGCGCCACCGGCTGACCGTCGATCGTGGCGCTGCCGCTATCGGCATGTTCGATGCCGAAGAGCAGTTCGGCGGTTTCGGTGCGGCCGGAACCTAGCAACCCGGCAATGCCGACCACCTCACCGGCGCGCACGTCGAGATCGAAGGGCTTGACCTTGCCGCGTTTGCCGTAGCCTGCAAAACGATATCGGACTTCGCCGGCCGCAACGCTGCGTTCCCTGACCGTCTCCTCGACATGAGCCAGTTCGCGGCCGAGCATCATGGCAATCAGGCCCTGGCGCGGCAGATCGGCGGCGTCGCGGGTGCCGACGAGCTTGCCGTTGCGCAGCACGGTGATGCGGTCGCTGATCGCATAGACCTGCTCGAGAAAATGGGTGATGAAGACGATGCCCAGACCGCGCTTCTTCAGGTCCTCGATGATGCGGAAGAGCAGCGCCACTTCTTGGTTGTCGAGGCTTGCCGTCGGCTCGTCCAATATCAGCACCTTACCGGAAAGATCGACGGCGCGGGCGATGGCAACCACTTGCTGGACAGCGACGGAAAAACGGCCAAGCTCGGCGGTGACGTCGATATCGACGCCGTAGCCGGTCAGCAGGTCGCGCGCCTTGCGGTTCATCGCGCGCACGTCGGTCATGCCGAAACGCCTTGGCTGGCGTCCGAGAAACAGGTTTTCGGCGACGCTCAGATTGGTAAGGAGGTTGACCTCCTGGTAGACGGTGCCGATGCCAAGCTTCTGGGCGGCGAGTGTATTGGCCGGATTGATTTCATGGCCGTCGAGCGTCAGACTGCCCTCGTCACGATGATAGGCGCCGGTGATGCACTTGATCAGCGTCGATTTGCCGGCGCCATTCTCACCAAGCAGCGCGTGCACCTCGCCCTTGCGCAGCGTGAAATCGACCTTGTCCAACGCCACTGCGCCGGGAAAAAATTTCGATATTCCGGAAGCCGCGAGAACGTTCTCGAAATCGTCAGTCATAAGGGTCTGTTTTCCTGATATTGACCGCAAAGGCCGCGCCGCGGCCGGACATGAGGTCCCAAGGCGGCAAGGCAGTTCCGCACCGGTCCATGACGGGCCTGTGCGGTTCTACAGCGTCACGCGACTTTTCAGGCGCGTGACGCTGCAGTGCTTTGAATGCTGCATAATTCTACCCTCAAATCGATCCCGATTCAGGGATTATGCAGCGGTGTCAAATCAGATCAGTAGCCCTGACCCTTCTTCTGTTCGTAGACCTTCATCGGCTCGTCGGCAGGGGTGTAGAGCTTGGACTCGGTCTGGATCCACTTCGCCGGAGCCTTCTTGTCCTTCAGGTAGGCATCGAGGGCATCGAAGGCCGGGCCTGCCATGTTCGGCGTCAGCTCGACCGTGGCATTGCTTTCACCTTCGGACATCGCCTTGAAGATATCGGGAACGGCATCGATGGAGACGACGAGGATATCCTTGCCTGGCTTCAGGCCGGCTTCCTTGATCGCCTGGATGGCGCCGACGGCCATGTCGTCATTATGGGCGTAGAGTGCGCAGATGTCCTTGCCGCCATTCTCGGCCTTCAGGAAGCTTTCCATGACTTCCTTGCCCTTGGTGCGGGTGAAGTCACCGGTCTGGCTGCGAACGATCTTGAGATTGTCGTGACCGGCGAGAGCCTCTTCGAAGCCCTTCTTGCGGGCGATGGCCGGCGACGAACCGGTCGTGCCCTGCAGCTCGACGACGTTGCACTTCTTGTCGCCGACAGTCTTGACCAGGAAGTCGCCTGCGACCTTGCCTTCATGGACCAGGTCGGAGGTCACAGCCGTCAGGTAGAGATCGTCCGGAGCCTTGATGGTGCGGTCGAGAAGGATGACCGGAATCTTGGCTTCCTTGGCTTCCTTGAGAACGTCGTCCCAGCCGGTTTCAACGACCGGCGCAATGAGAATGGCATCGACGCCCTGAGCAATGAAGGAGCGCAAAGCCTTGATCTGGTTTTCCTGCTTCTGCTGTGCATCGGCAAACTTCAGATCGATGCCGCGCTTCTTGGCCTGCTCCTTGGTAACGGTCGTTTCAGCCGCACGCCAGCCCGATTCCGAGCCGATCTGCGAGAAGCCGACGGTCAGTCCGCCGGCCGAAGCCGAACCGAACATGCAGGCAGCAAGAATCGTGGCACTCAAAAGTGCAGTCTTCAATTTCATGATTTCCTCCCAAGCCGCATCTCGCGGCGCAGGGTCAAAAAATCATATAGTATTACTTTTGTAAATCGGAATCTTGGCATGCACTGCAGCAAAAAAAAGAGCACCCACAAGGGGCGCTCTTCGCAACTGCGAATTGAAGGCGACTTATTGCGCCGGCAGCTTGTCGTCGACGCCTTCGACATAGAAGTTCATGCCGAGCAGCGTGCCATCATCGGCCTTTTCGCCGGCCTTCAGCCAGGGTGTGCCGTCCTGCTTGTTGATCGGGCCGGTGAAGGGATGCAGTTCACCTGACTTGATCTTGGCTTCGGTTTCCTCTGCCATCTTCTTCACGTCGTCGGGCATGTTGGTGTAGGGCGCCATCTTCAAGATGCCGTCCTTGAGACCGTCCCAGCTCTGCTCGGACTTCCAGGTGCCGTCCAGAAGCGCATGGATGCGCTTGGAGTAGTAGGTGCCCCAGGTGTCGACAATCGCCGTCATCTGCGCCTTGGGACCGGCTGCGATCATATCGGACGCCTGACCGAAGGCGTGGATGCCGCGTTCTTCGGCAACCTGCATCGGCGCCGTCGTATCGGTGTGCTGGGTCAAGACGTCGACGCCCTGGTCGACCATCGCCTTGGCGGCGTCGGCTTCCTTGCCCGGGTCGAACCAGGTGTTGACCCAGATGACCTTCAGCTTGAAGCTCGGATCGACCGACTTGGCGCCTTGCTCAAACGAATTGATGCCCATCACCACTTCGGGAATCGGGAAGGAGGCGATGTAGGCGGCGCCGTGGTTCTTCGAGGTCTTCGCGGCAATCTGGCCTAGGATGTAGCGGCCTTCATAGAAACGCGAATTGTAGGTGGCGAGGTTGGGGCCGGACTTGTAGCCGGTGCCGTGCTCGAACTTGACCTTCGGGAACTTGGCGGCGACCTTGACGGTCGCATCCATGAAGCCGAAGGACGTCGTGAAGATCAGCTTGCAGCCGGAACGGGCAAGGCGCTCGATGGCGCGCTCGGCATCCGGGCCTTCCGGTACGTTTTCGAGGTAAGGCGTGTCGATCTTGTCGCCGAACTCGGTCTGGACCTGCTGGCGGCCGAGATCGTGGGCTTGCGAATAGCCGCCATCGGTGTGCGAACCGACATAGACGAAGCAGACCTTGGTCTTATCAGCAGCCTCTGCGGCGGACGAGATGCCGATCACGGCGGCGGCCGAGGCGGCGAGTGTGAATGCGAACTTCTTCATGGTGACCCCTGTTGGTTTGAAGTTATTGCGGAACCCGTCTTTGTGTTCTTGCCTTATCGCTCCGGCACGAAGGCTTTTCCGAGCGAGGCGGGCGTATTGATCAACGTCGTGCGCCGATTATGGGAAATGATGATGAGAACCACAATAGTCGCGGCATAGGGCAGCATCGAGAGGAACTGCGAGGGAATGCCGAGACCGAATGCCTGCGCGTGCAGCTGCAGGATGGTGACCGCGCCGAAGAGATAGCCGCCGGCAAAAACCCGCCACGGCCGCCAGGAGGCGAACACCACCAGCGCCAGCGTGATCCAGCCGCGGCCGGCCGACATGTTCTCCGCCCATTGCGGGGTGTAGACAAGCGACAGTTGGGCGCCGGCAAGACCGGCGCAGGCGCCGCCGAACATCACCGCCAGATATCGCGTGCGGATAACCTGAATGCCGAGCGCATGGGCCGAACCGTGACTGTCGCCGATCGCTCTCAGCTTCAGCCCGGCGCGGCTGCGGAACAGGAACCAGCTGACACCGACGACAAGCGCAATCGACAGGTAGAAGACCAGATCCTGCCTGAAGAGAACGTGGCCAATGACCGGAATATCCGACAGGCCCGGGATAACGATCTCTCCCAGCCGGATGCCGGGCACGCTGACATAGGCCTCGCCAAGCATGCCGGAGGCGCCGAGGCCGAGAAGGGTGAGCGCCAATCCCGTCGCCACCTGGTTTGCCACCAGGGTCAGCGTCAGGAAGGCGAAGAGAAGAGAGAAAAGCGCGCCTGCCGCAATGCCGCAGACGATGCCGACATAGGGCGAGCCCGACATTTGCGCGCCGGCAAAAGCGGCAACCGCGCCCATGATCATCATGCCTTCGACGCCGAGATTGAGCACGCCGGAACGCTCGGTGACGAGTTCGCCGAGGGCGGCGATGACGAGCGGCGTCGAGGCGGTGATGACCGTCAGCAGAATGGCTTCGAAGATGCTCATGCCGCCTCGCCCCTTAGCCGCGACCAGACAATGCGGATTTTGTAATAGATCAGCGTATCGCAGGACAGCACGAAGAACAGCAACAGCCCCTGGAAGACGCGGGTGACCTTGTCGGAGACCCCGAGCGACAGCTGTGCCGCCTCGCCGCCGAGATAGGTCAGCGCCAGCACCAGGCCGGAGGCGATGATGCCGAGCGGATTGAGGCGGCCGAGAAAGGCGACGATGATGGCGGTGAAGCCGTAGCCCGGCGAGATCGCCGGCTGCAGGTGGCCGATCGAGCCGGAGACCTCGGCTATCCCGGCAAGGCCGGCAAGAGCGCCCGAAAACAGAAAGCTGAACCAGATCATCTTCTTCGACGAGAAGCCGGCAAAGCGCCCTGCCCGCTCCGATTGGCCGAGCACGACGATCTCGAAGCCTTTCAGCGTATAACGCAGCATGAACCAGACGCCGATGGCCGCGACTATGGCGAAGATAAAGGCCCAATGCGCCCGGCCCGATTCTTCCCAGATCGCCGGCAGCACCGCCTCAGGGGCGAAATCGCGCGAGACCGGGAAGTTGAAGCCCTTCGGATCGCGCCAGGCGCCGCGAATGAGCCAATCGAGGAAGAGCTGGGCGATATAAACCAGCATCAGCGATGTCAGGATCTCATTGGTGTTGAAATGCGCTTTCAGCAGCGCCGGAATGGCGGCGAAAAGCGCACCGCCGAGCGCACCGAGGATGAGCATCAGCGGCAGCACCAGCGGCGAATGCCAATCGTAAAAGACGATCGGCAGATAGGAGCCGGTGATGGCGCCGATGGTGAACTGGCCTTCGGCGCCGATATTCCAGTTGTTCGAGCGATAGCAGACGGCCAGGCCGACGGCGATCAGGATGAGGGGTGCTGCCTTGATCGCCAGTTCGTGCAGCGACCAGACCTCGAGCAGCGGCTCGACGAAGAAGGCGTTCAGCGCCTCCACAGGGTCCTTGCCGAGCATTGCGAACATGATGGCGCCGAAGATCAGAGTCAGCACAAGGGCCAGCAGCGGCGAGACGAAAGCGTAGAGCTTCGAGATGTCGGGGCGTTTTTCGAGTTCAATGCGCATGGGCTGCCTCTTCAATGCGCATGGGGCGCCTCTTCAATGCGCATGGCGCGCCTCCGGGGCATTGCCGCTCTGGTGCAGGCCACCCATCAGCAGGCCGATCTTTTCGCGCGTCAGCTCGCCGGCCGCAGCCGGGCTGGAAAGGCGGCCTTCGCAGATGACGGCGATATCGGTCGCCACTTCGAAGATCTCGTCGAGATCCTGGCTGATGACGACAACCGCCGAACCGCTTCTGGCCAGATCGACCAATGCCTGGCGGATGCGGCTAGCAGCACCCGCATCGACGCCCCAGGTCGGCTGGTTGACGACGAGCACCGCCGGCTGGCGGTCGAGCTCGCGGCCGACGATGAACTTTTGCAGATTTCCGCCGGACAAGGAGCCGGCGGCCGGATCATCGCCGCTCTTGCGGACATCCATGGCCTCGGAAATCCGCCGCGCGGCAGATTTCACCGCTCCATGGCGGATGATGCCGAGCAGGCCGAGAAACGCCTTGCGGTCCGACTGGCTGCGGGCGAGCACCAGATTGTCCGACAGTTTCATGGCGGAAACGGCGGCATGGCCGTGACGCTCCTCCGGCACGAAGCCGGCGCCGAGCAGGCGGCGAGCGGTGATGCCCTGGGTGCCGACCGGCCTTTTACGGATGATGATTGCGTCGGGCGACGCGACCGGATATTCGCCGGACAGCGCATCGAAGAGCTCGCTCTGGCCGTTGCCGGCGACACCGGCAATGGCGAGGATTTCGCCAGCGCGGACCGTCATCGAGACGTCACGCAGCGGCATGGCGAAAGGCGTGCGGGCGGCGACGGAAAGGTTGGCAACGGCAAGCTGCACCTCGCCCTTGTCGCTGCACTCCGGATGGGTGACAGTCGCCACCTCGCTGCCGACCATCATGCGGGCGAGCGAGGCGGGCGTTTCCTGCTTCGGATCGCAGGCACCGGTGACGCGGCCATGGCGCAGCACGGTGGCGCGGTCGCAGATGCGCTGCACCTCTTCCAGGCGGTGGCTGATATAGAGAACCGAACGGCCCTCGGCGCGCAGCTTGAACAGCGTCTCGAACAGCCTGTCGGCCTCCTGCGGCGTCAGCACCGAGGTCGGCTCATCGAGAATGATCAGCTTCGGATTTTGCAGCAGCGCACGGACGATCTCGATGCGCTGGCGCTCGCCGACCGAGAGATCGGCAACATGGGCGTGCGGATCGAGCGGCAGGCCGTAAGCCTGCGACAGTGCCCTCGCCTCCTCGGCGATCCTGTCGATCGGGATGGCGTCATCGAGCGAGAGCGCGATGTTTTCGGCAACCGTCAGCGCCTCGAACAGCGAAAAATGCTGGAAGACCATGCCGATGCCGAGCTTGCGGGCTTCACCCGGCGAGGTGATCGAGACCTGCTTGCCCTGCCAGAGGATATGCCCGTCCGTCGGCTCCAGTACGCCGAACAGCATCTTCACCAGCGTGGATTTGCCGGCGCCATTTTCGCCGAGAAGCGCATGAATTTCGCCCGGCGCGATATCGAGATCGATTTCATTGCAGGCTGCAAAGCCACCGAAGAACTTCGTCAGCTTCTGGACGGATAATAACGCACCGGACTCCGGCACATTCAATGGCGACACGTTCCCCTCATTTCTTCTGCCAACCGGTCCGATCGGATCTCATGGAATCAGCAGCGTCGTTCCTGTTGTTTTTCTTGTTTCCAGATCCGCGTGAGCCTGCCCAACCTCACGTAACGGATAGGTTTGATTGATATTGATACGCACTTTGTTGCTTTGCACAACATCAAATAGCGCCTTTGCACTGTCGATCAATTCCTGGCGCGCGGCGATGTAGGTGAATAGCGTCGGCCGCGTCGCAAACAGCGACCCCTTCTGCGCCAGCATCGCCAGGGTGAAATTCTCGATCGGCCCGGAGGATTGGCCGAAGGAGGCAAAAAGGCCGCGCGGCTTCAGGCAATCGAGCGACTGTGGAAAAGTATCCCGGCCGATCGAATCGTAGACGACATCGACGCCTTTGCCGGCGGTGATCTCGCGGACGCGGACGGCGAAGTCCTCGCTCTTGTAGTTGATCACATGGTCGTAGCCATGGGCGAGCGCCAGCTGGACCTTGTCTTCGGAGCCCGCCGTGCCGATGACGGTAGCGCCGAGCGCCTTTGCCCATTGGCCGGCGATCAGCCCGACGCCGCCTGCTGCGGCATGAAACAACAGCACTGTCTCAGGGCCGACCTTGAAGGTGCGGTTCAGCAGATATTCGGCAGTCATGCCCTTCAACATCATCGCCGCCGCCGTTTCGAGCTCGATGCCGTCAGGCACATGCACCAGATGGCGCGTCTCGATATTGCGCTCAGCGCTATAGGCGCCGTCGGCGCTGGCATAGGCGACACGGTCACCGAGCTTGAAATCCGTAACGCCGGGGCCGACCGATGTCACGGTGCCGGCGCCCTCCTTGCCGGTGACGAAGGGTAGATGCGGCACCTTGTAGGAGCCGTTGCGGAAATAGACATCGATGAAATTGAGGCCGACCGCCGCTTGGCCGATCTGCACCTCACCGACTGAGGGCGGCGAGAGGTCGAGCTCGACATAGTCGAAAACCTCCGGCCCGCCCGTCCTCGAGAATGAAACCGCCTGCGTTTTGGTCATCTGGCTTGTCCTATGCTTCGCGTCCGAGAGCGGGGAAGAATTGCAGCACCGCACCGATGACGTAAAGATAGAGCCCGGTCACGATGAAGAGAATGAGCGCCCATTCGGGTGTGTCGAAGTGCATCAGCAGCGAAAAGATGCCCAGCGCCGACCACAGGAAGAAGACGCCGAGATTGAGCGGGCGCAGCCTTTTGACGCGGACCGGGTGCAGGAAATTGATCGGCAGGAAGGTCAGCACCACCGAAACGATGACGACGGCGAGCGCCGTCGTCGCGCTGGCATCGATGACGAACAGCGTGAAAACGATCATGTTCCAGACGACAGGGAAGCCGGAGAAGAAGTACTCCTCGGTCTTCATGCCCATATCGGCATAGTAAATGGCGCTTGAGATGACGATCATGCCGGCGGCGACGAAGGACCAGGGCTCGCCGATCATGCCGCTCTGATAGAGCGCGAAAGCCGGCAGCAGCACATAGGTGACGTAGTCGATGATATTGTCGAGCGTATCGCCAGACCAGTTCGGCAGCACTTCCTTGACGCGCACCTTGCGGGCGATCGGCCCGTCTATGCCGTCGACGAGAAGGGCAAGGCCCAGCCACCAGAACATGTCGATGAAGCGGTGCTCAGCGGCGGCAACGACGCCGAGAAAGGCAAGGAAGGAGCCGGAGGCCGTCAGGATATGGACGGAAAAGGCGCGCATCTCCGCGTAAGGAACACGCTTGTACTTGAAAATCTTCATATTCCCCCGACCGCCCTATCGCGCTCGCCCCGGCAAGCATCTTTTTTCGCCAACTATCACCGGACCCCTCTTGCTGAATCGGGTCCCGACGCCGTAGGTCTTTGTTGTCGCACCGTTTTTGCCGAAAACCGGCATCGATATCAGGCGCGCCGCCCTAATATGCATCCTTTGCCGGGCTTCGCCAGCGGGAAATACGACATTGCCCGCGAGCCATTGAATCCTGACAATGGCATGCATATTTCCCTTCAGGAGTGGTGCGTGGAATGGAATACCTTTAATTCGGGCGCGATTTGTAATATCTCGCTCGCATCCGACAGTTCATCCGACGAATACGGGATCCGCTACCGCAATGAACGCGCCTGCAAAGACCGAAGACTTCGCCTTGTCCATCCCCGCCGGCGTCTATGCCGAGACGGTGCTCGATGTCACCCACTATACCGACCGGCTCTTCCGCTTCACGATGACCCGGCCGCAGGGCTTCCGTTTCCGTTCCGGCGAATTCGCGATGATCGGCCTGATGGTCGAGGGCAAGCCGGTTTTCCGCGCCTATTCGATCGCCAGCCCAGCCTGGGCCGAAGAGCTTGAATTCTTCTCGATCAAGGTGCCGGACGGCCCGCTCACCTCGCATCTGCAGGCGATCAAGCCGGGCGACCAGGTACTGATGCGCAAGAAGCCCACCGGCACGCTGGTGCTCGATGCGCTGACCCCCGGCCGCCGTCTCTACATGTTCTCGACGGGAACGGGCATTGCGCCTTTCGCCAGCCTGATCCGCGATCCAGAGACTTATGAGAAGTTCGAGGAAGTCATCCTCACCCACACGACACGCGATGTCGCCGAGCTGAAATACGGCTTCGACCTGGTGCACGAGATCCAGAACGACGAGTTGCTGAAGGAAGTCGTCGGCGACAAGCTGCGGCATTATCCGACGGTCACGCGCGAGGATTTCGAATATCGCGGCCGCATCACCGACCTGATCTCCTCCGGCAAGCTGTTTACCGATCTCGGCGTGCCGCCGCTCGACCCGGTGATCGACCGCGGCATGATCTGCGGTTCCTCGGCGATGCTGAAGGATACCAAGGAACTGCTCGAAAAGGCCGGCCTCGATGAAGGCGCCAATAGCAAGCCCGCCGAATTCGTCATCGAACGCGCTTTCGTCGGCTGACGTTTTCCGACAATCAGATCTGACAGCGGCTCCGGAAACGGGGCCGTTTCTATGTCTGGGCGAGATAGTCGATCAGCACCGCCATCGCGGCGCGCGCCTCATCCTGATTGCCCTGATGGATGGCGCGGATGACGGCGACATGCAGCGCGATGGCGCGATCCATGCGCTCCGGGCTTGCCGTCGAATACCAGAGGCGACGTGAATGCGTCTGCACCGGGCCGAGCGCTGCCATGATGAAGCCGTTCGGGCAGGCCTCCTCAAGGATTTCGTCGAAAGCCTTGTCGGCGGCGAAGAAGCCGGCGAGATCGCCGGTGACGGCGCATTCCTCCATCGCACGCGCGCAGTCGATGAGGCGTTCACGCTGCTCGTCGGTTGCATGTTCGGCAACGAGGCTAGCTGCGATCGGCTCCAGCTCGCGGCGCACCTGCATGACATTGCCGTGGTCTTCCGGCGCGATCTCGGCCACCTGCAGCCCGACGCGCGGCTTCACCAGGATCAGCCCCTGCCAGGCAAGCTTCTGGATCGCCTCGCGCACCGGCGTACGCCCATGGCCCGCCATATCGATTAGCTGTTTTTCGGTAACCAGCGCCCCGGGCTTCAGCGCCAGCGTGACGATCAGATGCTCGAGCGCGAGATAAGCTAGATGGCTCTGTGACGTCTGCATGCTGGAGTCCAATGCCACTGATATATCTTATGTGCGTGCCGCATCCGGCGCGGTCATCTGATATATCATCATGCCGACAACATGTTAACCACCCGTCTCAAGGCTAAGTGCCCATGAAGGATGGCTTCGTGGAAGCCTGTCCCTTCAGCGTTCAGTGCCATCGAACTCGCTATGAGATATCGACGTCCCGCACCCGACGATTGTCATGCGCGAGACGAAATGCTTCGATGGAAGCCATGAGGCAGTTTCATGGAGTCTGGAATGTCTTCTGACGACGTTGATCTCAATCTTCTGCGCGTATTCGATGTCCTGATGCAAGAGCGGAGCGTGACGAGCGCTGCCGATCATCTGGGCCGGACCCAATCCGCGGTCAGTCACTCGCTCGCCAAGCTTCGCATCATTTTCAAGGACGAGCTTTTTACCCGCGACGGCGGATTGATGAGGCCAACGCCGCGCGCATTAGAGCTTATCGGGGGCATATCTGATGCCCTCGGAAAAATTCGCACGTCGATCGGACGATATAAAGTCTTCGACCCGGCAACGACCGAACGAAAGTTCCGCGTGGGGCTCACCGACTATCATGCGATGATTTTCCTCCCGGGTCTCATCCGGGAATTCTCCAGACAGGCGCCACACGCCACCCTGAATGTCATCCCTGCGAACCGCGCCGAAGCCGAAAGCGCAGATTATTTCCGCCAGGTCGACTGCACTTTGACGGGCGCAAGTCTGAAAGACGACCCCAACCTGACAAAAACCGAGCTTGGACAGGACAGGATGCTGTGTGCCGTTTGGAGTGGCAGCCAAATCGCCAAGGTTCCGTTGAGTTTGGAAGATTACCTTACAGCCTCTCACCTTCAAATTTCCGCCGATGGTCTTTCTGAGGGGTTGGCGGATGGGGCACTCAAAGAGCGTGGCCTTAGGCGAAAGGTCGTTGCAACCATTTCGAACTACTTGGTGATGCCCTGGGTGCTCAGAGGGACCGACTTGATCACGCATTGTGGCGACGGCATTTTTCAAATGCTTGATGAAGCAAGCGAGGTGACACTCCTGTCGCCGCCTATTCCCATTCCCTCAGTCAGCACGAACCTCGTCACTCATCGGCAGATGTCTGCCGATCAGGGAACACTCTGGCTGCGTCGATTGATAACCGAATTGTACCACGCCGCTCAAATCAGAAAAAACGAACTCATACTGGCAAACAATATCGTCGCGCGATGAGGAGCGTCGACAAGCATCCAAGCGTCATCATCCGGCTGTGTGCCCGGCGTTAGATATGGATGCGAGGAAATTACGGCCGCGGCACCGAATGAATTTCATTCATAAAGTTGATGACGACAATCAATTTGACGATTAGCCGCCAGCGAGCCACCCTCTTTTACAGAATTAAAAAAGGGGATCATTCAATGCGAAAATTACTGGCTACAGTTTTCGGCGCAGCAATCGCCGCCCATGCATGCCCCGTCTGGGCGGGGACATTGGACGACGTTAAGGCAAAAGGTGTGCTCACATGTGGGACAAATCCGGCAACGGCGGGTTTCAGCGTCCCTGACAACGATGGGAAATGGACAGGCTTCGTCGTCGACTACTGCCGTGCTGTGGCCGCTGGCGTCCTCGGCGATGCCACGAAGGTCAAGTTCATACCGCTCAACGCCAAGGATCGATTTACTGCGCTCCAGTCCGGTGAGATCGACATCCTGGCCCATAATGCGACCTGGACATCCTCGCGCGACACCTCCCTTGGTATCATCTTTGCCGGCACTTATTTCTACGACGGCCAAGGCTTTATGGTTCGCAAGTCCGAGAAAATACAGTCTGCTAAGAATCTGGATGGTGCTTCGATTTGCGTTTCGCAGGGGACTACTGCCGAGTTGAACCTTGCCGACTATTTCCGCACCAACGGCATGAGCTACAGTGCCGTCGGTTTTGCGGATGAAGAGGCTGTTATCAAGGCCTACGAAGAAGGGCGTTGCGACGTTTTTTCCGCAGACACATCGAGCTTGAACGCTGCGCGCATTCGTATGGCGAAGCCCGAAGAGAATGTTGTGCTCCCTGAAATCATTTCGAAGGAGCCGCTGGGTCCGGCAGTCCGCCAGGGTGACGACCAGTGGCTGAACGTCGCCAAGTGGACGCTCAATGTTATGCTGGCTGCCGAAGAATTCGGCGTCACCTCGAAGAATATCGACGAAATGAAGCATTCCGACGATCCGAACATTCGCCGCCTCCTGGGCGTCGAAGGAAGCTTCGGCAAGGACGTCGGGCTCGGAGAAACCTGGTCTCAGGACATCATCAAGCAGGTCGGCAACTATTCCGAGATTTTCGAGCGTTCGATCGGCAAGGAATCTCCCTTAAAGATAGAACGTGGCGTGAATGCGCTCTGGAACGCCGGTGGCCTTCAGTACGCACCCCCCATCCGTTGATCCACGAGGCCGCCACGAGGAGCGGCGGCCTCTTCATAGTTGGAGGAACGAATGGTTGCCATCTCTCAGCCTACGCAGGTGCGCAGGAACTTCTCGTTCTATGACAAAAAGCTTCGCGGGATCGCTTATCAAACCGCATTGGCTGTGAGCCTTGCAGTGATCATCGCCGGGGTTGCAACCCAAACTGTTTCCAACATGAAACAGCGCGGCATTCCTCTTACCTTTGATTTCTGGAAGCAGACGTCAGGCTTCCAGATCAATCAGACGCTGATCCCATACGACAGCTTATCGACGTACGGCCAGGCTTTTTGGGTGGGTGTTGCCAATACGCTCCTGGTCAGCGCAATCGGTATCATGCTTGCCACGGTCATCGGCTTCCTCGTCGGTATTTCTCGCCTTTCCGCCAACTGGATAGCAGCCAAGGTCGCGGCCTCATATGTCGAAGTCATCCGCAATGTCCCGCTGCTGCTTCAACTTCTGTTCTGGTACAATGCAGTCCTCAAGCCGCTGCCTGCTCCAAAGGCATCGATCTCCCTTCCAGGGGGAATCTACCTCAACAACCGCGGAATAATAATGCCGGCGGTTGAGCTTCAGGCAGGGGCCGGCTGGATCGGTGTGGCAGTTGTTGCCGCGGTGGCTGTGGCTGTCGCATTTGGAGCCTACACTCGGACGGTCCAGAAGCGAACGGGCAAGCAGCTTCCGATCTTACTCGTCACCCTAATCGCCCTTATCGGGCTGCCCCTGCTTGCTTCTCTGGTGGTGGGCAACCCCTGGACCTTCATCTATCCGGAATTGAAGGGTTTCAATTTCCGCGGCGGCCTGCAAATCTATCCCGAGTTCGCGGCTCTCCTGATCGGTCTTTCTGTCTACACCGCGTCATTCATCGCCGAGATCGTCCGTGGCGGCATTCAGGCCGTTTCCAGGGGGCAGACAGAAGCAGCCCACGCACTCGGTTTCTCGAACGGCAAAACGTTGCGCCTCGTTGTGGTCCCGCAAGCTTTGCGGATCATCATCCCGCCTCTGACCAGTCAATATCTGAATTTGATCAAGAACTCGTCGCTCGCTGTTTTCATCGGTTATCCCGACCTCGTTCAGGTCTTCGCAGGATCGGTGCTCAACCAAACGGGAGCGGCGGTCCAGGTGATGGCCATAACGCTCGCAGTCTATCTCGTCATCTCCTTGATCACATCGGCCGCCATGAACGGCTTCAATCAGCGTTTCGCGCTCGTGGAGAGATGAGATGAACGAAACTCTTCATGCACCGGCTCCATATCAGCATGAATATCTGCCTGCTGTCCCGCCTCCGGGCGACATCCAGCCCGGCCTCGTGACTTGGACACGAAAGAACCTGTTCTCAAGTCCCTTTTCCTGCCTGTTGACCGTGTGCTTCACCGGTCTGGCGGTGTGGCTCGTTTCGCAATTCCTGAGCTTTGCGTTGTTTAAGGCGGTGTGGAGCGGTGACAGCGAAGCCTGTCGCATCAATCCCGACGGTGCATGCTGGTCCTTTATCGGCGCTAAACTGAACTATCTTCGCTATGGAGCATATCCAGCAACCGAGCGCTGGCGCGTCGACTTAACGCAGGTGGTTGGTGCTTCCTTGATCGGTTGGCTCCTATGGCGGAATGCCCCGCGTCGGAACATGGCAGCACTGCTGTTTTTCGGAATCTATCCCATTGTGGCGTTTGCGCTGCTTCGTGGCGTGGCAACGATTGGCCTACCGGTCATAGACACCACCCTCTGGGGCGGGATGATGATCACCCTCTTGATGTCCGTCATAGGGATCGTGTTTTCGCTGCCATTTGGTATCGTTCTCGCGCTCGGCAGACGTTCCGAACTCCCTATCGTCAAAGCCGTTTGCGTCTTCTATATCGAGGTTGTCCGAGGCGTACCGTTTATCACCGTGCTCTTCATGGCGAACTTCATGATGCCCCTCTTCGTGCCTGAGGCGCTTACGCCGGACAGGCTTTTGCGCCCGATGATCGGCACTGCCCTCTTCTCCGCGGCTTACATGGCCGAGGTGGTGCGTGCCGGCCTGCAGGCTATCCCCAGTGGGCAATACGAAGGCGCTCAGGCTCTGGGCCTCGGCTACTTCACGATCATGTGGCTCATCATCCTGCCTCAAGCGCTCGCGATCGTGATTCCCGGCATCGTTTCGACATTCATAGGACTTTTCAAGGATACGACGCTCGTCGCGATTGTCGGCATAGCGGACTTCCTGCGAGCGATTGAAACGGCCCGCATCGATCCGACCTGGGCGGGGCCAACGATCTCGTCAACCGGCTACCTATTCGCCGCGGTTGTCTACTGGATCTTCTGCTTTGGGATGTCTCGGTATTCCATGTCCGTGGAACGTCATCTCGCGCGCGGTCACAAATCATAGGAAATCTCGATGCTGGACAATCCGAAATACGCGCCGGCTGGTGACGTCGAGACCGCAGTTGAGCTTCAGGCCTGAGGTGATCGTCCCGCCCGTTCAATCGCGCGGCTGGCGCACACATTACTACTAGGAATCTAAGCCGATGATACAGTCACGTGTGCCGGCGACCAGGAAACTGGCCGCTACGGAGTTGAGCTTTGATGTTGTTCATGATCGCAGCCAGTTCGGGTCAGCGAAATGGGCCAACCAATGGGATGAATTCTCTCCCCGCGTCGAGGGCGATGGACTGGTGTCGCTTTGGACGGCCGACATGGACTTTCGTGCGCCAGAGCCGGTGATTGCACGCCTGCGCGAGGCCGTTGACCATGGTATTTATGGCTATACGAAGCGCGATCCGCACCACTACGAAATCGTAAAATCGTGGTTCGAGCGCCGCCACGGCTGGAACGTTGATATCGAGACGCTGCTTCCTGCTCCGGCGATCATGCCCTCAGTCGCGGTGATTTTACGCACCTTTACGCAGCCCGGTGACGGCGTCATCGTTCAAGCTCCGGTCTATTCCCCATATTTCCAAGTCATCCGCGAGAACGGCAGGAACCTCCTCATCAACCGCCTGAGGCTTGTGGACGGCGCCTACGAGCTCGATCTGGAGGATTTTGAACGGCAAGCTGCAAGCGGTGCCCGCGCATTTTTATTGTGCAATCCGCACAACCCTGCTGGAAAGGCCTGGACACGTGAGGAGCTTCAGAGCCTCGACGCGATGTGTGAGCGCCATGGCATTCTGGTCATCTCCGACGACATTCACTGCGATATTCGACTAAACGACCGCCCCCACACGGTATACTCCTCTATCAGCGACGCCGCGGCAGCGAAATCCTTCATCTGCACTGCTCCGACCAAGACATTCAACTTGGCCGGTGTACCTGCGGCTACCCTCTCGGTTGCGGACCCGAAACGCCGCGAGGAGCTGTTCCAAGCCATGCAAGCATCGTTCATGCTGAACGCGAATTATTTCGGGCGGTTAGCACTTGAAATCGCATATAGCTCGGGCGATCAGTGGCTCGACGGCCTTACATCCTATGTCCAGGAGAATGTCGATCTCGTATCGAGCATCGCGGCCAGCGATCTTCCGGGCATCAGGCCCATGCGACCGGACGCATCATATCTGATCTGGCTGGACGCACGGGGGTTAGACGCAAAAGTGGGAGGCGTTCATCGATTCTTCGTCGAACGGGCTGGGGTCAACTTGTACGATGGACGCGTCTATGGGCCAGGTGGAGAAGGCTTCATCCGCCTCAACGTCGGTTGTCCGCGCTCAGTCCTCGCGGAAGCGTTGGGACGCATGGCACGCGCCCTTGCATCTCTCTAGCCATTGGTCGCCCGCCTTTTACTCATGCCGCAGCGCCTCGATCGGATTGAGCTGTGCCGCCCGTCTTGCCGGGAAATAGCCGAAGATCATGCCGATTGCGGCGGAGAAGAGGAAGGCGACGGCGACCATCATCGGGCTGAAAACGAAGGGGACTTTTAGGAGCGTCACCGCGCCGAAGCCGAGGCTCAGGCCAAGCACGATGCCGGTGATGCCGCCGAACAGTGACAGCGCCACCGCTTCGACCAGGAACTGGGTCAGCACCTGGTTTTCGAGCGCGCCGATCGCCAGGCGAATGCCGATTTCGCGGGTGCGCTCGGTGACGGAGACCAGCATGATGTTCATGATGCCGATGCCGCCGACGAGCAGGCTGATGGCGGCGACGGCGCCGAGCAGGCCGGTCAGCAACGTCGTCGTGCCGGTCATCGCCTCGGCGATCTGGGTCATGTCGTTGACGTTGAAATCGTCCTGCCGGCCGGGCACGATCTTGCGGCGCTCGCGCAGCAGATCTTCGACATCGGACTGCACCTTGGCTGTGGAGACGCCGTCGCGCGCCGAGATGATGATCTGCGGCACGTTGCTGTTGCCGCTGATGCGCCGCTGGAACACCTTGACCGGCATGATGACGACATCGTCCTGGTCGGTGCCCATGCCGGACTGGCCGCGCTTGGCGAGCACGCCGATAACCGGGCATGAAACCTTACCGACGCGGATCTGCTGACCGATCGGATCGGCGGCGCCGAAGAGCTGCGAACGCACCGTCTCGCCGATGATGCAGCGGGACTGGCCGCGTTCCTCGGCGGGGGTAAAATTGCGGCCGAGCGCCAGGCTCCAATCCTGCGCCACGAAATAGTCGTTGGTGGTGCCGGAGACGCTGGTCGAATGGTTCTGGCCGCCAAAAATCACGGTCGCAGTGGACTGGTTGAGCGGCGCCACGGCTCTAAGGCCGCCGATCTGATCGCGGATGGCGGCGACATCCTTGACGCTGAAGCGTTTGGCCTCGGAGCTTGCCCGGCCGGGGCCGAACTGGCCGGGGCGGACGAACAGCATGTTGGTGCCGAGCCGCGACAGTTCGGTCGAGACCTGCGCGGTCGTGCCATTGCCGATCGTCACCAGCGCGATAACGGCGGCGACGCCGATGACGACGCCGAGCACGGTCAGGAACGAGCGAAGCATGTTGCGGCTGATGGCGCGCAATGCCAGCTTCAGCGTCTCAAAGAACATGATCCGCCCTCCTGCGATGCTCGACCTCCGTCTCCAGCTTGCCGTCGACAAAACGCAGCAGCCGTTGGGCATAGGCGGCGATATCGGGTTCGTGCGTGACAATGACGATGGTGATGCCCTGCTCGCGGTTCAGCCGGGTCATCAGATCCATGATCTCGACACTGGTCCTGGTGTCGAGATTGCCTGTCGGCTCGTCGGCGAGCAGAAGCGCCGGTTCGGTGACGATGGCGCGGGCGATGGCGACACGCTGCTGCTGGCCGCCCGATAGTTCCTGGGTCTTGTGATGTTCGCGGCCGGACAGCCCGACCAGCGCCAGGGCTTCGCGGGCCCGTTCGCGCCGCTCGCGCACCGCCATCCCGCGATAGATCAGCGGCAGCTCGACATTTTCGACGGCCGAGGTGCGCGACAACAGGTTGAAGCCCTGGAAGACGAAGCCGAGCATATGGCGGCGCAGAAGCGTCAGCTGGCTTCGGTCGAAGCCGCTAGTCGGAATACCTTCGAAGATGTAATCGCCAGCACTCGGCACGTCGAGGCAGCCGAGGATGTTCATCGCCGTCGACTTGCCGGAGCCCGATGGACCCATGATCGCGACGAATTCGTGAGTGTCGATCGTAAGGTCGACATGGTCGAGCGCGCGGATCGCCGCCTCGCCCTCGCCGTAGATTTTCGAGACCTGCCTGAATTCGATGAGCGGCGGGCTTGCCATCCGTCTCTCCGCCTAGTTCGCACGCGTCGTGGCGTCGGTCACCAATGCGTCGTTTTCCTTGAGGTCACCGGAGGCGACCTGGGTGAACTGGCCGTCGGACGAGCCGACCTGGATGACGACAGGTGAGGGCCGGCCGTCGCGCAGCACCCAGACGCGCCGTTGCGCTCCCGTCAACGCCTGACCTGAATTGCCGCCGCGTTGACGTGGCGGGCCGAAGATCCCAAAAATGCCGCGGCCGCGCGGTCCCGCCTGGGGGGGAGCATAACGTAGCGCGGTGTTCGGCACCATCAGCGTGTCCTTGACAGCTTCGACGGTGATGTCGGCGGTCGCCGTCATGCCGGGACGCAGCAAGAGGTCGGCATTGTCGACGGAGAGGACCGCCTTATAGGTCACGACATTATTGACCACTTCGGAGGCGAAGCGGATCTGCTCGATCTCGGCCGGAAAGCTCCGGTCGGGATAGGCGTCCACCGAAAACTTCGCCTTCTGGCCGACAGCGATCTGGCCGACATCGGCCTCGTCGACATCGACCTGCAGCTCCATCTTCTTCAAATCGCCGGCGATGGTGAAAAGGATTGGCGCCGAAAGCGAGGCTGCGACCGTCGCACCCGGATTGACGGCGCGGGTGAGGATCACGCCGTCGATCGGCGAGATGATCTTCGCCTTGGCGAGATTGACCTCGGCAAGCTGCAGATCGGCCTCCGAGGCCAGGACCTCGGCTTCGTTGATCTGTTTGGCGGCGACGGCGGAATCATATTTGTAGCTGGCGTCGTCGAGGCTCTGCTGGGTGGAGACGTTGCTCTTGACCAGGCTCTTCAGCCGCTCGAGCGAGGTGCTTGCTGATTGCAGGTCGGCATTGGCCTTGGCGACATTCGCCTTGGCCGAATTGAGCTTGGCGCGTGAGCTCTTCACATCCGCCTCGAGCTTGTTGGTGTCGAGTTGCGCCAGCACGTCGCCCGATTTGATCGTGCTGTTGTAATCGACGTTGACGTCGCGGACCGTGCCGGAAAGTTCGCTCGATATATCGACCTGCTCGGTCGGCTGCACCGAGCCGGTGGCGGTGACGAGCACCGTCAGGTCGCCGCGTTTTGCCGGCTGGGTGGCATAGCTCACTTCGCTTTGCCCGCGCCCCACATAGAAGTATGCGGCGCCGGCTGCAGCAGCGACGAGAATCAGCAGAATAAGCAGACGTCCGCGCCAGCGGCTGCGCTTGCCCTGCCGTCCCGATGCGGCAAGGACCGCTGCGAGATCGGACGCGCCGTTTGTCTCTGCCCCGGTCTTCTTGCTGGCTCCGGTATCGTTCATGTCATCCTCGATCAGTCGGGAGCCGTCTCGGCCCCGCTGCGAAATAAGCACAGCGCAGATGAACCGGGCATTAGCATTGCCGCCGAAGTGGCACGGAATTGCGGACGGGGGAAATGAAATATTGGTAAGGAAAGTCAAGTTTTGGCGGGGAAGCGCACGTCAGTCAGCATCTTCGGCATATTGCCCCGCGCCCGGCAGCGGATGCAGCCAGGGCTCGCGCCGTTTAATCCAGACTTCGTAGTCCGGCGCAAGGTCGCTCGGCGGATCGTCGAGCGAGCCGAGGCGGATTTCTGTCGTCTCCTGCTGCAGGCAGAACAGCCTGCCGCCGCAGGCGGGGCAGAAGCTGCGACCGGCGAAGGTGGCGATCTCGCCGCTGTGGGAAAAAGCCCGGCGCGGCCAGACCGCGAAGAAGACGAAGGCGGAGCCGCTCGATTTGCGGCAATCGGCACAGTGGCAGAGGCCGACACGAAGCGGTTCGCCTTCCACGCGATAGGCAACCGCCCCGCAAAGACAGCTTCCGGTGCGGATCCTCATGGGGCGGCCGTCAGGCGTCGAGACTGGTGGGCAAGCCCGGCGGGCGCCGCTTGGCCGCCATCAGCAGATCGAGTTCGGTTGCGGAGGGGCCGAACTTCTCGTAGAGGCGCTTGGCCTCCTCGTCATCAAGCCGGTATTTCCTGGCAAATTCGCTGATGCTATAGGGGCGCCCACGCAACACTCTTCGCGCCGGGGTCGCCGTATTCGGTGCGTCGGACATGGGTTTCTCCTTTCTTTGCATGCCTTTTAAGCTAGTGCGACAAGGTCAATTGGAAAGAGGCGGCGGGCTGCAGCGGCTCTTCCGGCATGGGTGGATCGGGTGGATTGCGGAACCTTCCCGCCACCACCGGGCATTGTCAAAGCGAGGTTGCGGGCCGCGCTAAGCGGACGCGACGGTGCTGGAAAACATCGGGATTTTTCCGCTTTCTCCCGATGGCCAACGAAATGGCAGGCGAGCTCCCTACCCGCCCGGTCCGCTTCCTCATCGCTGTTTTCGAAACGAGATCACGAAATATTAAAATTGGGAACACATGCGCCTCAGCGAGGTTCTTCCCTCGGGGTCGACGTGGCCTCGTTCAAACCGAAGGAGAACCGTATGGCAAACCAAGGTGGAACCCGCGAACAGCACGTCAAAGCTGGGCAGCAGAGTCACAAGAACGACTCCAACGCCCGCAGCTCCTCTTCAGGTGGCAGCGACGCGCAGTCCAGCGGGACCCGCGGCGGCAGCCATGAACAGCCTGTAAAAGCTGGTCAACAGAGCCACAAGAACAGCCAGTAAAGCTGTCTTGATTTGAAAATTCCCGGCTCGCGCTTCGGCGCGGGCCTTTGTGTGTCGAGTGGCTCCAACGGTGGCTTGTCCGCCTCCGGCATGTCCCGTTCCTCGATGAATCTTCAGACGTACGGCGAGACGCGTGGATACGACAGACAATGACAATCACGCATGGGCGCCGTTACTCCATCCTGAAGCGGGTGTGGCAGGTCGTGCAGGTCTGCAGCATCAGGTGGAACATATGTTCCGCCGGCATCGCCGACAACTCCTGCTGATTGCGGACGTGGGTGCCGAAAGGGCCGCCGCCCATCGCCTCTCCGGGCTTCATGCGCATGCTGGCGGTCATTGGCCCGGGGTTCTTTTCCGCGGCGGCACCCAGCGCGGCGGCATAGTCTCGCAGGTCGTTTGCGATGCGGTCGAACCGGTCGCGCTCCTTGAGAATGTTTGGCCCGGCCTTCGATTTCGGTCCGGCCGGATTGTTGGCCTCGGACGCGAAATGTGCGGAGAGAACGCCTCCTGACCTGTCGCGGATGGTATCGGCCGCCCACTTGAACTCGCTGGCCTTGTAGGCCGACGGATCCTTGAACATGCCGGAAATCGTCATTGCCGCTGCGGCCATGGCTTTCATGTCCGCCTGCCGGATGGTGACGACATCCTCCGCGGCCGAAGACACGGCTGCCGTCAAAATAACTGCTGCCATGAAGGCGAACGGTCCTAACTTGTTCGCGTCAGCTGTTAATCTCATCGACGACGCCGCCTGGATTGGTGACCATGATGCTGCAGCGGATATCCGATGCCGTGACCGAATTTCAATATTCGTTGACCGCGCCGCGCGTCTCCTCAGGCGCGCGGCGCTGTAACATTGGAAATGGATGTTTATCCTTAATCGAATTCGATTTCAGGAGCTATGCAGCAGGCAGAAAGAGGGTGAATGCGCCGATCAGGCCGCCATCTTCTTACAGCTCTCGGCGCAACGGAGACAGGCGTCGACACAGCTCTGCATATCGCCGACCCGGGCGCATTCATGGGCACATTGGGCGCAGATTTCGGCGCATTCCCGGCAGACGTGCCTGTGATGTTCCGAGCCGATCAGCATGAAGTGCGCAGAGATCCGGCAGATCTCCGCGCAAGCCATCATCAGCTTGAAGTGCGGAGGCTTCGTATGCTCCCCGCCAAGTTCCAAGCAGTGTCCCATGGCCATCGACAGGCATTCGCTGTAGCAGGCGAGGCAGTTGTCGATGCAGGCTTTCATTTCAGTCGACATGTGATGCATGGCGCAATCTCCTACTTGACTTGCTTGTCCACCCACTTGGACATTTCTTCGATCTCCTGTCTCTGCGCCTCGATGATCCGCTGCGCCATCTGCTTGGCTTCTTCGTTGTCGCCGTACTTGAGTTCAACCTCCGACATGCTGATCGCGCCCATGTGATGGGCGATCATGCCGCAGACGAAAGAGACGTCGGCATCCTTCTTCATCATTCCCTGCATCATGTTCAGGTGCATGTCTTTCATGCCGTCGGACGATGCCTTCTGGTAATCGGTCATTTCGCCCATTGGCATGCCCCCGGACATCGACATGTCCATCTTCATGCCTTCGGACTTACATTTCTCCGGATAGGCCATCGTATTTTGACCCTGAGCTGTGGCAGAAAAGGCCAGTAAAGCCGCGACTGCCGCCGCGCAGAGGGTAAGCTTGGTGAACGTTTTCATGTTTCGATCTCCGAAATCTGGTTGATGTCGATTTGTCTCAGCCCGGCAGAGATCGGGGCGGCGGATCGATCGCGCGGGTCAGCAGCAGCGGCCGGTGCTCGGCCGACATTCTTTCATGGATCCCCGGTTCGATCAGAGGCGCTGCGATTGATGCGAGTTGCGGCAGGATTGGGCAGCAGTGCATCGTCGAACAGCATGCGGTCAGGTTCCCGCAAGGATTACCGGCATCGCGATGTTGCTCCGAAGCCGACGGCTGGTGCTGGTTTGGAACGGCGGGCGACGCCTCGACCATGCCGAACGGATTCACCGCCATCATCAGGACGACAACGAACACCTGGACTGAGCGGACTATGCTTCCAAGTCTCATTCGGCTGTTTCCCTTCCGGGGCCCAACTGTGCGGCGGCGGAAATGTTCCAATCGAGGGTTGATCTGTAGCACTCAGATTCTTTGGCAATGAGGCGGTGAGAAAGCATTAACTGACGCAGATTAATCTGCGCGTCTCGCTCGGAGAGGATCGATGAAGAGTGGTTACTCGCTGCCCCAGATAGGGCTCCATTGGCTCGTCGCCTTCATGGTGCCGGTCCAGTATCTGACCGGCGGCAGCATCGAGAGAATTCACCACGCCGTCCACATGGGTATCGCGCCATCACATTGGGACGTCGCCCAGCACCAGCTTCATAACTACGCGGGAATGGCGATTGGCCTGCTGATGGGCCTGCGGCTGGTTCTTCGTCTCCTTCAACCGCCCGAATCCAGCAAGCCCGGTTCATGGGCCGGCCGGGCCGCGACGGCTCTTCATTACGGCTTCTACGCCGCAATCATCGGACAGGCCTGCATGGGGTTCGTCGCGAGCTACCTCTGGTTCACCATCGCGCCGTATCATGTGATCGGTTCGAGAGTTATCCTGGCGATGCTCGCGCTGCACCTCGCCGCAGCTGCCTGGCACACTCTGGTCGCCCATGACGAGACCGTCGACCGGATGGTGTTCTCGCGTCGGAGGCGGCCAGCCGAGAACCCCGTGAATCACAGGACGGACTGCCGACCACGAACGAGTCCTGCACCATGATCACGCCGACACCGCGCTTGCTTCGTGTACTCGGGAACGGCTGACTGGAAGCTGACGAGCGGTTTGCCGCCGCCTCAGCACAGACGCCGGCCGTCCTCGCCGAAGAGGTGGAGCACAGCGGGATCAAGATGCAGCGGCAGGCTGTCGCCCGATTTCATGCGCTGCTGGCCGGCAAAGACGGCGATCAACTTCTTTCCACCTGCGTCGGCGTGGACGACGGTCTCCGAGCCCAGTTCCTCGACAAGGGTGATGCGGGTGTCCAGCTTGCGCGCACCAGTTCCATCGGCAAGGGTGATGTGCTGGGGCCGGATGCCGATGCTGACCCTTTCGCCGATTGGGCGCATCTCTTTAGCAATCACCGAGAGACGGTGGCCGCCGACGGTTTCCACCTCGGCGAAACCATTCTCATGGCCGATGATCGCACCTTCCAGGAAATTCATGTGCGGCGCGCCGATGAAACCGGCGACGAAGCGGTTGGCCGGCGTGTTGTATAGTTCCAACGGCGTTCCCACCTGCTCGATCCTGCCGCTTCGAAGCACGACGATGCGGTCGGCAAGCGTCATCGCCTCGACCTGATCGTGGGTGACGTAGATCATCGTCGCCTTCAGGCGGGCGTGGAGGGCGGCGAGTTCGGCGCGCATGCTGACCCGGAGTTCGGCGTCGAGATTGGACAATGGCTCGTCGAGCAGGAAGGCATCCGGCCGGCGGACGATGGCGCGGCCGATCGCCACGCGCTGGCGCTGGCCGCCGGAAAGCTGACCGGGACGGCGCTGCAGGAAGGGCTCGATTTCCAGCATGCGGGCGGCGTCAGCGATGCGCGCTTCGATCTCGGCCTTGGCCACCTTGGTATTCTCCAAACCGAAGGCCAGGTTTTCCCGCACGCTCATATGCGGATAGAGCGCATAGGACTGGAAGACCATGGCAAGGCCGCGGTCGGCGGCGCCGATCTCGGTCACATCCTTGCCGTCGATAGCGATGCTGCCGCCTGTGGGCTTGTCGAGGCCGGCGATCAGACGTAGCAGCGTCGATTTCCCGCAACCGGAAGGGCCGACGAAAGCGACGAACTCGCCATCGTCGACGGCAAGCGAGACATCACGGATGACCTCGACGGTGCCGAAATTCTTGACAATGTTCCTGAGCTCGAGCCCGCTCATGCACTCTCCTGTTTGACTATTTGAGTCCCGAGCCGGCAATGCCCGTGGTGATGAAGCGCTGCAGGAAGACGAAGATCAGCACGACCGGGATCATCGAGACGACCGTCATGGCGAGGATGTAGTGCCATTGCACGTTGAGCTCGCCGGCATAGACGTTGAGACCGACCTGCAGCGTATAGAGTTCCTTGCGCGACAGCACGATCAGCGGCCAGAGAAAATCGTTCCAGCGCCAGACGACCGAGAAGATCGCCAGCACCGCAAGCGCCGGCGCCGACAGCGGCAGGATGATGCGCCAGTAGATCTGCCATTCACTGGCCTTGTCCATGCGCGCGGCGTCGATCAGCTCGTCGGGGATGGTCAGCATATATTGCCGGAGCAGGAAGACACCCGTCGGGGTGGCGACCGTCGGCAGGATGACGCCCCAGAGGCTGTCGAAGAGGTTCAAGGTGCCGATGACGGAATAGAGCGGCACGACGATGACCGAAAGCGGCACCATCAGCGTCGCCAGGATCATCAGCATAACGGCAGTGCGGCCGGGGAACTGGTATTTCGACAGCGCGAAGGCGGCCATTGAATTGACCAGCAGCGTGATCGCCGTCGCGATGACGGTCACGAAGACGGAGTTGCGTAGGAACAGGAAGAAATCGAAGCGCTGGAACGGCTCGGTGTAATTGCCGGCGGCGAATTCGACCTGGCGCACCGGGGTGCGGTCCTTGATGTTCGCCTTGACGATTTCACCCGGCTGTTTCGGATCGACCATCTGGCCGATGATGCCGATGCGGCGGACTTCGGCGAGCACACGGCTGCTGCCATCGGGCATCGTCACGGTATAGAGCGGCAGCGGCTTGTCGTAACCCGGCACCACGGCCTGTTCGGTGACATAGGGCAGGAAGGATGGCGGGAACTCGGCAAGGGCGGCCGGCGTCTTGAAGGAGGAGAAGACCAGCCAGACGGCCGGGCCGAACATCAGGAAGACGCCCGAGATCAGCCAGATCCAGGTGACGACATCCGTCCAGTGCCAGCCGCGGCCGCGGCGGCGCAGCAGGAACGTGCCGACAGCGCTCATTGGCGTGTTCCCTTTTTCTCGTTACGGCTGCTGGCTCCGAGTTGGACCAGCGTCAGGATGACGAGCACGATGCCCATCAGGATCGAGGCGGCCGAAGCGAGCCCCGGATTGCGCAGTGAACTCGCAAAGCCGGTCTCGTAGATATATTGGGTGATGTACATGGTGCTGGTGCCCGGCCCGCCGCCGGTGAGCACGAAGACCTCGTCGAAGATCTGCACGGCGCGGATCAACGCCAGGACCAGGACGACGATGAGGTTCGGCATCAGCAGCGGCAAAGTGATGCGCCGGAAGATGCGGGTGGGGCTTGCCTTGTCCATCGCAGCCGCCTCGTAGAGATCCCGCGGGATCGCCTGCAGGCCGGCGAGCAGGATCAGCGCGTAAAAGCCCATATGCGCCCAGACCGAGACGAAGACGGCGAAGAAGAAGGCCCAGAAACGATCGCTGAGCCAGGAGAAGGGTTCGAAGCCGAAGGGGCTCAGCGCATAGTTCAGCAGGCCCTGGCGCTGCAAGATCCACTTCCAGATCAGGCCGACGACGACGGGCGACAGCAGCACCGGAAAGAAGAACACGGCCCGCCAGAAGCCCCGATTGGAAAGCTCGCGGTTGAGGATCAAAGCCGTTGCCAGCGCCGCGATCAGCATCGCCGTCACCTGGAAGACGACGAAGACGGCGGTGTTGCGCACAGCCGCCCAGAAGGTGTCGGCCGCGCAGGTCGAAGGGTCGAGATAAGAGCCGCAATCGAAGAGGATGCGATACTGGTCGGCGCCGACATAGGTCCTGTTCTGCAGGAAGATGCCGCTGCCGCTCGTCGTCGAATAGAGGAAGTTGATGACCAGCGGCAGGAGCACGAAGACGGTGAAGATCAGCATGTTGGGCGCCAGGAAGACACCCGCCATGCCGTTCAGCCCCGTCAGCTTCTGCCAGGCGCGCATGGGAACGTCGACCAGCCCCATGGCAAGCCGGACAGGCGCAACGAGCGCCTGCCGCAGACCGGCTTTCGCCGGCGGTTCAGAAGTAACCGTCTTCTCCGCCATCTGTTCTTCCGTCAGTTGCCGGCGACCTTGGCCTTGATGTCCTCGTCGATGCGGGCATAGGCGTCGTCGAGCTTCATTTCGCCGGCGATCACCTGGCTGATGCGGGCGACGATGGCGCTGTAATAGGCGTCCGACCACTTCCAGCCCGGCAGCTTCATGGCGGGTGCGGCCGTCTGGCCGGCGGATTCGACGAAGGCCTTCAGCGCCGCCTGCACATGCGGATTGTCGGTCTTGAAGTCCATCTGGCCGGCCGCCACCGCCTTATGCGCCGGAATGAACAGGCTCCGCTCGGCGAATTCCTTCTGCACGTCGGCGCCTGCCAGGTAATCCATCACCTTGGCGACGTCCTTCGGGTTCTTGGTATATTTGACGGCGACGAGACCGGCGCCGCCCTGCATGCCGGTGCAGGCGGCCGTACCGCAGGGGCTTCCCGCCATCACCCAATCGAAACTGTCGCCGATCTTCTGGGCGAAGCCCGAGATCTGCCAGCTGCCCGAATAATAATAGGCAAGGCCACCATTGATGAAGTCTTCGGCCGCGGCGCGATAGGTGGTGCCGGCAGCACTCACCCAGACATCCTTGTTGACGATGCCGTCCTCGTTCCACTTGACGAAGCGGCTGAGGAATTCCTTGGCGCCCTGATCGATCGGCGCCGGTTTGCCGTCGGCGGCGATATAGTTGGCGCCGTAGGAAATGTTCGGGCCAGAGACGCGGTGGCCGGAGCGGTCGATCGCCATGGCGAAGACCTTCTGGCTGTCCGCAACCTTCTTGGCGGCCGCCGCCCAGTCATCCCAGGTTGCCTTCGGGCCGGGGATTTCGACACCGGCCTGCTCGAACAGTGTCTTGTTGACGAAGCCGCCGGTCAGCGTCAGCTGCGTCATGAAGCCGGTGATGGCGTTCGAGCCGTCAGGGCGCATCCAGTCGGCCTGGGCGCCGAAATTGTCGTCCCAATATTTCGCGTCGGCAAGGAGGGGGCGAAGATCAAGCCAGTGCTGCGCCTGCGCCTTCAGATTGGTGACGCGGGCGATATCCGGCCCCTTGCCGGCTTCGAGCTGCACCGGCAGCTGTTCCTTGACGACGTCGTAGGAGACCTCGTCGAGGATGACGTTGATGTCGGGATTGGCCTTGGAGAAGCGCGCCAGCAGATCCTTGATAACAGCGCCTTCGCCGCCGTCGGAATACCACATGATGCGCACGTCGCCGGCATGGGCGGCAACGGAACTCATGAGAACAGCAGCCAAAGCCGCGCCGATCGATTTCATTCTGGTCATTTTCTCCTCCTCTTGACCGATGAATTCCCCTGCCCGGCCGGTCCTCCGCCTGCCGGACATCTCGTCTACGAGGCGGCGCGCCGAGGCTGCCTGCCGGGTATTTCCAAATGTACCGCGTCTCCCCGCACCGACCAGTCCGAAGGACGAAGAATACGGCCTTCGGCGCGCACAGTGCCGTCCTCCTCGAAGACGACCTGGCCATAATCCGGATCGACGACGATCAATGCGCCCTCGTCATCGCGGCGGGCCGAAAGCGTGGCGAAACGCGCCTGCATTCCGTCGAGGCCACCCTCGCGCTCAAGATCGGAGAGGCGGACGATCCAACGGCCGTTACGGCCGGCGAGGCGCAGTTCGATATCGGTGGTCGGGCCCTGCTTCACCGGCTCCAGCGCCCCATTGCCGATCAGCATTGCAAACCCGTTGCCGGAGCGGGCGAGCGCCAGGTTGCCTTCAACCATCGTGTCGTCGAAGGCTTCGAGGGGAAACCAGGCATGGGTGAAATCCGGCTGGCCCTCATGGATGGCGAAATCGAGGATCGCCAGATCGCGATACTGGTGCACACGCGGCAGCGTCCCGCAGCCGCCCCAGAAGCTTGGCCGGCCGTAGCCGAACTGAATGGTTTCGCCGGGATGGTTGATCCAGATCTGCGCTTCCGGCCGGTCGCCCAAGCGCAGCTGCAGCACCGTCTCCTGATAACCCCAGGCGCCGGGGCGATAATGGGCGATGGTGCCGAGCGCGGTGTCGCGCGTTTTATAGTGATAGAGCGCGGCGAAACTGTTCTCGCCCTGCGAGAATGTCCATTCCTGCGCGTCGTCGGACTGGTGCGCGGCGATTTCGGCAAGTGCTTCTGGAAAACGCAGGCCATGATCGCGGATGCAGACGGCAAGCTGCGGCAGCGCATGGACGCGCCGGCCGTACCAGCCGCGGCCCCAGAGCAGCCGGGCGATGGCGGACAGTTCCACCGAGCGGCCGGGACGCAGAGTATGTTCGTAGGAGCGGCCCTGGCTGCCGGTCAGCATGCCGTGATGGGCCGAGCGGGCGACGATCTCCATCAGGCGGACGATGCTGGCACTCGCCCGGGCGCGGATCGCCTCATCCGGCGCGCAGGCGGCGAGCGCCGTCAGGCCCTTGAGGTCGATCGGGAAATAGGGAACGGAATTCCACTCGGCCATTTCCCAGCGCTCGAAATGATCGAGCCAAGCGCGGACGCGCTCTTCGCCGACCTTCATCTGCTCGGCGCCGGTACGGCCGGAACGAACGAAGACGGCATCGGGGAAAAGCTTGCCGCCGAGATAGGCGGCGGTGTGGAAGAGGAGCGCGTGGTTTTCCGAAAAATACCACTGAACGTCGTTGCCCGGCTCGTCCATCCAATAGCGGTAATTGAGAACGGCGTGTTCGATCCTCTGCCTGAGAGCCTGCGACAGCAGATCGCTCCAGCGGGTATAGGCAAAGAGCAGCGGCACCAGCACGAAATCGGCGCAGTCGTGGCAATCCTCGATGACCGGCAGCATGGCCGAAATCATCGCTTCGGTCTCCTCACCGCCCTGCCCCAGAGCCAAACGCGCGAAAGCGCAGACAGTATCCGGCTCTGAATGAGCGGCGACTTCTTCAAGTGCCTCGGCGACGCGGTCCTCCAGCGCGGCGGGCGCTTGCCCCTGGCGTTGGGGATGACAGATCTCGACGCCGAGTGTGCGGCCGACGGAAAGTTCACCTGCCTTGAAGGTGATGCGGAAATGGCGGAAATCGGCGGGCATCCGCGCCGAGGTGCCAAGCGCCAGCTTGGTAGCGCCTTCCTCGAGCGCGAAGTCATAGTCGAAGCGCTCGCTCGACATGAAGTCGCCTTCGATCTCGACATGGCAGCTCAGCGCCACCGGCAGCGGCACGGGGAAAAGGATCGTCACGTCCTCGCCGAGATAGGCGGTGCGGTCGAAGCGCATGCCTTCGAGGATCGCCTCCAGGCCGTCCGCAGCATCGGCGGCGATCGGAACAGGAACAGCGGTTTCGACCTCAGGACCGTCGAGATAATCCAGCTGGAAATAGAAGCGGGCGTCGCGTTCGGCGAGATCGTCGAAAAAGATGCGGATCTCGTTGAGGCCGTCCGAAAGCTCGACCTCGAAAAGCTGCTGGGCTTCCAGATTGCGCTCGTAAGGCGCCATGAAGCCTTGCTCGTGGCCATTGACGAAAAGGATGGCGCCGCCGCAGGTCGACAGGCGAAGTGTGGCTCGCGCCGCTGAGCGGGCATCGAGGAAAGTGCGCGCCCAGCAGCCGATGCGGGTCGGGCGAAACCAGAAGCCGGAGAGATCGACACGCGGCGAGGCAAAGGGAAGCCACCAGCGAACGGGTTCGAATACGGCGGTCGGTTTCGGTCTTCGGCCGGAGAATGATTTTTTGAATTCGGTGCGGCAGGGATATTCGTGCGGGATGAAGTTCTTCGTCTTGGTGACGAAGAAAAACGGATCCATCCTGCCTTCCATCGGCCGGTCGGCGACGTCGTAGCGCTCTTGCGAGAGGTGGCCGAGCTGCCAATAGACAATCGGTCTCTGCTTGCCGGTGGCGCGGCGAAGATGGGATTTCTCAGCGGTCATGCTTCAGCTCGCTCGAGCCGTGAGACGTCGGAAACGCCGACGCATGGACTGGCGGTCAAGCCGCATCTTCAAAGCCTCCCTGCTCTGCCGCTTGTCGCGGACTCCTCTTGGGCAATTGTGCATAGGCATTCCGTTTGCGCAATCTGAAAGATTTTTGCATAAAGGAATGGGAGCGAGGAGAACGACATGGCGGCGGACGAGAAAAAAGGCAGACGCACGCGTCTCGACGATATCGCCGCCCGGTGCGGCGTCTCGATCAGCACGGTGTCGCGGGCGCTGGCCGGCGAAAAGGGCGTCAGGCCGGACATTCGCAAGCTGGTGCTGGAAACGGCAAGTGCCGTCAGCTACGCCGTGCCGGGAAGCGTCGCCGGCAAAAAGGTCATGCTCGTCGCCTCCGGCGCGGCGATGATCGATTATGTGCGCAACCAGTTCACGCTTTATGTGCTCGAAGGCCTGAATGCGCGGGCGGCGGCCCTCGGCATCGAACTGGCGATGCGACCGGTCGCCGACGAGGGGGATGAAGCGCGCGTCGTCGCCGAGATGCGGGATGATCCGAGTTTCGGCGGCATGCTGATCCTGACCGTCGACGAGGAGGATATGCTGGCGGCAGCCGCCGGTCTCGGCAAGCCCGTCGTGCTCGTCAATAGCGACGATCCCTATATGCGGCTTTCGAGCGTGACGCCCTGCAATCGCTCGGCCGCCTTCATCGCCGCCGAGCACCTGATCAAAACAGGGCATGAACGCATCCTATTCATGCTGCGGCCGGGACGGCGAACGATCGAGCGGCGTCTGGAAGGCTGGCGCGATGCCCTGCAGCATCATGGGCTGAAGGCCGATACCGATCTGGTGCTCGAGGTCGACGACTGGCTGCCGGAACTCGGCGCCGAGGCTCTCACCCGACTTGTCCGCGACAAGGGCCTCTCCTTCACCGCCGTCCTGACGGCGGGCGACAGCCTTGCCAACGGCGCAGTACGCGGATTGCAGGCGATGGGTTATGCCGTGCCGCAAGATGTCTCCGTCATGGGTATCGACGACCTGCCGCAGTCGGCCTTTCTTAATCCGCCACTGTCGACGGTGCATATCCCGATGCGCGAACTCGGCGCCACCGCCCTCGATCTGCTGCGCGACATGATGCTCGGCCTGGCCGCGCCGCGCCGCCGCGTCGAGCTTGCCTGCCACCTCGTCGAAAGGCGTAGCGTCGCAGCCGTCAGCCCAAATATCAGGCTTCGATGAAGCTCGCTTCGAACAGTTCGCGCGCATAGGCATCATGCGTGGTGCCGGCCTGCAGATCCTCCCTGCTCAGTTCGTCGACGAAACAACCGTTCTTCATGATCAACACCCGATCGCACATATGGGCGATGACCGCGAGGTCGTGGCTGACGAGCAAATAGGTCAGTCCCTTTTCCTCACGCTGATCGGCAAGCAGGTTGAGGATTTCGGCCTGGACCGAGACATCGAGCGCCGATGTCGGCTCATCGAGCAGCAGGATGGGCGGCGACAGGATCAGCGCTCGGGCGATCGCCACGCGCTGCCGCTGACCGCCGGAAAGCTCATGGGGAAATCGATTGGCGAAGCTCGCGGGCAGTCCCACCTGGATCAACGCCTTTTCGACCTTCGACCAGATATCGGAATGGCGCATGGCGCGCAGCGGCTCGGCGAGCGCGGTGCCGATGCGATGGCGCGGATGCAGGGATCCGTAAGGGTCCTGAAAGACCATCTGGGCAAACTTCAGTTCCTCGCGGGAGCGCTGCTTGCCGATCGGTCTGCCGCCAAGCTCGATCTGCCCGGCCCAGCCGGACTCCATTCCGGCAAGGCAACGCAGCACCGTCGATTTGCCGCATCCGGATTCGCCGACAATGCCGAGCGTCTCTCCCTGGGCGACTTGAAAACTGATGCCCCTGACGACATGGTTGCTGGATTTGCCGGAGGCAAAGACGACATCGAGGTCGCGGACATTGATCATTGCGCCGTCTCCAGATCGAGTTTCGCCCTGTCGAGAACCGCCAGCCGGCGAACCGGGTTCTTCGGGTCGGGCAACGCGGCTATCAACCCGCGCGTATAGGGATGGCGGGCCGCTTCGAGACTGGTCAGCGTCTCGACGATGCGGCCTGCATACATGACGATGATGCGCTCGCAAAAGGCCGCCACCATGCGAATGTCGTGGCTGATCAACAGCAGGCCGGAATTGTTCTCGCGGACCAGTTCATCGAGCAACAGCAGCACGTCCTTGCGAACGCTGACATCGAGCGCCGAGGTCGGTTCGTCGGCGATAACAAGCTTCGGCCGCGCCAGCAGCATCATGGCGATCATGACGCGCTGGCCCATGCCGCCCGATATCTGGTGGGGATAAAGCGCCATGACCCGATCCGGATCGCTGATGCGCACGCGCTCCAGCATGGCGCGGGCCGCGTCAAGCGCCTGGGTCTTGCCAAGACCAAGATGAAGGCGGGCGGCTTCGGCGACCTGCTTGCCGATCGAGAGCACCGGATTCAGCGAATAACGCGGATCCTGCATGATCAGCGCGATATCCTTGCCGCGAAGCGCACCCATTTGCCGCTCGCTTTTGGAAAGCAACGGATCGCCACCGAGGTCCAGGCGTTCGGCGGTGACGACCGCTGCCGGCGGCAGAAGGCGCATGATGGCGCGGCCCGTCGTCGATTTGCCAGAACCGGATTCTCCGACGATGCCGACACGTTCGCGCCCGACGTCGAAACTGACATTGGAAACGGCGGGCACGGCGCCACGGCCGAAGCGAACGCTCAGTCCTTTGACGGACAGAACGGGTTGCAGATCATGGTCATTCATTTCACGATCGGGCATGGCGGGGATCCAAAAGGTCGCGCAGAGCATCTCCGGCGATGTTGAAGGCGAGGCTGGTGAGGAGGATGGCGACACCCGGCATCACGGCGACCCACCAGTAATCCAGCATGAACTTGCGGCCGTTGGAGATCATCGCGCCCCATTCCGGCGCCGGCGGCTGCGCGCCGAGGCCGAGGAAGCCGAGCGACGCCGCCGTCAGGATAATGCCGGCCATGTTGAGTGTCAGGCGAACGATGACCGATGGAACGCACATCGGCGCGATGTAGAGGAGAAGGATGCGCAACGGCGAGGCGCCGTAGAGGCGGGCGGCGACCACATAGTCGGCGTTTCTGACGACCAGCGCCTCGGCGCGCGCAAGCCGGGCAATCGGCGGCCAGGCGGTCAGCGAGATCGCAATGATTGCCGTGGTCAGGCCGGCGCCGAGCGCTGCCGCAAAAGCCAGCGCCAGGATCAGCGACGGGAAGGACAGAACGATATCGGTCGCCCGCATCAGCAGCGCATCGGTGCGCCCACCGAAGAAGCCGGCGACGACCCCGATCAGCAGGCCGATCGGCCCGACGATCAGGGAGATCGAAAGCACGGTCTGAATGGTGATGCGCGTGCCGAAGATCAGGCGGCTTAGGATGTCGCGGCCGAATTCGTCGGTGCCGGCCCAATGCGCGAGGCTCGGGGCCTGCAAGGCATCGCCAAGCGACTGCACGACCGGATCATAAGGCGCCAGAAGCGGCGCAAAGATCGCAATCAGGCACAGTAGGCCGAGGATGATGAAACCGGCAAGGCCAAGCGGCTCGGCAGCCAATTTGCGGCCGGCGCGCGCAAACGACGCCGCGATGCGGGTCGACACGCTTGGCGGGCGGATATGAATGTCAGTGCGGATGACGTCACTCATCGGGCTGCCTCCCGCATGCGTGGATCGAAGACGGCGTAAGCGACGTCGGCGAGGAAGTTTAACAGCATGAAGATGAATCCCACGATGATGGTGCCAGCCACGATGGCGTTCATGTCGCCGATCATGAGGGCGTTCGTCATGTACTGGCCGATGCCCGGCCAGGAGAAGACGATTTCGGTCACGACAGCGCCTTCGAGCAGCCCGCCATAGGAAATGGCCAGGATGGTAATCAGCTGCACGGCAATGTTCGGCAGGACGTGGCGCCAGATCGTGCCGAAGGGGCTCACACCCTTTGCGCGGGCTGCGATGACATAATCCTGGCTCAACTGCTCCAGGGTGAAGCTGCGTGTCATGCGGGTGATATAGGCCATCGCCGCATAGGCGAGGATGATGGCAGGCAGAATGATGTGGCCGAGCGCATTCCAGAAGATTTCCGTCTCGCCCTGCAGCAGGCTGTCGATCAGCAGCAGGCCGGTCCTCGGCGTGACGAGGCCTTCATAAAACACATCGATCCTGCCCGGCCCGCCGACCCAGTTGAGGCCGGCATAGAAGATGACGAGCCCGACGATGCCGAACCAGAAGACCGGGATCGAATGCCCGACGAGCGCCACCACCCGGGCTATCTTGTCGATGAAGCTGTCGCGAAACAAAGCTGCGACCAGGCCGAGCGGCACGCCGACGAATGTCGAAATGATCACCGCCAGCGTCGCCAGTTCGAATGTTGCCGGAAACGCTTGGGCGAGGTCTGAGGAGACGGGATTGCCGGTGAGCACGGCAGTGCCGAAGTCACCATGCACCAGCCCGTTCAGATAGAGGAAAAACTGCTGGTAGATCGGCAGATCGAGCCCCAGGCGGGCCCGCATCGCCGCGTAGGCGGCGGGATCGGCGAGCTCGCCGACAATCGCGCCGACCGGATCGTTGGGCAAGACGCGGCCGATCACGAAGGTCACACAGAGGAGAATGAACAGGCTGACCAGCAAATGCGCCAGGCGTCGGCCAAATTCGGCTACGGAGAGTTCCTTCATGATCGGCTGTCCCGGGAGTCTTTACTGGGTTTCTACCTTGGTCACGTTCTCGAGACGCGTTAACTGCGACGGATGCCCGACATATCCCTGAACCTTGCTGGTCAGGACGATCGGCTCAAAGCGCTCGAAAAGCGGAAGCACGGCCGGCTTCTGCTCGATGAACATCTTCTGCATCTGAACGTAGAGTTCGCCGCGCTTCTTGGCGTCCGGCTCCATCGATGCCTTCGCCGTCAGGGCCGTCAGTTCGGGAATGTCCCAGGCCGAGCGCCAGACGAAATTGCCGGCATTGTTGGCCTCTTTCGAGTTGTCGGGGTTGGAGGAAAACTGCTCCATCGAACCGAGCACGTTCGGCATGTAGGCGCTGGTCTGCGGGATCAGCAGATCGAAATCCCTGGCGCGATGGGCGGCAATGATTTCCGAGCCGTTGCCCTGCTGGATGTCGATCTTGATGCCGACCTGGGCAAGCGATGCCTGGATGGCGGTGGCAAGATCGATGCGCGGCGTTTGCGCAATGGTCTTCAGCGTCAGCGAGAAGCCGTCCTTGAAACCTGCCTCGCTCAGCAACTGCTTGGACTTTTCGACGTCGAGATGCCAATCCGGGCTCGGGATCGCATATTCGAAGTTCTCCGGAACGGGAACGGTTCTTGCCCGTCCGTAAGGCCCCATGATCGTCTTCTCGATGCCCTTGTAGTCGATGCCGTAAGCAATGGCCTCGCGGACCTTGGGATTGGCGAGGTACTGGTTGCCGGCATTCATCGACAGCACGTAGAAGCCGCCAGTCGGAATACGCTGAATGGCGAAGCCCTGCTTGGCCTGGAAGGTCGCAAGATCGGAGGCCGTGAGCGCACTGGCAATATCGATATCGCCGCGCTCCAGCATCAGCCGCTCGACCTGGCTTTCCGGCACATGGCGGACGATGACGCGCTTCATCTTCGGAGCGCCGGCGACATAACCCTTGTTGGCGTCGAGAATGACAAGCTCGTTCGGAGACCAGCGGTTGAGGGTGAACGGGCCGGAGCCGGCCGAATGCGTCCGCATCCAGGCGTTGCCGTAGTCATTGTCGACGGCGTGGCTCTCGACCTCGACGCTGTCGACCACGCTGGTGGTGGTCGTCGTCAGCCGGTAGAGCAGAAGCTCCGCCGTCACCTGGTCGGAAAGATCGATGCGCACAGTCTGGTCGTCGACCGCCTTGACGAGCTTTTCGACATTGTTCTTGTCGTAACCGACGCGCTTGAGGTTGGCGGCAGCGGCCTGATCCATCTTCAAGAGCCGCGCCAGTGAATAGACGACGTCCTTCGAGGTGACCGGGTTGCCGGAGGCGAAATTGGCCTTGCGCAGCGTAAAGGTAATGCCTTTGTCGTCAACCTTCCAGCTTTCCGCCAACTGCGGAAGGATCTTGCCGTCCGCCGTGCTGGCGACCAGCCGGTCGTAAAGATTCGACATGATCTCGACGGCTTTGCCTTCGGTCGCCTGCTGCGGATCGAGGGACAGAACCTGGGCCAGCGATGTTCCGATCACCAGCTGGTCCTGCGGCGTGGCGGCCTGCAGCTGCGGTGCGGCGATCGTCAGGGCGCCGAAAACGGCGCCGACGAACAAGCCTTTAGAAAAATGCTTCATTGTCACTCCTCCCTGGATTACTATAGGAGACATATTATGTCACCCGTATGTCGTATTATGATCTAGCGAAGTCTGATACGGTTGACAAGGCCCGAGCGG
The DNA here is from genome assembly GCF_017357385.1 of Rhizobium sp. NZLR1. Classification (NCBI taxonomy): domain Bacteria; kingdom Pseudomonadati; phylum Pseudomonadota; class Alphaproteobacteria; order Hyphomicrobiales; family Rhizobiaceae; genus Rhizobium; species Rhizobium sp. NZLR1. The sequence goes on along the minus strand of NZ_CP071632.1, from coordinate 2,218,752 downwards.
GAGACTTGAGTGCAAAGGGATTGGGGAACGGAAAATGACGACACTCGGCCGTGGGCGAGAAAGACTGGCGCAACAGGTCATCGATCAGCTGCGGGCGCAGATCGAGACGGGGAAGCTGCGGGTCGGCGACCAACTGCCGACCGAGCCGCAGCTTGAAGCGACGTTCGGCGTCAGCCGCACCGTGGTGCGCGAGGCGATTGCCGATCTCAGGTCGGCGGGCTTCGTCAAGCCGATCCAGGGCAAAGGGGTGTTTGTCGCAGATCCGAAGGCAAATTCTGTCCTGTCATTGACGCCGGTGGAAATCAAAAGCATTCCGGAGACCCTGGAATTGCTGGAGTTTCGTATGGCGGCAGAGGGTGAAGCGGCGGCGATTGCCGCCTATCGCCGCACCGCCGAGCAGGAGGCGGCCATTCGTGATGCCAATCGCAGAATGGCAAACCTGATCGAAACAGGGCAGCAGACGGTGGAGGCGGATTACGCCTTCCACATGGCGATTGCCGCCGCCACGAACAACCGATTCTATGTCGATGTCCTGCGCCAATTCGGCCCCAAGGCCATCCCCCGCGGCCAGTTTCCGACGCTGCCCGAGGCCAATGACCGCGACTATCTTCAAAAGGTTTATGCCGAACATGTCGAAATCCTGTCGGCCATCGCCGATCAGGATCCGGATCGCGCCCGCCAGGCGATGCGCGCCCATATGATGGCCAGTCAACGTCGCTATCGGATGCTCTCCGAGCAGCAATAGGGCTCGACTCTCTCAGAAATTCATATTATGTCATATGACATTGTGTAATTTCGAAAGAGACTCAAATGTATCTGGGAACACAGGTCGCAGCGCGGGACGACGACGATTATCGTATCTTCGCGCAACTGGGTGTGAAGCATATCAACGCCGACCCGCCGGGAAAACCCAGCAGTTGGACGCTTTCCGATCTCGAGCGTCATCGCGACAAGGTCGAAAGCTTCGGCCTGATCCTCGACATGATCCAATTGCCGCTGCCTTCGCAGCCGATCGAGAAGGCGTCCTATCCCGATATATTGCTTGCCGGCCCCGATCGCGACAGGCAGATCGACGCCGTCTGCAAGCTGATCGAGAATACCGCGGCGGCCGGCATTCTGGCGGTGAAATATAACCTCAATCTGATCGGCATTCCCCGCACACCCGATGAACCGGGACGCGGCGGGTCGATGAATGCCAGCTTCCGCTGGGACAAGACGGATCAGCAGGCCGAACCCGGCCTTGCCGGCGTGCTGTCCGAAGACGAAAACTGGGAACGGATCGACTATTTCCTCGAGCGCGTCGTGCCTGTCGCTGCCAGCAATCGCGTCCGGCTCGCCTGCCATCCGCACGACCCCTATACCCCGCCCGGCTATCGCGGCGTCACGCGGGTGCTCGGCACCGTCGAAGGCCTGAAGAAATTCGTGCTGATGCGCGAAAGCCCTTATCACGGCCTCAATTTCTGTCAGGGCTCGATCGGCGAGATGCTCGAAAATCCCGGCAAGGAGATCGACGATGTCATTCGCTGGTTCGGCCAGCGCGGCAAGATCTTCAATGTTCACTTCCGCAACATTCGCGGCGGCAAGCTTTCCTTCATGGAGACCTTCCCCGACGAAGGCGACATGGACATGGTCCGCTCGGTCAGGATCTACAAGGAAGTCGGCTTCAAATACATGCTGATGCCCGACCACGTGCCGACCGTCAGCGGCACGGATCCTTCCGCCACCGCATTTGCTTACTGCTACGGCTATATCGCGGCCCTTCTGCAGGCGCTCGAAAGCGCCTGAACGGTCAACATTCAACACGTAAAGAACAGGACTTGATGATGAACCCGAATGAATTGAAGAAGGCCGTCGGTAGCGGTCTCCTGTCGTTTCCGGTGACGCATTTCGACGATCAGCTGAAATTCGACGAGGCGAAGTACCGCCGCCATGTCGAGTGGCTTGCGGGCTACGATGCGGCTGCACTATTTGCCGCCGGCGGCACGGGAGAGTTCTTCTCCCTCAATCCCGCCGAGATTCCGCAGGTTATCAGGGCCGCCAAGGCGTCGGCCGGCAAGACGCCGATCATCTCGGGAACCGGCTACGGCACGTCGCTCGCCATCGAGATCGCACAGGCGGCCGAGAAGGCAGGCGCGGACGGATTGCTGCTGCTGCCGCCCTATCTGATGTTTGCGGAACAGGCCGGCCTCGTCGCCCATGTCAAGGCGATCTGCCAATCGGTCGGCATCGGCGTCATCGTCTATAATCGCGACAACGCCGTGTTGACGGCCGAAAGCATCGCGCGGCTTGCCGAGGAATGCCCGAACCTGATCGGTTTCAAGGACGGCGTCGGCGATGTCGACAAGGTCATCGAGATCACGACCCTGCTTGGCGACCGTCTCGTCTATGTCGGCGGCATGCCGACCCATGAAGTCTATGCCCAGGCCTATTTCGCCGCCGGCGTGACGACCTATTCCTCGGCCGTCTTCAACTTCGTGCCCGCCCTCGCCCAGCGCTTTTACGGCGCCTTGCGCACCGGCGACCAGGCGACCGCCGACGAGATCCTGAAGGGCTTCTTCTTCCCGTTCGTCGCCTTGCGCAACCGCAAGAAGGGCTATGCCGTCTCGATCATCAAGGCCGGCCTTCGCGTCCTTGGGCAGAACCCGGGCCCGGTGCGCCCGCCATTGACGGATCTCACCCAGGAAGAGCTAGCGCTGCTCGACAAGATCGTCCAGGCCAACGGCGTCTCGCGGATCGCGGCGGAATAGTCTCTGGCTGTCTTTATCAGCAGTCACGACCGCCGGGCTTGCTCGGCGGTTTTGTCGTTGTCAGGCATCCGTTAAATCACGCCTACGGCATGTCGCGCAAAGTGCGCAGCAATTTTGCGATACCTACATGCGATCCACTTCAGAGCGCCACGCCGCTGTTGCGGTCGAAGACGTGCACCTGATCGCTGGCAATGCTTGCCTCGAACACCGCGCCGTAGCGGACGGGGTATTCGCCGTCGACGATGGCGGTCACCTGCTGTCCGGCAAGGTCGAAAACCACATGGGTCTGGGCGCCGGTGGGTTCGACCAGCATGGTGCGGCCGGCAAGCGGCGTGCCGGCTGATATGCCGGGAATGAGATGTTCGGGGCGCAGGCCGATGGTGACGGCCTGGCCGCGCCTGACCTTGCGGTCGGGCGCGATGCGGATTGCCGTGCCGTCGGTCAGGCGGGCGGCGGGTTCGCCATTTTCGCCGTCGACGGTGCCGTCCAGCATGTTCATCGCCGGCGATCCGATGAAGGCGGCGACGAAGAGATTGGCGGGCTTCCGGTAGAGTTCGAGCGGCGTGCCCTGCTGCTCCACCCTGCCCTGATTGAGCACGACGATGCGGTCGGCGAGCGTCATCGCTTCGATCTGGTCGTGGGTGACATAGATCGAGGTCGTCTTCACCTTCTGGTGCAGCGTCTTGATTTCCGAGCGCATCTGCACGCGGAGTTTCGCATCGAGGTTGGACAGCGGCTCGTCGAACAGGAACACGGCCGGATTGCGCACGACGGCGCGGCCCATGGCGACGCGCTGGCGCTGGCCGCCGGAAAGCTGGGCCGGCTTGCGGTCGAGCAGTTCGGCGAGATCGAGCATACGGGCGGCCTCGGCAACGCGGGCCTCGATCTGCGGCTTGGCAACGCCGGCGAGCTTCAGATTGAAGCCCATGTTTTCAGCCACGGTCATGTGCGGATAGAGCGCGTAGGACTGGAAGACCATGGCGATGTTGCGTTCGCGCGGGGTCATGGCGTTGACCACTTTGCCGCCGATGGAGATGTCGCCATCGGTGATTTCCTCAAGGCCGGCAATCATCCGCAGCAGCGTCGATTTTCCACAGCCGGAAGGCCCGACCAGGGCGACGAATTCCCCATCCTGAATATCCAGCGAGATGCCGTGGATGACATCGACGGCGCCATAGGTCTTGCGAATATCGTTCAATTCAACGGATGCCATAAATGCACCTCCAAGGGTTCGGCTCAGGACTTCACGGCGCCCGCGGTCAGGCCGGCGATGATGTGTCTCTGGGCGACGAAAAAGACGATGATTGTGGGAAGGATGGTCAGCGTGATGAAGGCCAGCACCAGCTGCCATTCGGTGCCGTATTCGCCGCGATAGACCATGATGCCGAGCGGCCAGGGATATTTCGATTCGGAGTTCAACATGATCAGCGGCAGGATGTAGCTGTTCCAGCTGCCGACGAAGGAGATGATGCTGACGGTGGCGACGATCGGCCGGGAAAGCGGCAGCGAGATATGCCAGAAGAATCTGAGATAGCCGCAGCCGTCGACGAAGGCCGCCTGAAACAATTCTTCCGGAAGGTTGCGGAAATAGTTTCGGAACAAAAGGATGCTCATGCCGAGGCCGAAGGCCACCTGCGGCAGCACCACGCCCCAATAGGTATCGAGCAGGCCGAGATCGCGGATGCGGATGAAGAGCGGCAGGATTGCGGTTGCCGCCGGAAACATCAGGCCGAGCAGGAAATAATTGAGCAGGAAGGAGGAGCCGAAGAAGCGGACATGGGCAAAGGCGAAGGCGGCCATCGACGAAACGATCAGCGTCAAGAGCACGGTGAGCGCGGCGATAACCAGCGAATTGCCGATCTGCAGCCAGTAGCGCTCGCCGAACAGAATGTCGGTATAGTTTGCCCATTGCCACTCTATCGGCAGGCCGAAGGGATTGGTGCGCAGGTCGCCCAACGTCTTGAAGCCGCCGAGCGCCGTCGTCAGCAGCGGCACGAGCACGATCGCGGCAATCAGGCTCAGCGACACGTAGAGATAGACGCGGGTCGAGGTGCGCATGCGGATGGAAGAACTCATATCAGTCATGGCGCATGAAGATCCTTTTGTAACCGAAGGCGAGCGTGACGCAGATGATGAACAGCACCACGCCGACGGCGCTGCCGAGGCCGACCTGCATGCGCATGACGCCGTAGGTGTAGAGGAAGGTGACCATCGTCTGCGTTGAGTTGGATGGCCCGCCGCCGGTCAGCGGCATGATCATGTCGAAGAGCTGCAGCGAGCCTACGACGGCAAAGAAGATCGAGAGGCGCAAGGTCGAGCCGAGCAGCGGCAGCGTGACATAGCGGAATTTCTGCCAGCCGGTGGCGCCGTCGATCTCGGCTGCCTCCAGCACGCTCTTGTCGACCGATTGCAGGCCGGCGATGAACAGCATCATGTGGAAACCGAAATATTTCCAGACGATGACGCCGAGCACGGCATAGATCGCCAGGTCCTTATCGGCGAGCACATAAGGGTTGGCGAAACCGAAGAAATTGGAAACAGCGGCAAACAGACCGTAATCGCCATCATAGACGAAGCGCCAGATCAGGCCGGCGGCAACGTCGGCCAGCACATAGGGCAGGAAGAAGATCAGGCGGTAGGCGACGACGCCGGGAATGCGGTGGGCCAGCATGGTGGCAAGCCAGATGGCCAGCGGCACCTGGATGCAGATCGAGATCACGATGATCAGGCCGTTATTGAGCAGCGCCTGGGTGAAAGCCGCATTTCGAAACAGAACCTGGAAATTGCGCAGGGCGATGAACTCGGTCGGCGTCCCGTAGCCGTTCCACTTGTAGAGGCTGTACCAGGCCGCCTCGCCCATCGGCATGATGACGAAGAGCGTGAATAGCAGGAGCGCCGGCGGCAGAAAGATCAACAGCACCGTCAGCCGGTCATGGGCGACCGAGCTCCTGGCGTTTGCGGCTTTCCGTGCCGGCCGTGCGGCTGATGTCATCGATGGGACTGAAATATTGGCCATGGGTCCTGCTTTCGCATGTCGTCGGCAGCAATGCCGGCGCTCCCGCTCTTTAGCTGGGAGCGCCGGGAAGGGTCTGCTGGCGCTGGTTATTGTTCCAGTTCGAAAGCGTCCTGGATCATCTGGGCGCCGTCCTTGGAATTCATCTGCCCGGAGACGATTTCCACCGAGACGTCGTTGACGACACGGCCGACGGCAGCACCGAGATCCTGATCGAAGAAGTTCTGATGCCAGGTCGAACCCGCAAGCTGTTTGGCCGATTCGGCCAGCAGCGGATTGACGACGCCATCATCGGCGCCAACGGCAACGGGCAGAAGCATGCCGGCCTTGGCCATCACCCGCTCATTCTCCGCGCTCGTCAGGAAAGCGAGGAAATCGATCGCTTCCTTGGAGGCCTTCTTGGTAACGGCCCAGCCGTTCAGACCGCCGAGCGTATCCGTCGGCTTGCCGGCGCCGCCATCGACCGTCGGGAAGACGAAACGGCCGATATTGTCAGGTGCGAGGCCCTTGCCGTCGCCGGCATTCTTGCGCTGATTGGCTTCGGTTGCTTCAAAGCCGAGGATGATCGCCGCCTTGCCGTCACCGAAGACGCCGAGCGTCTGCGGCCAGGTCGCGCCGAGATAGCCGGGCTGGAACGGTTCGAGTTTGCCGAGTTCGGCGAGATCGTCGCCGGCCTTGACGATGGCGGGATCAAGGAAACCTTCGCCCTCGCCGTTCTTGGCCGCGTCGAAAACCTTCTGGCCGCCTTCGCGCATGACGAGATAGCTCCAGTAGAAATGGATCGGCCATTTCTCACCGCCGCCGCCGGCGATCGGCACAATGCCGGCCGCCTTGATCTTCTTCACCGTGGCGAGAAAATCGGCCCAGCTTTTGATGTCCTCGGCTTTGACGCCGGCCTTGGCAAACAGCGCCTTGTTGTAGAAAAAGCTGACCAGACCGACCTTATAGGGGATGGCCCAGGTCTTGCCGTCAAAGGTCAGGCCGTTGACCGAGGCCGGGGTATAGGCGTTGCGCAGTTTGCCGCCATCAGCATCGAGGGCTGCCGTCACATCCTGCAGCGCGCCGGTCTCGGACTGCTGCTTCAAGACGCCGCCGCCCCAGCTGAAGAAGAAATCCGGCACGTCGTCGGATTGCAGCAGAGTGGGAAGCTTGGCCTTGAAGGCTTCGTTTTCGAGGAACTGCATCTGGATATCGACGTCGGGATGCTGGGCTTCGTATTTCTTGACGATGTCTTCCCAGGCCGCGACGTTTTTCGGGTCGAGCTCGAGATGCAGCCACTTGACCACCGTCGTCGCGGAGGCGGCGCCTGCCCCCAACAGCAACAGGCCGGCTGCCGCGGCCACGGATGCGATGCGCCTGCCGCCGAGAGCGGCGCTTTTGTGCATAAAATTCATGATTTTTCCTCCCAGGGGTCTATCCTCACAATTTTTCCCCTATGCGGATTAATTCACCGGAGCTTTCATCCAATGTCAACCCAATGCCGCTATTTTTATCAAATGCGCTTGACATGGCCACGAAATTGCCGGCTATTTATTTCGTAACCCGTTATAAATATTTGGGTTCCGCCCAACGAAACGCTTGCCTGGCTAGTTCCCATGAAGACCGCAGATCCCGAATTAATGCGCGCGATCAATCGCTTGAACGTGCTCGATACCGTCCGGCGCCATGGTCCAATCTCGCGGATCGAGATCAGCGAGCGCACCGAACTCTCCACCACCACGGTTTCCGCTATCACCGCCTCGCTTCTCGACGACGGGCTGATCCTGCCGCGTCACGAAGGCGATATCCGCAATGAGGCGGTGCGCGGCAGGCCGCGGGTGATGTTGGAACTCAATCCCGATGCGGCGCGTGTGGTCGGCGGCAAGATCGCCGCCAACCGGATGGTGTTCGTCGTCACCAATTTCCGCGGCGACGTGCTGTCGAAGCTGGCTTTGCCGATCCGCCTCGACCGGCAGCCGATCGGCGTGATTGCCGATCTGGTCGAGGATGGCGTCAGGCGCTGTGTCGTCGATGCCGGGCTGTCGCTTGAAGACGTCGACAGCGTCTGCCTCGGTTTTCCCGGCGTCATCGAGCACCGCACCGGCTATATCCGCAGCAGCCCGATCTTTCGCGACACCAATGTCGATTTCGCCGCCGAGATGTCGACGCGGCTTTCGACGCCAACCATCGTCGAAAGCGATGCGCACGCCATCACGCTCGGCCATCACTGGTTCGGGAAGGCGCGCGATCTCGAGGATATGGTGCTGATTTCGCTGGAGCAGACGCTGGGGCTCGGCGTCCTGCACGGCAACAGCCTGTTTCGCGGCGCCGGCGGCCTCAGCCACAATCTCGGCGACCTCGTGCTCGGCACAGGACCGAATGGCGTCGTGCGGCTGTTCAGCCAGGCCGGCGAAAGCGCAATCCTCGGCGAACAGCTGGCCGATGGGCGTTTTGCCGAAGCGATCCGACTCGGGCGCGGCATGAACCATGCCCAGGCGCTGATCAAGGCCGATGACGACCGGCTGATTGGTGCTGCCATCCGCGCCGGCGAAGCGGTGGGATTGACCGTTGCCAACATCGTCACGCTGTTTGCGCCGCCACGGGTCATTCTGGTGGGATCGAGCCTGGCGCTCGGCGAGCCGTTTTTGAACAGCCTGCGCGATGCCTATGCGCTCGCCATTCCGCCGTCGCTGCGCGGCGTCAGCGAACTCGTCTTCGACGATTCGACCGATGATTTCTGGGCCCAGGGTGCGGCTGCGGTGGCGCTCTACGAACTCTACGAATCGCCCTGGAGCACGACGGGGCCGGCGCTCTGACGAGCAGCACAATCATAATGAATGGAGGACTTCATGGATAAAGTCGGTATCGGCATCATCGGATGCGGCAATATTTCGGGCGCCTATCTCAAGGCGATGGCATCCTTTCCCATTCTCGATATCCGCGGCGTCGCCGATCTCAACCGGGAACTGGCAGAGGCAAAGGCTATCGAATTCAACGTTCCGGCAAAGACCGTCGAGGAACTTTTCGCCGACCCCAAGGTTGAGATCATCGTCAATCTGACGATCCCGAAAGCCCATGTCGCTGTTGCGCTGCAGGCCCTCGAAGCCGGCAAACATACCTATTCGGAAAAGCCCCTCGGGATTAATTTCGCAGAAGGGAAAAAATTGGCCGACGCCGCCAAAGCGCGGAATCTTCGCATCGGTGCGGCCCCCGATACTTTCCTCGGCGGCGGCCACCAGACGGCCCGCATCCTGATCGACCAGGGCGTCATCGGCCAGCCGGTCGGCGGCTCGGCAAGCTTCATGTGCCCGGGCCATGAGCGCTGGCATCCGAACCCCGCCTTCTATTACGAAGTCGGCGGCGGGCCGATGCTCGATATGGGGCCCTATTACATCACCGATCTCGTCAATCTGCTCGGGCCGGTGTCTGAGGTTGTCGGCTTTGCGTCGACGCCGCGTACAGAGCGTCTGGTGACCAGCGAGCCGCGCAACGGCGAACATATTCCCGTGCATGTGCCGACGCATGTCGCCGGCATGATGCGTTTTGAGAACGGCGCCGTCGTGCAGATCGCCATGAGCTTCGATGTCGCCGGCCACAAGCATGTGCCGCTCGAAATCTACGGAACCGAGGGCACGCTTATCGTCCCCGATCCCAACAAATTCGGCGGCCCGGTGGAATATCTGAAGAAGGGCGGCGAATTCGAGGACCAGCCACTCACAGCACCCTATGCCGACGGCAATTATCGCTCGCTCGGCGTTGCCGACATGGCGCATGCGATCCGCTCCAACCGGCCGCATCGGGCCAATGGCGATCTGGCGCTGCATGTGCTCGAAGTCATGGAAGCGTTCCACACCGCGTCTGCGACCGGGCGCACGGTGGCGATCACCACGGCGGTGGTGCGCCCCGCCCCCTTGTCCGATTCCATCGTCGACGGACGGCTGGCGAAATAAATTCAGGAGGAAAGACTATGCGTGAAGCACTGATCGTCTGGGGCGGCTGGAGCGGCCACGAGCCGCAGGAATGCGCCGAAGTCATCAAGACCATGCTCGAGGAGGACGGCTTCAAGGTCTATCTCGAACACGGCACCGAGGCGCTTGCCGACCCTTCGGTCCACGATCTCAGCCTCGTCGTGCCGATCATGACGATGTCGAAGATCGAGAAGGAGGAGGTCAAGAACCTCGCCGCCGCCATCGAGAGCGGCGTCGGCATCGCCGGTTATCACGGCGGCGCGGGCGATGCCTTCCGCGACTCGGTCGATTACCAGTTCATCATCGGCGGCCAATGGGTGGCGCACCCCGGCAACATCATCGACTATACCGTCAACATCACCCGGCCCGACGATCCGCTGATGGAGGGCATTGCCGATTTCCCCTACACGTCGGAGCAATATTACATGCATGTCGACCCCTCGAACGAGGTTCTGGCGACGACCAAATTCACCGGCAACCACGCCTACTGGATCGACGGCGTCGTCATGCCCGTCGTCTGGAAGCGGAAATACGGCAAGGGCCGGGTCTTCTATTCTTCACTCGGCCACCAGGCCAAGGAATTCGACGTGCCCGAGATGAAGACCATCTTCCGCCGCGGCGCCAACTGGGCGGCGCGGTAGGGCGAGGTTCGCGCGGACGGCGGCCCCTCATCCGGCTGCCGCCACCTTCTCCCCGTAAACGGGGCGAAGGGGACAAGCCGCGACCTCTCCGATCCCCGCTAGCTCTCGCACGGCACGTCCCCTCTCCCCGTTTTTTACGGCGGTCCGAAGGACGGGTCGAGACGAGTGGCTCGACCCCGGTTGGCTGGGTGAGGGGCAGGCCTCAGTCTCAGCGAATGATCAGCGCCGTGCCGTAGAGCCCGAGCGCAAAAACCGTATGCGCGAGCAAATTGAAGCACCGCACCTTGTTCGGCGTCGGATGTTTCGATGCGGCCCAGCCGATGCCGAGGCCGGGCTGCAGCAGGAACCACCCTGCTCCGACGGTGAGAATACCGAAGATCCAGGCGGGGAGAAATGTCGGTGCCGCCAGCCACGCCTGCCCCATGATGAGCGCAAAGATCAAGCCATAGAGAATGCCGACGGCGTAGTGGCTGATCCAGCCGAGCGCCAGTTCATGCGTATAGGGCTCGGCATCGGCGATGCTGTCGTGAAAGACCTTGCCGCGGCGAAGGTGCCAGAACCAGCGGCCGACCGGGGCCCAATTGGGCGCCGTCTGGCCGAAAACCTTGGTGAGCACGATCGCCCAGAGGTCCATGAGGATGGTTGCGCCAGCACCGATCGCCAGGCCGCGCCACAGAATATCGAACATTGGGAATCACCGGAGAGCGTTGAATTGCAGAGGCGCTAGAAAACCATTGCAGGCGCGCCGGCGCAATGGCTCCAGTGAGTTCCCAGCCGCATCCAGGGCTTATGCAATGGTTACCGCCTGCCCCCGCTGTCTGCCCTCTGCGCGGCCCTCGTTGCTGTATCATCCGCAAAAAGGCATCGGTGCGGGCGCAAATTGATGCTTTTCGCGTGCAGCGATATTTCCTACTCACTGTCGAAACGGCAATGAGAGGCGCGGCGATGGCAATGCCATTTTACTGGAACGAACTGAACAGCTCCGATTTCGCCGGACTTTCGGCCAATACGACCATTGCCATCCTGCCGATCGCCTCGACGGAACAGCACGGCCCGCACCTGCCGATCGCGACCGATGTGGCGATCGCCAACGGCATGCTGGCCGAACTGCGAAAGCAGAAGCCTGACGATCTCGATTTCCTGGTTCTGCCGACGCAAGAGATCGGCAAGGCGAACGAACATATCTACGGACCGGGAACGCTGTCGCTCGGCGCTGAGCTGCTCATTCCAGTCTGGACGGCGATCGGCGCCAAGGTTGCCGAAGCCGGCATCCGCAAGATGGTCATCGTCAATTCGCATGGCGGCAATGTCGACATCATGAGTATCGTCGCGCGCGAGCTGCGCGTCCGCTACCAGATGGCCGTCATCTCGACGCAATGGGGCCGCTTCGGCCATCCCGAAGGCATGATCAGCGAGCACGAGTTGAAATACGGCATCCATGGCGGCGAGGTCGAGACCTCGCTGATGCTCCATTTCCGCCCCGATCTGGTGCGGATGGACAAGGCGCAGAATTTTGCGTCCAAGGCCGAATGGATGCGCGAGCAATCGAAATACATCCAGCCGCTGCCGCCCCATTCGCTCGCCTGGATCGCCCACGACCTCAATCCGAACGGCGTCGTCGGCGACGCCTCGCTCGGAACCGTCAAAAAAGGCGAAGCGATCTGCCGCCATCAAGTCAGGGGCTTCATCGAGTTGCTTTACGACCTGACGCGCTATCCGCTTTCCAACCTTTATTCACAATAGCGCCGGCCAGGGCGACCTACTGGGTGATCGGCTTTTCCATCGCGATATGGCCCTTGGCCTGCAGTTCCTGCACGAGGCCGGCAAGTTCGGCCAGCAGATATTCAACGAACAGGCTGGTGGCGGAATCGAGCGGCGCACGGGCGCGGGCAAAAAGCTTCATCGGCTGCTGGCGCGCGTGCGGTTCAGCAATCGCCCGGAAGACGAGCTCGCCCTGCCGGCATTCGGTAATGACGTCGAGCGGGTTCAGCATCGTCAGCCCCGCCCCTGACTTGACCAGCTTCTTCAGCATCTCCGACGCATTGGTTTCAAGCACCGGCTCGACATGCACATCGAGACGCGCCAGCGCCAGGTTGATCACTTCACGCAGGCTGGTGCCCTGCTGGGCCAGCACCAGGCGTTCCTGGACGATATCGGCTAGGTTGATCGGACCCGAACCGATCAGGTGATGGCCGGGCGGCAGCACCACGCCGATCGGAATATCGAAACTGCCGAGCGTTCGAATGCCGGGTGTCGCCGGGATATTGAAGCCGAGGCCGATATCCACCTCGCCCGACAGCACCGGATTGACCGTTGTCGTGCCGGCATCATTGCGCAGTTGCATGAAGACGCGCGGATGTTCCGACTGGAACCGGGCGATGATCTCCGGCAGCGGCCCAGCGGCAAGGCCGACCGTGGTGACCAGGCGGATCTTGCCCGCCTGCTGCATCTTCAGGCTGCGGATGCGCCCCTCCAGCCGCTCGTAATTCTTCAGCACCTCGCGAATATGTTCGATGCAGAGTTCACCGGCCGCCGTCAGGCGCAGGCCGCGCGGCAGGCGCTCGAAGAGCGGAGCGCCCATTTCCTCCTCCAGCGCCAGAATCTGCCGGTTGATCGCCGATGACGCCACGTTCAGCCGCGCTGCGGCTTTGCGGATCGAGCCGGAGCGCGCGATCTCATTGATGTAGATAAGCTTTCTGGAGTGCAGCATCGCAACCTCGTTGCATAAAATTAAAGCAGACAGCACAAATTAGGCACAGGCTTCTGATGAGATGCCGAAAAGGCATCATTGCGCACGAAATTTGATGCTTTTCAAAGAGCAAAGCAATCGCTCCAATGAAGAAAATCGGGCGTCGCAATGGGCGTTCCGAACTCAGAAGGGGAACGCTGATCATGCCCAATGCACTGAAGAATACGGTCTTTTCCGCGCTCATCGGCCTTGGCGGCGCGCTCGCCGCTGCTGTCTCGGCGCATGCGGCCGATAAGGTAAGCTACGGCACGAACTGGCTGGCGCAGGCCGAGCACGGCGGCTTCTACCAGGCGGTCGCCGACGGCACCTATGCGAAACACGGCCTCGACGTCACCATCGTCCAGGGTGGCCCGAACGCGGCCAACAGCGCGCTGCTGATCTCCGGCAAGATCGATTTCTACATGGGTGGGCCGCAGGGCGAGATATCGGCTGTCGAACAGGGCATCCCGCTGGTCGACGTCGCAGCGATCTTCCAGAAGGATCCGCAGGTCCTGATCGCCCATCCGGACATGGGTATCGACAAATTCGCGGACCTCGCCAAGCTCAAGACCTTGTTTCTCGGCAAGGACGGTTACCTCACCTATTTCGAATGGATGAAGGCGAACTACAAGGGCTTCAAGGACGAGCAGTACAAGCCCTACAATTTCAGCCCCGCGCCATTCCTTGCCGACAAGGAATCCGCCCAGCAGGGTTACCTCACCTCCGAGCCCTACGAGATCCAGAAGCAGGCCGGCTTCGAACCGAAGGTCTTCCTGCTCGCCGATAACGGCTATTCGCCCTATTCGACGATGATCACCACCACGCAGACGATGGTCGACAGCAAACCGGATGTCGTCCAGCGTTTCGTCGATGCCTCGATCGAGGGCTGGTACAACTACCTCTACGGCGACAACAGCAAGGCGAACGAGCTGATCAAGAAGGACAATCCTGAAATGACGGATGGCCAGATCGCCTACTCCATCGCCAAAATGAAGGAATACGGCATCATCGAATCCGGTGACAGCCTGGACAAGGGCATCGGCTGCATCACCGACGCGCATTACAAGGCGTTCTTCGACGAGATGGTGGCGATCAAGGTGTTCAAGCCGGAGACCGACTACACCAAGGCCTTCACGACGAAATTCGTCTGCAAGAGCACCGGAATGGCGATGAAGAAGTAAGCCCTCCGACGTCGGCCGATGGTCCGACTGAGGTGGCGGACCCCATCCTCCCCTGGTGAATGAGACAGGCATGCCCTTAGCAGAAGCCCAGGCCCGATCCCCGCAAGAGACGCGCAAGCGGCCGCTGGTCGCGATGCAGTCGGTCTCGAAGGTCTTTTCCAGCGGCACCGTTGCCCTTTCCGACATGTCGCTCACTGTCGAAAGCGGCGAGTTCGTCAGCCTGCTCGGCCCTTCCGGCTGCGGTAAGTCGACGGCGCTGCGCATCATCGCCGGCCTTGGCGACGTGACGTCGGGAACGATCGGCTGGCCGAGTTCGCGCATCAATTCGAAGGGCCTGCCGGAGGGCGATATCGGCTTCGTCTTCCAGGAGCCGACGCTGATGCCGTGGAAGAACGTGTTCGACAATGTCCACCTGCCGCTGAGGTTGAGGCGGATTTCGAAGGCGTCAGCGCATGCAGAAATCATGCAGGTGCTGACCACCGTCGGCCTCCAGGATTTCGCCAAAGCCTATCCACGCGAACTTTCCGGCGGCATGAAGATGCGCGTCTCTATCGCCCGCGCGCTGGTGACGAAACCGAAGCTGCTTTTGATGGACGAGCCCTTCGCGGCGCTTGACGAAATCACTCGGCAGAGGCTGAACGACGACGTGCTGCGGCTCTGGAAGGCGACCGGCATCACCGTCATCTTCGTCACCCATTCGGTCTTCGAGTCCGCCTATCTCTCGAACCGCATCGTTGTGATGAAGGCAAGGCCCGGACGCGTGCATGCCGATGTTCCTCTGACCACCAGCCTGGAACGCGACGAGCATTACCGCACCTCGGAAGAATACCGGAAGGCGTGTGAGACGGTCTCCCTTTCGCTGATCGGGGCAATCAACGCGGCGGGAGAGCATTGATGCGTGACCAAACTGATACGCCGCCGCAGCTCCCTCACCTTGCTGCAAATGCCATTCCCCATGTCGCAGGCGCAAGGCGCCGCGATCTCGCCCTGCGCATCACCATCCCCTTCCTCATTATCGGCCTGCTGATCCTGATCTGGTACGCCTATGTGAAGCTCTCGGGCGTGCCGCCCTATATCCTGCCGGGTCCGGCCGCAGTGGCAAACGCTTTCGTGACGGACTGGGGTACGCTTGCCCCTGCCCTCTGGGTGACCACCAAGATCACCTTCCTGTCGCTGATGCTGGCCCTTGTCGGCGGCGTCGGCTTTGCGATCTTCCTGGTGCAGTCGCGCTGGATCGAGCTTGCCTTCTATCCGCTTGCCGTCATCCTGCAGGTGACGCCTGTCGTGGCGATCTCGCCGTTGATCCTGATCTATGCGCCGTCGACCCAGGTGGCGCTGCTGATCTGCGCCTTCCTCGTCGCCTTCTTCCCGATCCTTTCGAACATGGTCCAGGGGCTGAAGAGCGTCGACCACAATCTCATCAACCTCTTCGAGCTTTACGGCGCCTCGCGCTGGCAGACGCTGCTCTTTCTGAAACTGCCCGCCGCCCAACCCTATTTCATGACGGGCCTCAGGATCGGCGGCGGTCTGGCGCTGATCGCCGCCGTCGTCGCAGAATTCGCGGCAGGCTCGGCTGGCGCCGGCTCCGGCCTCGCCTTCCGGCTGCTCGAAGCACAATATCGGCTCAACATTCCGCGCCTCTTCGCCGCGCTGCTGATGCTCTCCCTGCTTGGCGTGGCGATCTTCGCCGTCACCTCCTTCATTTCCTGGCTCGCCCTGCACCGTTGGCATGAGAGCAGCCTGAAACGAGAAAACTGATGACCTATTCCTTCCTTTCGCCGCCCAATGCCGGCCGCTTCGTGCTGAGCAATGCGACGCTGCCTGCCGTCGCCGTCGAGGGATTTGACGCGCCGGCGATCGACGGGCTGGTCAAGGCGGATATCGTCATCGCCGATGGCGTCATCTCCGCGCTGCTGCCGGCGGGCGCAGCGCCGGTGGAATTACCACGATCCGATCTGAAGGACGGCATGGTCTGGCCCTGCTTCACCGACATGCACACCCATCTCGACAAGGGGCATATCTGGCCGCGCAACGCCAATCCCGACGGCACCTTCATCGGCGCCCTGGACGCGGTGCGGACGGACCGGGAGGCGCACTGGTCGGCGGCTGATGTCAGCAAGCGCATGGAATTCTCGCTGCGTTCGGCCTATGCGCACGGCACCAGCCTGATCCGCACGCATCTCGATTCGCTGGCGCCGCAGCACCGTATTTCCTTCGAGGTTTTTGCCGAGATGCGCGAGGCCTGGAAAGACAGGATTACGCTGCAGGCGGTGGCGCTCTTCCCGCTGGAAAATATGGTGGACGCGACCTATTTCGCCGACCTGGTCACCGTCGTCCGCGAAAAAGGCGGGCTGATCGGCGGCGTCACCCGGATGACCGCCGATCTCGACAGCCAACTCGATGTGCTTTTCAGGGCTGCCGCCGATAACGGCCTCGACGTCGATCTTCATGTCGACGAGAGCGACGATCCTGCCGCCGAGACGCTGAAGGCGATCGCACAAGCCGTGCTGCGCAATCGGTTCGACGGCAAGGTGACATCAGGCCATTGCTGCTCGCTCGCCAGGCAGGACGAGGAGACGGCAAAACGCACGGTCGAGCTCGTCGCAAAAGCCGGCCTTTCCATCGTCTCGCTGCCGATGTGCAACCTCTATCTGCAGGACCGCTACCCCGGCCGGACGCCTCGCTGGCGCGGCGTCACCCTGTTCAAGGAACTGGCGGCGGCCGGCGTTGCGACGGCAGTGGCCTCCGACAATACGCGTGATCCCTTCTATGCGTATGGTGATCTCGACCCGGTCGAGGTGTTGCGCGAGGCGGTGCGCATTCTGCATCTCGATCATCCGCTAGACACGGCCGCGCGCGTCGTCACCACCTCGCCTGCGGATATTCTCGGCCGGCCCGACAAGGGGCGCATCGCCGCTGGCGCCTTGGCCGATCTCGTGCTCTTCAGCGCCCGGCGCTGGAGCGAATTTCTTTCCCGTCCGCAGTCTGACCGCGTCGTGCTTCGCCGCGGCAAGGTGATCGACCGCAGCCTGCCGGACTACCGTGAACTCGACAGCGTCGTTGGAGCCTGACATGCCGGATTATCAGACGATCAAAAAGCAACTCGAAGGCATCGCCGTCGAGGACAATCCGGCGCTGGTGCGTCAGAAAAGCCGCGATTTCTACTGGTATTCGCCGATCCTGAAGGCGCAGCTCGACAATGTCACGGCCGATCTCGTCGTCACGCCGAAAAACGAAGAAGAGGTCATCCGGGCGCTGAAGGTCGCTTTCGCGCACGGCGTGCCGGTAACGCCGCGCGGTGCCGGCACCGGCAATTACGGCCAGGCCATGCCACTTTCCGGCGGCATTGTGCTCAACCTTGCCGCCATGGACAAAATCAAGGAAATCCATCCCGGCCGGGTTGTCTGCGAACCGGGCATCGTCATTGCCCAGCTCGACAAGCAGACCAAAGCGCATTCCGGCCAGGAGCTGCGCTTCCACCCGTCGACGGCGCAGACGGCGACGGTCGGCGGCTTTATCGCCGGCGGCTCCGGCGGCGTCGGGTCGATCACCTGGGGCGGTCTGCGCGATCTCGGCAATATCCTGCGTCTGCGCGTCGTCACCATGGAGGCCGAGCCGCGCGTGCTCGACCTGACTGGCTGGGACCTGCAGAAGGTCAGCCATGCCTACGGCACCAACGGGATCATCACCGAAATCGAAATGCCGCTCGCCCCTGCCTATGATTGGGTCGACGTGCTTGTCGGCTATGACGACTTCATGGCATCGGTGCGCTTCTCGGATGCGCTGGCCAAATGCAACGGCATCCTCGTCAAGGAAATCGCGCCGATCGCGGCACCGATCCCGCACGACTATTTCACCCGCCACAGGCCCTATATCAGCAAGGGCCAGTCAGTGGTGGTGCTGATGATCGCGCCGCATTCGATGGACGCTTTCCTCGCCTTTGCCGCCGCCAACAAGGGCGAGATCATCTTCCGCTCCGACACGGTCGAAAGCATGAAAGGTATTCCGCATGCCTATGAGCTTGCCTGGAACCACACGACGCTGCGTGCGCTGAAGGTCGATCCCGGCTTCACCTATCTGCAGGTTCAGTATCCAGGCCCGGATCACGTCGCCAAGGTTGCCAAGATGGTCGAGATCTTCGGCGACGAAGTGCCTGGACATCTCGAATTCATCAGGTTCGACGGGCAGATCCAATGCTCCGGCCTGCCGCTGGTGCGCTATACCACGGAGGAGCGCCTCGAGGAGATCATCAAGATCCACCAGGATCACGGCTGCCCGATCTTCAATCCGCATCGCTATACGCTAGAGGAAGGCGGCATGAAGCGCACCGACAAAGTACAGCTCGCCTTCAAGCAGGAAACGGACCCGAGAGGGCTATTGAACCCCGGCAAGATGATCGCCTGGGAGAATCCCGATTTCGATTTCAATGCCGGCAAGAATTATCTCTTCCCCGGGCTTGCGAGCGTCATGGAGGCCTAATGAGAGTTCTCGTGCTTCATTCGCATCCGGTCGAGGAAAGCTACGGCAAGGCGCTCTACAAACAGACGCTGGAAAGCCTGCGAGAGGCCGGTCACGAGGTGGATGCGTGCGATCTCTATGCCGAGAATTTCGATCCGGTGCTCTCCCGCCACGACCGGCTCGCCTATCACGATTATCCCGGCAATACCGCGCTGGTGAAATCCTATGTCGAGCGGCTGAAGCAGGCCGAAGCGCTGGTGCTGGTGACGCCGATCTGGAATTTCGGTTTTCCGGCGATCCTGAAGGGTTATTTTGACCGCGTCTGGCTTCCTGGCGTCTCCTTCGAGTTGGTCGACGGCAAGGTGGAATCGCGGCTGCGCCACATCAGGAAACTCGCGGCCGTGCTGACATACGGCGCGACGCCGTTTCGCGCCTTCGCCGCCGGCAACCCGCCGAAGAAGATCGTCAAGCGTGTGCTGAGGGCGCAGATCAATCCGCTGCGGCCGGTCACCTTTCTTGCCCATTACGACATGAACAACTGCACGCCGGAAACCCGGGCCAGGTTTTTGGAGAAGGTAAAGATGGCGATGGAGCGGTTTTAAGACCCGACCGGGTGGTTGGTCGTGGTAGCATCCTCATTGAAGCAAGGAATGCCCATGAAGAAGATTTTCAATCCGGCGTCTGTCCGTCGTCCATTCGGAAATTACAATCACGGGCTGCTGGTGCCGGCCGGGGCCTCGCTGCTCGTGACCTCGGGGCAGCTCGGGATCGGTCTCGACGAGAAAGTGCCGGAAGATATCGGCGCACAGGCAGAACTTTGCTTCGAGGCCATCAAAGCAATTCTCGCCGAGGCGGAAATGAGTTTTGCCGACGTCATCCGCATCTCAGGCTTCGTGACGAAGCGTGAGGATTTCCCTGCCTATATGGCCATGCGCGATCGCTATACACTCGATCCGAAGCCGGCCTCGACGCTGATCATCATGAGCGGCTTCACCCGCCCCGAATTCCTCGTGGAAGTCGAAGTCACGGCCGCCAAAGTGCTTTGACATTGCCTCTCGGGTCGTCCGCCGGTCAGCCGCCTTCTGTCTGCGGCTCCTCGGCGCCATTGCCGATATCGCCACTAATATCACGGGCGAACTTCCGCATCAGCCGCACCAGTTCATTGAAGTCGTGCTCGTCCCAGCGCTCGAAGATGGCGCGGCCCATGCGCTCGCGCGCGGCGTCGATGCGATCGGTCATCGCCTTGCCCTTCGGGCTAATGACCGCCTCGCGCACGCGCCGATCCGCAGTACTGCCGCGGCGCTCCACCAGATCAAGACTTTCAAGCTTGGCGACCTGGCGGCTGACGGTGGTGTAGTCACGCCCGGCGCGATCGGCAAGTTCGACCACCCCGATCGGACCAAGCCGTTCCACCGTGACCAGCAGCGGAAACAGGGCGCGATCGAGCGAAATACCGGCCTCGCGGACCATCTGCTCATCGCGCTGGGGCCGGTTCATGACGCTGACGATCTCGATCAATGCCCTATGCAACTCGCGCAACCTTTCGGACATATGTGTATTTTGCACGTTTTTTGTTGACGCCATATCCATTCTCCTATTATGTGCATAATACACATATGGAGATCGCAATGACACAGAATTCTTCAGTCGACGTGCTGATATCAGGCGCCGGCGCGGCCGGGCTGACGCTGGCGATCGAGCTGGCGCGGCGCGGCGTATCCTTCCGCCTGATCGAGAAATTGAACGACCCGTTCCGCGGCTCCCGCGGCAAGGGAATTCAGCCAAGAACGCAGGAGGTCTTCGAGGATCTCGGCATTCTCGACCAGATCGTCGCGCTCGGCGGCGCCTATCCCCTGCAGCGAGAATATCGCGACGACGGAATCTTCAGCGAATCCGAAGCCGTGCTGCGTGGGGAGCCGACGCCCGCCGAGCCCTACCATCTTCCGCTGATGGTGCCGCAGTTCCTGACCGAAGGCGTGATGCGCGAGCGCCTGCTCGAACTGGGGCACCAGCCGGAGTTCGGATGCGAACTCATCGGCTTCGAACAGCACGAGGCAAGCGTGACGGCGCGGCTCACGGGACCATTTGGCGAAGAGACTATTCAGGCGCGATGGCTCATCGGCGCGGATGGCGGGCGCAGCTTCGTACGCCACGCGCTTGATATCGGTTTTCCCGGCAAGACGCTCGGCGTGCGCGCCATCGTCGCCGATGTCATGCTGACGGGGTTGGAGCGCGACGCCTGGCATCGCTTCGGCGAAGGCGACATGCGGCGACAGATCGCACTTTGCCCGCTCGCGGGAACGGAACTGTTCCAGATCCAGGGACCCATTCCGCTCGAAGGCGAGATCGACCTTTCCGCTTCATGGTTGACCGCCTTGGTCGCGGAGCGCACCGGCCGCGACGATATTCACGTCCACTCGGTCTCCTGGGCTTCGGCCTTCACCATGAACGCCCGGCTTGCCGATCGCTACCGGCTCGGCCGCGTGTTCCTGGTCGGCGATGCTGCCCATACGCATCCGCCGACCGGCGGACAGGGCCTCAATACCAGCGTTCAGGACGCCTATAATCTCGGATGGAAGCTGGCTGCAGTCGTCGCCGGCGGCCCTGATGCACTGCTCGACAGCTATGAGGAAGAGCGTCGCCCGGTCGCCGCGGCGATGTTGGGTCTTGCCACAGATCTTCTCGACCAACTCAAGCGGGGCGAGATGCGGCGCGGCCGCGAGGTCCATCAGTTGGATATCGGCTATCCCGAATCCTCCATCGCGCTGGAAAAGCCGGAGCGCCGCGGCGGCCTGCTGGCGGGCGACCGCGCGCCGGATGCGCCGCTCACGGGTGCGGCCGGCCAGCCGAGACGGCTGTTCGAACTGTTCAGCGGCGCGCACTGGACGCTGCTCGGCTACGAGGTCGAGCAAGTCACTGTGCCGCCGCGCAGCGGATTGCACATCCACAGGATCGGCCGGCGCGGCGATATCCTTGATAAAGCCGGGCACTTCCGTGACGCCTACGCTCTGACCCCAGGTGACTGGGCGCTCGTGCGCCCGGACGGGTATGTCGGCGCCATCGTCGGATCGTCTGATGCCTTGGCGCTGGATGCCTATCTGGCAAATGTCGGCCTTGGAACATGATGCCTGAGCCGCTTGGAGCAGAATTCTATTTGAGGCGGACCCGGCCTGAAACCATCCCGTTCCAGGCTGCCGGTCGCCCCGCCGCCAGGCGGATCGCCGATCCCCAATGGCGCGCAGCGCAAATGTTTCAGAGGGCGTCGCGCTCGTATCGCGGCGTCCAACCGCGGGTCATTCCCCGGCTGATCGCTCTCTCCGCCAGCGCCAGTTGCTGGCGCAGATGTTTGCAGTCGTCGAGCAGCGAGCGGATCGCCGCCTTGGCATTGTCGTCATGCCAGGCAAGCACGGCTTCGACTTCCCACGCCGGATCTGGCCAAGCTGTATCGGGCCAAGCCGGATCGGGCCGCGCTGAATCGGGCCAAGCCGGCTCGGGTTGCAAGATCTTTGCCGGCTGCATCAGTTTAGCGCCAGTGGCAATTGAACCGGGCGTGGCAAGGGCGGCAGCGGCCGGCTGAGTTCGACCTTTCTCTGCCAGGCGGCGCGCCGCAGCTGATCCCGCTCGCGCGCCGCGCGGGACGCTTCGACAAGAGCTAGGGCGTTGGCGATCACCTGTTCCGTATGCGTCATGACCATCTCCGATGTTCCTGATTTGTTCTAAAATAGAACCTCGGCCGGAAAAGTCAAGTCGGGAGGGATTTGGGTGTTCAACGGGATCAGGCCGGAGCCTGGGGTAGAAACACGGCGGGCGTTCAGTCCGCAGCTTCGATGACGGCGATGCCGGCTTCCTGCGCAGCCCTGATGAAGGATGCCCGCACCTCATCCGGCGGGAGATCGCCGATGATCGCATCCAGGCAGGATTTCACGGCTTCGAAATATTCTTCGCCGTCGTCTACTGGCCAATCGTGCAGCAGCGTGCGCGCGGCATCCCACACAGAGTTAATAACGGCATAATGGCCGAGCCCTATTGAGGCCAAGCCGACCGGTCGAAAATGTGCCGTCTGTCTCACTTTGCTACAGCTTTTCCCAATTTCGGTGAGCGTACCAGTAACAATGCAATTTGCGTGCCGTTGGCGGGCCGCTCGCCTGCGGGGCAACTATGTCTCCTCGTCCCTCCAGCCAGGCGCTTTGAGAACATGCAACCTTTGAACCGTCCCGATCGGCGCAGAGAACCCGGCGATCAGTTATCAAACGACAGATTATGGTAAATATCAGGCTTTCCCTCCCGAACCTACTCATTAAAATCAATCTCTTCCCTAGTATTCTATAGAACTGACAGGATTTCATTGGCATTTCTGGAAGCAACAGGCCGAAATGATCGGATATTGATTGTCCCAAAGGTGGACGCAGCCGCATCCAGATCGTACAATGCCATCCCTTCTGGGAGGACGCGCGATGCCTATCTTCATGGACCGGCACTTTCTCGAGGGAACGTCGGCGGCCGACGTTGCCCGGGCGCACCGCATGGATCTCGACATTCAGGATCGCTACGACGTCAAATTTCTCACCTATTGGTTCGACCAGCAGCGCGGGACCGTCTTCTGTCTCGTCGATGCGCCTGACATGGAGACCGCCCAATGTGTGCATCGCGATGCGCACGGTTTCGTCGCCAACGAGATCGTCGAGGTCGCGTTGTCTGCGGTCGAGGCTTTTCTCGGCCGAATTCATGACCTCGAGCCGGCGGCTGGCCAATCCTCGGCGCAGGTGGATCCCGGCCACCGGGCAATCCTCTTCACCGATATCGTCGGATCGACCGAGATGACGGCGCGGCTCGGCGACCGCATAGGGACCGAAATGGTGAGAGCCCATGACGCGATCGTGCGCCGATGCCTTGGCCAAACGTCAGGCCGGGAAGTGAAACACACCGGCGACGGCATCATGGCCGCCTTTTCCGCCACATCAGCCGCCGTCGAATGCGCCATGACGATCCAGCAGGAATTCAAGCGTTACAACGGCGGAAACGCCGAGCCGATCCACATCCGCATCGGGCTTGATTGCGGCGAGCCGGTCGAGGACAGCAATGACCTCTTCGGATCGACGGTGCAGCTTGCGGCGCGCCTTTGTGCGGTTGCCGCCAGCGACCAGATTCTCGTCTCGGAGAATATTTTCCGGGAGTATGGTGCCGCCGATCTCTTCGGCCACGCCACGCGCCGTCGGCTCAAGGGGTTTTCGAAGCCTATGATGGTCTTCCGATGCGAATGGGCGAATGGCGGGCATGCTTGACGTGACGCTTTGTGGCGAGGGCGGGGCAGCCGACATCGAACGCAAGACGCGCCGCACATGATGTGACGGCGCGCCCCTGCCTACTCAGTATCATCAGGCATTGCCGATATTTCGATCGCCCATCAGCTGTTCGAATTTGGGGGCGCCCTCGACCTTGGCCAGCACACCCGACATCTTCAGAAACCGCCGGAAATTCTCGCGCGCAGCACTCAGCGGGAAACGGCCGCTGGCCGTGTCTCTGCACGCCTTCAACAGCGTGTCATATGCCAGACCTCGCTTGTCCTCCGGCCATTCACCGAGAATATCGAAGATTTCATCGAGACACGTGATCTCAGCGATGAAATGCTGACGATGAAGCAAAACCGGATCGAACCGAGTTTCATTCATAGTATTCCTCCCATTTATATTACTTTTTTATGGGATAATATTACTGAAAAACCATAATTTATTCAAGACAAAAACGGCTGTTTTTCGCTGAAACCATCGGCAACTACTTCCATAATGACAGAATAGCTCGATCAGATTATCTTGAGTGAATTGATCAGCGATCTAGCTTCAAGGCTCCACAAGCTAACGTGACGGCATGGTAGATTGTGACCAGGATCAACCTCGCAAGGAGACGTTCAATGAATCGATTTCTCACATTGGTGGCTGCCGGAATGCTGATCGGTGTGTCTGCGATCACGTCTTCCTGCACCTCGCCCAGCAAGCACGATCGCGAAGATTTTCAGTATCAACGGGATACATCGGTAAACCCGGCATGCGCGGGTGGCTTCAGGCCCGGTAACGCGCGCTCGTGCAGTTATTGATGGCGCTGGCGCCCGACATTCGTTCAGCGCTTCGCTGAGATTGCCGGGCCGCCGAAGTGCGAGATGCTGCTGAACCCCGCTTCCCAGGAGAGCAGCCGCGGTATCACCGCGTCGTGAGGCGCGCTGCAGCAACGGGAATGGTTAGGGAACCGCAAGCCCCGCCCGCAGTTAGGTCAACGGGTCACGGTTGGCTCAATTCAAACAGGAGAACGGTTCCCAATGAACAATTTGATCTGGCTTGTCGGCGCTGTCGTTATCGTGCTCGCGATTTTGAGTTTCTTCGGCTTTCGCTGAGTAAGACGTCACTGACGGAAGTTGTGGCGGCTCGACCGGTTTGTCCTCGCGGCGACAGACGGACGAATCTGGCCGCGGCTCCGATAATTATGATCGCGTGAGGGTTGGCTGGATGTTACGATGCGATATGACAAAAGAAACGAAATCAGGTCGGCCTGCTGAATCCGGTCGATTTGTCACACGTCCGATCGGTGAAAAGAAGGCGGCGAAATTTGCCGAGGTCGAAGGTTTGAAGCTGAGTGCCGGTTCCAAGGCGCTGTCGCAGAAACTGACGTCCGGCGACCTTAAGGGGGACGCTTACCGCCGAGAGATAGTCAAAGCTTTCAAGAAAGTCTGACGGGTGGTCCGCTACAATGCCGTCGAGGACCCGCTCTGTTATCCGGGCACTCACGTCCTGGTCAATAAAGCCGATATCGAAGATCAGGATCAGCTTGACCAATTCGAGCAGCTCATGTTCGACTCTCGTGCCACGGAATCCCTCCCGAACGGCAACTTGGATTTCGCGCATTATGGCGCGCTACACTACCATTTTTTCCAGGATGTATACGGCTGGGCCGGGAATATTCGTACCATCCGCACAGGCAAGGGTGACAACTGGTTCGGTTTTCCCGAATACATCGAGGCGGAGGCCAAACGACTGTTTGCTCAATTGGCAAGCCGCGGATATCTCGCAACGGCCGAAACAAAGGACGCCTTTGCCGAAGGTTCCGCATGGTTTTTGGGGGAAATCAACGCGATCCATCCATTCCGTGAGGGCAATGGACGTATCCAGCTGGTCTTCCTCACGATGCTGGCGCGCAATGCAGGATATGAGGTCGATGAAGGCGAACTACGCCCTGGGCCGTTTCTACAAGCGATGATCAAAAGCTTCCACCGCGAGCTGGCACCTCTTGTCAACGAAATCCGGCGAATGATTTAGGCTTACTGCCCGACAAAAGGACCGCAGCGGGCGTTGGCGACGTGTCGCGATGGGTGGGTTGAAGGCGGCGGTTCGTGAATTGCCCGCCTGAGTTCGGAACGCGGCTATTCGATCGCGACTAACTCCTCGCGACAAACAAGCAATCTCGCACGCCCTTCGAAAAACCATGGTGAAGCATCGGGGTCGCACCGGGATTCATGCCCGTTTTGTTGACGATCCACCGAATGATGTGTGGATCACCCCCCTCGACGTCCTTTACAGTCAAGCGTTTCGGCCTCCCGGAGCCGATCGTGAGGGAAATCGATGGATCGTCCTACTGCCGCAGATGACGCGACTCAATCCAGGAAGCGGGCTGCAAAATCCGATCAGCCGGATGGGTTTGCCCGGGAAGTTTCAGCCATCAAAGTTGGCGACTGCCTGCTGGGTTACAAGGCCGTGCAGCGCCGCGCGCGGGGCGGCCGCTGGAACCACTTCCGCGGGCGGATGCGCGAGATCGAGAAATTGATAAGGCATCGCCATGGCGACATCGTGCCCGAGGCGGATGACGCATTGATCTATGTCGAGGTGATCGCCAGCCTCGCCCTCGTGGAATTCAAGGAAGCGTTTGTCGACGTGGTTCTCGGCTGGGCGGCACGCTGGCTGCCTTGGGCTGGGAAAGCCGACATTGAGGACGTGATCTACGAGAGAACGAAGGTGCGGTTTTCCTCGCTGTCGGCCGACGCGCTCGGCCACGCTCTGCATTTGAGCTACTCGGAGCGCTGCGCCCTCGATATCCGCACGATCGGGGCCTTCGATGTGCCGAAAGGGAAAAGAGCAAAACTTCAAAAACAAAGGCGGCGGCAGCGGGACCGAAGCCGGAAAGAGCAGCAACGCCGTGCCGCAGGCGCGCTTCCCAGAGCCGATTATCTCGCCAATTCTTTCAGCCAAGCGCGCCCCTGGGAGGCTTTCGGCATCAGCCGCCGGACATGGGAGCGTCGCGGCAAACCGATGCCGGAGGCCGAGATGCTATCGGATTGCGTCTCGATCTCGCTTGCCGCCTAAAGCGCGTCGCGATCTTTCAGATTCGCTCCTCGCGCTTTAGGTCTTTGTTTTTACGCATGTCGTTGCGGCAAAAGCGCTTCGCGCTTTGCCTGGGAAAACCGCTGCACACTTTTGCGCGACATGCTTTAGCTTCTTGCGATTTTCAGCCTGGCGCTCCGAACCAGCTGTTCATCGCCTCGCGCAGACCATCCTGCGTCCCCTCACCGACCCACGCGACATAGCCATCGGGTCGGATCAAAATTGCAGTCGGTGCAGAGACCGCACCCAGCCCAGGCAGCTCCCACGCACCATCACAGCCGGCGTCAACCAGCTGGACGCGGTCTGACCACGGCGTGATGTCGAGACTGCCGGGCGTGCCGAGATTCACGAGCATCGGCCGCGCATTTTGGAGCAGCGTATAGGCGCGCAAGGGGCCATCGAGCGTGGTGAGGTCGAGGTCGGGCATGCGGCGGCCGAGCAGCGGATGCCCGTCGCCAAGGTCGTAGTGGATGGCCAGGCCGGACATTTCGGCGGCGATCCTTTTGCGCGGCTCCTGCATGGCGAGCAGCTCCAAGACCACGTCCCGCAGGGCTTCGGTTCGGTCATCGGTCCGTTGCAAGGCGACCTGTGCCATCGTCGTCCGCAACACGCGGGCGGCCACTGGATGGCGCTCGGCGTGGTAGGTGTCGAGCAAGCTTTCCGGCGATATGCACTTCACCACCTGGGCCAGCTTCCAGCCCAGATTCACGGCATCCTGCACACCGGTATTGAGGCCCTGCCCGCCCACCGGAGAATGCACATGCGCGGCATCGCCAGCCAGGAGAACGCGGCCCTTGCGGTAGGCCGACGCCTGCCGCGACATGTCGGTGAACCTGGAAATCCAGGTCAGACCATGGATTCCGTAATCCGTTCCGCATGCGGCGATCAGGCCTTCTTTGAGATCGCCGAGCGTCGGTTCGCTCGTGGCGCCGGCATTCTTTTCCGTCACCATGACATTGATCGGACCTTCGCTGGCAAAGACGACCTTGCCGTCGCGAATTTCATATTCCTCCCGGCCGAAGGCATGCATGCCGAGCGCGGTGCGATGGACGCCGAGTGGCGGCTCCTCCTCCATCTCGGCCTCGGCGAGAATGTTGCTGGTCGTCGCATCCCATCCTGGAAATTCAATGCCGGCCATCTTGCGAACCAGACTGCGGCCGCCATCGCAGCCGACGAGATAACCTGCCCTCAACGAAGCCCCATCGGAGCGTTCGATGGTGACGCCGGTGTCGTCCTGCTGAAAGGACGTCAGTTCGCGGCCGCGATAGATCGGCACCGGCAACTCGCCGACCCATCCGGCCAGAATGCGCTCAATATGCTTCTGCCGCAGCGCCAGACCATAATTATGCCGGGTCGGAAAATCGCTGATATCCAGCCGCGTGACCGCAAATCCGGTGACCTGGGCGATCTGGCCCTCCGCCAGGAACCGGTCGACGATGCCGCGCTGGTCGAGAACCTCGAGCGTGCGCGCGCTCAGACCGCCGGCGCGCGAACCGACGATCTCCTGGTTCGGCCGGCGTTCGATGATGGCGACATCGACGCCCGCCAAGGCCAATTCGCCCGCCAGCATCAGGCCGGTCGGCCCCCCTCCGGCAATAACGACTGCATGCTCCATCGTCCGCTAACTCCTCTGTTCCGACTTCCGAGGGCGATATAGCGGCTCAATTGCTCCCGGGAAGCCAAATTGATGGGCTGGCCTGCTGTCGATCTTGCTGTCGCAGGTTGTTCCCTATCAGGCTGGCTCGTGAGCCCGCTCACAAAGCCATGCGCAGAGCTGCCTGGGCGCGAGGCGGGAGTCGCCGGTGCGCATTAACGCGAAATGCCAGGCCGGCCCGGTCAGCACATATGGGAAGGGTGCGATCAGCACTCCCTTGTCCAAAAACGGTCGAAACATGGACGGCGACAACAGCGCCACGCCGACACCTGCCACCGCCGCACTGGCGTCCAATTCGTGCGTGGGATAATCGACCATCGCAAACCGCAGAGCCGGCGGCGTCTCGCTTTGAGCGCCCTGGAACCAGGCATGCCAATCCGGATGCGGCAAAAGCTCGAAATCCGTCAGCTCATCCGGCCCGTGCAGGGTTCTCGTTCCAAGCAGTGAGGGCGCCAGCATCGGAGTTGCCTCAACCGGAGCGAGCCGATATTCGTCAAGCCCTTCCCATCCGCCACGCCCCGTCCGTATGGCGACGTCAAATGCGCTGGGATCGCGAATATCGGCGGAGACGTCGACCTCGATCGGTGATGTTCCCACTGAGTGATAGCGGGACAGCCGCGGTGCGAGCCAGCGCGATGCAAATGTCGGAGGCGCCGTCAGCCGGAGCGGTGGCATGGCCGCCTGGAACGCATCAAGCGCGCCGGCGATGCCATCCAATGCCGCCCGAATTCGGCCGGCCAGAACAGCGGCAGCAGCCGTCGGGACAACGCGGCGCCCGGCACGCTGGAACAGCGGCTGACCAAGTTCGGTCTCCAACGACCGGATACGCAGGCTGACGGCCGCTGGGGTGAGGCATAAACGCTCGGCCGCGCGGGCAAAGCTGCCGGCAGAAACGCACGCTTCCAGAATTCGCAAGGACTCCAACGGCGGCCGCATGATCTCTTCGCTTTTAATGAGTTTTTCTTGTGATGCTCACAAGCAAAGCGCGTTTTGGGGACAGAGCGCTTGTAGCTAGGGTTGAAGTCAACAATAGGCGATCTGACATGACCCTGCAATCTCGGCCCTTATTCAAACTTTTCATGACACTTCATCCGGCCCTGGAGCTCGGCCAGACGCCGGCCGGAGGCCGCCGCATATTTTCCGTTTCCGGTGGATATTTTGAGGGCGAGCGCCTGAAAGGCGAAGTGTCGCCGCTGATCGGCTCCGATCTGCTGCTTGCGCGTGCAGACGGCACGTTTCAGCAGGATGCCAGGCTCCTGCTCGTCGCCGATGACGGCGATCTGATCTTGATGACCTATCGCGGCATCAGGCGCTCCACCCCGGCCGTTGACGAGCGTCTGGCGCTCGGCGAAACGGT
Source organism: Rhizobium sp. NZLR1 (assembly GCF_017357385.1). Classification (NCBI taxonomy): domain Bacteria; kingdom Pseudomonadati; phylum Pseudomonadota; class Alphaproteobacteria; order Hyphomicrobiales; family Rhizobiaceae; genus Rhizobium; species Rhizobium sp. NZLR1. The sequence goes on along the minus strand of NZ_CP071632.1, from coordinate 2,188,663 downwards.
CGACACCTCCGAATATTATCTGCGGACAACGCCCTATTTCGAGACGGCCGCGCCACGGCACGCGTGGCTCAACCAAATCGTCGCGGTTGCGCAGGGCGGACGGTGTCCGGGCGGCGTTGAGTATGACGTATTTGAAATTCTCTAAAGCGCGTCGCGATCTTTCAGATTCGCTCCTCGCGCTTTAGGTCTTTGTTTTTACGCATGTCGTTGCGGCAAAAGCGCTTCGCGCTTTGCCTGGGAAAACCGCTGCACACTTTTGCGCGACATGCTTTGGATGTGCCATCGGCGTTGGGCAACATAATGCCGCAACGGCTTCGCTCAGCAGAGGCTGATTCCGTGTCGCAGGTTGTTCTCCCTATAAATAAAGATCCCTACTGGTTGGAACGACTTGCGACAGGAATTTCTGCCTTGCTTTCCAAAGCGATGTTGCTTGCCGCTTGCGGCTTTCTTGCCAAGGAACCCGGGCGCTTCAACACGACCTGACCAGGTGGGAAGCCGATGTGGCAAGTGCTTTCCCGGGTCACCGTTTGTTCTCGAAGGGTGATCAATTAAACAGTTGGTGTGATGTGCTTTACTGCGGAGCCGTGGCTTTTTGCGGAATCGTCTCAGCCGCTGGTCGCTCAGACGGATCGGCGGGATGGCCATAGATTGTGTAGGCGGCGCCGGCCAGAACGCCCAGGACGAGAAGAGCGAGTAGGTACAACATCATTCCGCGGATCGCCGTTTTCGGTGTCTTGTCCATGGGATCTCCAGGATTGCTCAGCAGTCTTTCACGGAACGAACAGGTCCGAATCCGGTTTACCCAAAATCCCTGTTACTAGCGGAGGCCACCATGTGGGCAATCCTGATCGGTGCCGCTCTCATAATCGGCGGCTTTGTTTTTCTGTTTTCGTCGGCGCTTGGTCGAAGACCGAGCGATCCGCATCACATGCCGCAAGGCGGCAGCACGCTGGAACCACGGCGCCAAGGCCTCAGGTTCCTCGGGATATCCCAGAACTGGCCAGCTCTGGCCGTTATCGCCGTCGGCGCACTTCTCCTGGCTTTTGGGGGATATTCATGAACATCCGACCGACTTGATCGCTCCAAAGGAACCTCGCGGAGCTGGTTGCACCTCAGCTCCTTCGACGGCAAAAACCCGGCTTTCACCGGGCTTTTGTTGAGGTAATTACCAAGTCTGGCGGCCATACCAATCATCGACATCGTTTCTGATACGGTCCTTTTCGATGCCGTAGCGCTCCTGGATCTTGCCTTCCAGCTGATCCCGCTTGCCGGCGATCTGGTCGAGATCGTCGTCAGTGAGTTTGCCCCACTGCTCCTTGATTTTGCCCTTCGCCTGCTTCCAATTTCCTTCGACACGATTCCAATCCATGATCTATTTCTCCTATATGTTGGTGAGAAGAAAACGGACCGCAGTGGAAGTTGGTTCCTGTGACGAAGCTGATTTTTGAACCGTCGCGTGATTCTGCGTTTGGCTGTGATTGCCTTCCAGACCATACGTGCATGTGCGCGACAGCAGCGACGCCTTTGACTGCTGATCTCAGCTAGCGGCAGTCATATTGAAGATTAGAAATGGTGAGAGCGTCGGGGTTCGAACCCGAGACCTACTGATTAAAAGTCAGTTGCTCTACCAGCTGAGCTACGCTCTCCCGCTCCGCGGGTGTGAAGCACCCCGGCTGGAAGTGGGCGGAACATAGGCAGGCGACCCATTGCGGTCAACCGAAAAATTCGGCTTTTTCCGGCAGTCGGCACATTTCTTGCGCGAGCAATGCACATCTTGCGGGGCCAAGGGCCAAGGTAAATATCTTGCGGGGGCAAGGCACATATCCAGGCTGCAGCCTCAAAGGCGCGCGGCGGCGGATGCGAGCATCATCTCCAAAATCCTTGGCAAGGTTCTGCGACCCATGACAAAACCGCAAGATCGGTCGAGCGCGTCATGTCGGCATGCGCTTATCTCATGCTGCCACGGAGGACGGAACGATGAAGGCGGCGCTTCAAAACTACCATGACCGGATGCAGCGGGTGCTTGACTACATAGATCGGCATCTGGACGACGATCTGGACCTGGAAACGGTGAGCGGTGTTGCGGCGTTCTCGAAGTTTCATTTCCACCGGCAGTTCACGGCGACCTTCGGTCTATCCGTGTATCGTTATATCCAGCTTGCCCGGATGAAGCGCGCTTCGCACCGGCTGGCCTACAGGGATGCCCAAAGTGTCACCGATATAGCGATGGATGCCGGTTACGATGCACCTGATGCCTTCGCCCGCGCCTTTCGGCAACGGTTCGGGCAATCGCCTTCGTCGTTCCGGAAATCTCCCGACTGGGAGCCGTGGCTTGCGGCCTTCGGGCCCCTCGACAACGCAAGGAGCAAGCGCATGCAGAAGACTTTTACCACTGACGACGTGACGATTCGCAATGTGCCTCCGACACCGGTGGCGATTATCGAGCATCGGGGCGACCCGGCGACGCTCGGCGCCACCATCCAGCGGTTCATCGCCTGGCGCCAGGCCGCCGGCCTGCACCCCAAGACAAATCCGACCTTCAATGTCTGGCGGTCCGAGCGGCGCCCTGCCTCGCCTGCCGATTACAGCGTGGACCTCTGTGTCGGGACCGACCAACCGATCGAGCCGAACGGCGCGCAGGTCAAGGCCGGCGAAATCCCCGGCGGACGTTGCGCGGTGCTGCGCATCGTCGGCAACACCGACAATCTGGAGCCCGCCGCGCTCTATCTTTATCGCGACTGGCTTCCGGTGAGCGGCGAGGAAGCACGCGACTTCCCGATCTATTGCCAGCGGCTGAGCTTCTTTCCGGAGGTGGCGGAGCATGAGGCGGTCGCGGAACTGTTTTTGCCGCTGAAATAGCATTCTATGGCCGCGGCCTGTCGCTCCCGATCGCTGGGAAATCTACGGGCCATTATCCGCCCATTCTCCGTCTCTACCGGTTCGAGGCTAAGCAAAGCGCAAAAAGGTGATTGGCAATCCCGGCCTCGCAAAGCTAGGAACATCATGCAGATTGCAGCCGGAGAGAATGTGTGTCGATTGCCGATATTTCCCTGTGGAGCGCGCTGATTGCCGGGGCGCTTTCCTTTCTTTCGCCCTGCGTGCTTCCCCTCGTCCCACCCTATCTCTGCTATATGGCCGGCATTTCGGTCGAGCAGTTCCGTGGCGGCGGTGCGGTTGCCGTCGCGCCCGATGTCCGGCGCGGCGTGTTGTTCTCCGCCCTGCTGTTCACGCTCGGCTTTGCCACGGTCTTCGTGGCGCTCGGCGCCGGCGCCTCCGGCATCGGCATGGCGCTTCGCCAGCATCTCGACCTGTTATCGAAGCTCGGCGGGCTGATTATCATCGTCATGGGGCTGAATTTCCTCGGCCTCTTCCGCATCGGGGTCCTTGCCCGCGAGGCGCGTTTCCAAGGCGGCGGCAAGCCGGCGACGCTGACGGGGGCCTATGTCATGGGCCTTGCCTTCGCCTTCGGCTGGACGCCTTGCATCGGCCCTGTGCTCGGCGCGATCCTCGGTGTCGCCGCCTCGCGCGAGACGGTCGGCTCCGGCGCCGGGCTGCTTGCCGTCTATTCCCTCGGCCTGGCAATCCCCTTCTGGATCGCCGCCGGATTTTCCGGCGCCTTCATGCGCTTCCTGTCGCGCTTCCGCCGGCATCTCGGCACGGTGGAAAAGGTGATGGGTGTCTTCCTGGTGCTGACCGGCCTTGCCTTCCTGTTCGGATGGGTCAGCGACGTGGCCATCTGGTTTCAGCAGACCTTCCCGATTCTGATGCAGATCGGCTAGGCGTCCAGTTGCCGATTTTCTCGGCTATGGCAGCAGGCTTGCCGCATTCGTTGATCTAATCGACCGCGCGCTCATCAGCACGCCGCCGGCAGTAAAAAGCGAGGCCTGCACCTATGCCGTGGTATAGCTCGCCCTGTCCCTCGGCCCCACTCGCCCTTATTCCTCGACCCAATCGATCGCAAACACGCCTCCATGTAGCGTCGTCGGTGCCGTGTCTAAGGCGGCGGTCAGAAGGAGACGAACATGAACCTTGAGACAAAGATGAGCCTGGAAAACACCGCACACTCTGGCAGACCTCGGCCCGACGAGTTGGTTCCGTCGCGCTACGCGGTGCGGATCGGCGAGATTGAGGTGCTGGTGGTCAGCGATGGAGTGTTACCGCTGCCAACTGCGATGCTGGGACACAACGCCGATCCGGCCGCCCGAGCGGCCTGGCTGAAAGACATGTTCCTGCCGCCGGACGCTTTCGACTGGGCGCTGAACGTGGTCGTGGTGCGCAGCGGCGACCAGACCATCCTCCTCGACGCCGGGCTGGGGGTCGACCCGGACTTGCACTTGCCGCGGGCCGGGCAGCTGATCAAGCGACTGGAGGCCGCCGGCATCGATCTCGCGTCGGTGACCGACGTGGTGCTGACCCACATGCACATGGACCACATTGGCGGGCTACTCGTCGACGGGGTGAAGGACCAGCTGCGCCCCGACCTGCGGATCCACGTGGCGGCGGCCGAGGTCAAGTTCTGGGAGGCGCCCGATTTCTCCCGGGTCTCCATGCCGGCGGGGTTCCCGGACGCGCTTCGGGCGGCCGCAAAGCGGTTCGCGAAAGAGTACCGCAGCCATTTGCGGCTGTTCGATGAGGAGTACGAGGTGGCGCCGGGCGTGGTCGTTCATCGCACCGGCGGCCACACCCCCGGGCACAGCGTGGTCCGCCTGGCGTCCGGCAGCGAACGGCTGATGTTTGCCGGCGACGCCGTGTTCGCGGTCGGGTTTGAACACCCCGACTGGTACAACGGCTTCGAACACGACCCCGAGGAGGCGGCTCGCGTTCGGGTCCGTCTTTTGCGGGAACTGGCGGAGACCGGCGAGCAACTGGTGGCCACTCACCTGCCGTTCCCGTCCGTTGGCCGGGTGGCGGTCGACGGCGACGCCTTTCGTTGGGTGCCGGCCTTCTGGGACTACTGACCGGAATCGGGTTAGGCCCGCACTAAAGCGCGTCGCATCCGATTTGATTCGTGTGACGCGCGTTAGTCTGTTGTTTTTATGCATGTCGATATCCCCGGAACCGCTGCACCGTTCCGGAATAACGACATGCATTAATTAGACTGGATGTCGCGGTCGCGAAGAACGACGACAAAATCTCGGCTCAATCCCTCTGGATCTGTGGAAGTTCTTTATTGCAGCAATGTCCGTATTGCTTCGCCGATGGCGTCACGTTCGATCGGTTTGACCATATATCCTGCGGCTCCTGCCTTGAAGCAGCGCGCTTCCAACTTCGGCTCATCGCCGCCTGTTATGATGATAGAAGGGATGTCTCGTCCTTCGGACCGCATCCTTCCTACAATGTCGATTCCGTTGAGGCCGGGCATATACATGTCGATTAGAGCGCAAGCAAACTTCGTATTTGGAAGTTCAGCAAGGAACGCTTCGCCGGACCCGAACTCGATCGGAGAATAGGCAAGCGAAGCTATCATTCGCCGCAGCGCGCGACGAACAACCTCATCGTCATCCACAATCGCGACCTTGGGTCCCGGCGTATCCATGACACCATATTACAGAAAGAATGCGGGCAGTGAATTGGCCTTGTGTCCAATGTTTGCGTTAATGATGGAGGGTTGCTCCAAGGCGCACGAGATCGGCAACATTACGGACGCCCATTTTCTCCATCATACGGCCGCGATGAACCTTGACGGTTTTTTCGACGGTGCCAAGTTCAGCCGCGATCTGCTTGTTCAGCCGGCCAGCAACAACCCACGCAAACACCTCCCGCTCGCGCCGTGTCAGTGTGGCGAAGCGGTGCTCAGCAATCCTTCGTTCTTGTCCGATCTGTCGTGCGGCCGCATCCCTTTCGATCGCTTGCGAGACAGCCGATAGCAGGCAGTTTGGTTCGACGGGCTTGGTCAGAAAGTCGACGGCCCCCGCTTTCATCGCGCGAACACTCGCGGGAATGTTGCCATTGCCTGTCAAAAAGATAATCGGCCGCTCTACGTGGTCTATCACCAGACTGTCCTGGAGCCCGAAGCCATCCAATCCCGGCAAGCCAAGATCGACAATCGCGCAACCAGGTTTGTCGGGGTCATGTTTTGCGAGAAAGTCCTCTGCGCACAGGTGCGTTTCGACGTTATGGCCAGCTATAGTGAGAAGTCGTTTCAGTGCTCTCAGTATTCCGACGTCGTCGTCCACGATATGAATGGTCGCAGATGAATTGCTCATCATATCCCCCTATGCAGCCGGTAAAGTGAGTATCACACGAGCGCCTTGCCGAACGCTATCGTCAAAGCGCAGGGTTCCTCCGTGAGCCTGTACGATCGACTTGCAGATCGCCAAGCCGAGGCCGAGGCTCGCCTTCTTCGTGCTGACGAACGGCTTAAACAAATCCGCGACCCGTTCCGGGGCGATGCCGACGCCCAGATCGGTTACAGTAAGCTCAAGTGTTCCATTCTCGCGTTTTCTTGTCTCGATTGCAATTATGCGTTTAGCCGGCGGCAGATGCCGCATTGCATCTGCAGCATTCAGCACCAAATTGAGAATGACTTGCTGCAATTGCGGCAGATTTCCCTGGATACGGACATCCGGCAGATCGAGCGCCAGATCGACTTGGGTCTGCCGTGCCAGAAGCTCACTGCGTAAAAGGGCAAGCGTCGTGGTCGCCGCGTGATTGAGATCCATCGACGCGAGGCTGGTCTCGCCTCGGATCATCAGGCGGCGCAACTGAATAATCACGGTCGAGGCACGCCTGTTGTCGAGAACGATGTCGCCGAGGATCTCCCGCAGTTCGCCACTGTCCAAGGGATCACTATCGAGAAGTCTTCGCCCTGACTCTGCATTAGCAAGAATGGACGTCAAAGGTTGGTTCAGTTCGTGCGCAAGCGCGCCGGACAGTTCCCCGAGCTGGGCCGTTCGCGAGATGTAGGCTAGTTCAAGGCGTTCGAGGTTAAGCTCCGCCTGAAGCCGGACCTTGCGTCGGCGCTCGAAGAACAGCGCCACAATCGTAGCGGTTTGTAGAACAATGACAGCGAGAATGGCTAATATCTGGGGGCGGTATCGTTCCCAGACGGACGGCTGAAAGTTCACGATTTCAGCATTCCGCGGAATGCGCTCCGGGTCGATACCGAAATGACGGACCTGCAGCCAGTCCACCAGCGGGCCATCCCCGACGAAGCTCGTCTGCGATGCATTGAGATCGCCTTTAAGCACCCTTGCCGCAAGTGAGCCCATCTGCTCCCCGACCGCCTGGAAAGTCCCCACGTAGCCAGCCGTGGCCCCGGCGCCGAAATATGAACTGTAGACCGAATAGACCGGCACCCGAGCGACGGCAGCAATCTTCCCCGCAGCATCGCGTGGAATGAATTTTCTGCCGTCGGCGTCCTCAAAAATCGTCAGGACGAGAAAGATCGTCTGGTCCGCTGCATTGCGCGCAGCATCCATGAAACCTTCGATCGGCAAGTTCGAAAGATAAGTCACTGGAACACCCGAATAGGCGTCGCGCAGGGTAGCACGCGCAGAGACTTGCCAACTTTTGTCGAAGGCCGACGAGCCGGTGACGACGACGATCTGCTTTGTATCGGGCTGCAACGTGAGGGCAAGGCCGATCGTCTTGCCCACATCAAAGTGGCTGACGACGCCTTTCACATCGGCGGGTAAATTATTGTTGCGGATCGAATTGTCAGTCACGGCTCCAAACACGATCGGCGCGCCGCCTCCGATTGCGGTGCGATGATCAAGCGCGAATTTCAACGCTCCCGGTCCAATCGTCAGGATGACATCGAACGTCATTCCCTGGTATTTCGAAGTCAAATAATCCGTAAGGCGGGCGACGTTGGCGGGGGAAGGGAAACGTACGGTGTCGAGGTACTCGCTGTAGATTTCTATATCGGCCGGCATGGCCTTTGACATGCTTGCACGAAGGCCCTGCGCCACCTCAACAGCGGCTGTCAGAGTGCTTTCGTTTTCGTAGATAAGCAGGACTCGGCTGACGGGATGCGGGCCGACTTGCGCGACCGCCTGTTTCGCGACGAATGCAGTAAGCGAAACAGCAAGGAAAAGGGCGCAGGCCAGACCTATCGCCTGATATTTCACGCTCTTTGCACGATTCGAACCCACCGCTTGCGACCACCTGAAACTTGTCGCATCCGCGATGCAACGTGGAGTCAATATTCAAGCGTACTAAAATACGGAGGTTCCCACGGGCGGGCAACCTCTCGCGCGCCGGAATTGAGCGGTGGTGCAGTTTGCAATCTTGTCATCTGGACGATCCGACCTAGACGTCAGTTTTGCGATTGCGGTGCGGTCTTTGCTGACGTCTTGCGGCCGGATGTCTCTTCCTCCAGGAGGCTGTAGGCGATGTAGTATTTGAAGATGTTGCCGACATACTGCACCGTTTCCCGGCCAACGATCGCAGCAGCACCATTCTCGACGTTTCCGAACCATACATCCGAGCTGAGGCCGAGCTCGGCGGCCTTCTTGCGAAATTTCCTGAGGTTGCCCGGTCCGGCATTATAGGCCGCAAACGCCATGAGCTGGCGATCGCGCGGCGAGATGCCCGGATCGTCGATGTAGACGTCGATAAGGTGGCGCAGATATTTCGCGGCCGCTTCGACGTTCCGATCCTCGCTCTTGGCAATGCCTGTGATGCCGACCTCCTTTCCGGCGGCGGTTGCCGGAAGCAGTTGCATAACCCCGACAGCGCCGCGCGGGCTACGTCGCTTCTGGTCGAGCTGCGATTCCTGATAGCCCTGTGCCATCAGCATGAGGTAGTCGAACGAGTATTCCCCAGCATGGACCCGGAATATGTCGACGAGCGTCTTGAAGCGCGCGACATCCTCGGGGGAATAGGCCTGCTTGAGGATCTTGTCGCTCTTGAAATACTTGTTGCGCAGCATGTTGCCGAATGTTGTGCCGACCTCGTGCTCGCCAGCAAACTTGTCGAGCACTGCCTTCAGTTGCGGGCTGTCCTTGCGGATCGCCCAAGCGATATGACCGTCGGTCGAGATCGCGATATCCGAACGCACCTTGAGATCGGTGAACACCTTCGTCCAAATGTCGGCCTTGTATTGGTCGACGATCGTCCAGGGCAGTAGTCCCGCATTGACCATCTCCATGAGGTCCTCGTCCTCGAGGTTTTCGTCGATGACCTTCATTTGGACTTCGGGCCGGCCCTCCGCCTTCATGCGCTCGTTCAGAGCAAGAAGATGCTCGTCGTAGCTGCTGGTCTCCCGGACGGAGATCTCCTTGCCGGATAAGTCGTCGAGACTTGCGATTGCTGGGGCTGACGGTCCCGTAACTAAAACTTCGCTTGCGTGCTCGTAGATCGGTGCACTGAAATCGACCTGCTCCAGTCGCTTGGGCGTGATCGTCATGTTCGCCATGATGATATCGCCCAGCCCTTCGTTGAGAGCAGGGATCAGCCGGTCGCGCGGCGTCGGAATGAAGGCGATCCGCATGCGCTCGATCTCTTTCTTCTTTCCCTCGTTTAGTGCTGTCTCGAGCGCGGTACCAAACTCGACGGCCGTTCCGAACTGGCGGCCTTTGTCGAGGAAATAAATCGTCTTGCTGTAGGGAACGAGAATACGGATCAGCCGCAGCTTCGTCATCGCGTCGAGATCGCCGGTATGCGGCTTCGGGAGGATTGCAGCCATCGTCAATGCGGCGCTTTCGGCGGCGAAGACTAACGGATGAACGCCGAGAAGGATCGAGGCAACCAAGATAAGCACTCGGGAGATGTGGCGCATGGATCGAACCTTGGTTAGCGTTGATCAGGGCAGCAGCGCGGGGCCGACGCCCCCGATCAGTCCGGTAGACGTCGGCCGCTTTCCAGTCATCGTTGAGATCGATCGGAACGACAGGCTGGATGTTGACCATGGCTCTCTCGCCCTCGTCGGGGCCATAGCCGGAGTCGTAGTTATCAGCGACGCGATCGGATTGGATAGTTTTTTTGGCGAGGTACTCCAACGTCAGAATCTCACGGTCATCCCGATGATCGGTCCATGCTGGATGACGTCGTAGGAAAACCCATCGCTGCTGTAGTCCACGCCCTGCGCGCGATAGCCGGCCACGGCGGAAACGGTGTCATTGAACTTGTAGCCAAGGCCCGCGAGAACGTCCCAGTCGAGGTCCGCCCCACCCGCACCGATCATTCCCCAGCCGGTCGCGTAGATCTTGTCGGTGAAGGAGTAGCTACCCTTGATGCCGACGATGGCGTCGACCCAGTTTGCGGAATCGGTCTTCGACAGGCTGCCGATCAGCCCGCCGCTCAGGCCGACACGCGTTTCGACGTGCCAGAAGCGAGCACCCGCGAGAACGTCCAGCCGCGCATTCTGATCCTCGTAGACCGTGTAGGCACCACCCAGCATTGCGGTGAACGTCTCCGATTTCAGCCTGACTTCGTCTGCGACGACGCCGCGCGGCGAAGCCGAACTGGTCGTCACGCGGACGTAGCTGAGATCGGTGAAAATGCTGTACCGGTCATATCTGGCATCGCCCGCCGCCATGAACGCAAAGTCGAGGTCCGACAGGATGTCGCCGAAGTCCTGGTGGATATCGACGGTGGGAAGCCCGAAGACTTGCGTCTCGCCGTCCAGTCCCGCCGCCCAGAAGTAGGGCGAAAACGAAAACGTCCATTGGCCGGGATCTCGGGGAACGGGCTGCGGCGCCGTTACGGGCAGCAGATCCGCGGCATAAGCCCCCGGAGTGAAAACAGACGCTGCCAGCATCCCAAGGAAATGTTTGATCGAACGATGCATGGGCTTCCTTTCGCCTTCCGCTGCCTGTTGATCCGACATCTGTGCCGCCAATGAGTTTCATGCGACCTCGGCGCAGACGAACTCGCTGAACCGTCCGACCGGATAAGCTGCCGAAAAGGCCGATCGCACATTGCCGACAGATAGATCCGGTCCATCGACCACCAGGACGCCGGTCTGTTCTGAGTGCAGAAATGTAAGCTGCCCGTTGGTCAGGGCTGCAGCGCCCTCCTGGGAGACAATGACGATGCAGTCTCTCATCCCATCCACGTCAGGTTCGACACGGGGGGCCGGCGGATCGGCCCGAACGTCGAAACCGCTAGGCGTTGGAAGGAAGTAGCCCCACGTCCTGCTTTCGATCATCAGGACGAAGAAGTTTGGAAGAGCCGCCAGCTTTGAACTCGAAAGAACCTGTTCAAGCCGCTGCTGCAGGGTCGTCAAAAGCACGACCGCCGCGTGACGGGACTGACCCATGTCGACTTCGCCGATGGGAGGCTCCGGCAGGAGATCCTCGTCGATCGCCTGCCGGGTTGCTACAGCCACCGCAAGTGCAAGTGGATGCTCGACGGAGAACTCGATGGTCAGCGAGCATATGGTGCACATGCCTTAGCCCCCCGTCACGCTGTGACGATGTTGAACCAGAATTCGAAGTTGTCGAGCAGGCCGACGAATTCTGCCAGCTTCTTCGGATCGCCAGTTAGCTTGGCCTTGCCCTCCACAACCTGCTTTTCCATCGTCGAAGTACCGAGCATCACGTCGTTCAACGCCTCGCGGGTGGTGACGATCGACACATCGGCGTCCGAAAGCGTCTTGTCCTTGGAATAGTGGATGGCGGCGTTGGCAACGCCGACCGCATATTTCTGGTTCGTGTCGGTCAGTTCCATGTTGATGTTGATGGTCTTGCCGGCAGCGCGGTCGCCGTTCAGCCGCACTCCGAGGAAGTCGAAGAACATCTCGATCGGCATGGCCTTGATCGTATCCGGGCTTGCCGTGTTCGGCGTCGGCAGTTCTGTAACGCCTTGGCGAAGCTCGCGTGCCCCCGTCAGATAGAAGTTGCGCCACGGGCCGGATTCGGCCTGATAGCCGAGCTGCTCGTAGGTATCGGCGAGGAGCTGTTTTGCGGCGATGTTGTTGGCATCGGCAAAGACGACGTGATTGACCACTTCGGCAACCCAACGATAGTCGCCCTGGTCGAAGGATTCCTTCGCTTGCCGCAGCACATTGTCAGCACCGCCCATGAAGTTGACATAGCGGGCGCCGGCATCGGTCGGCGGCAATTGGTGAAGCGTGGCCGGAACGCCGTCGAAGAAGCCGAGGCGAAGGTTATATTGCGCCACAGCGTCATGATAGACCGTGCCGTAATAGCTTCTGCAGGCCCACGTGGTCGCCAGCTCCTGCGGCAGGCGAATGACTTCGCCGATCTCCTTCGGGGTCATGCCGCTGTTTGCCATGCGCATCACCTGGTCATGGATGAAGCGGAACAAGTCGCGCTGCTTTTCGATATGAGCCACAACCTTGTCATTGCTCCAGGTCGGCCAGTGATGCGAGGTGAAAAGCACTTCCGTCTCGCCGCCGAACATGTCTAGCGCCTGCTGCAGATATTTCGACCAGAGGAGCCCGTCGCGAACCTTTGCGCCGCGCAGCGTGTAGAGATTGTGCAGCGTATGGCAGGCGTCTTCCGCGGCGCAGAATGCCTTGTAGCGGGGAATGTAGAACATGAATTCCGACGGCGCCTCGGAATTCGGCGCCATCAGCACCTGCAGCTCAACGCCATCGATGTTGATCTTCTGCCCCGTTTCCGTCGCCCAATCGGTCGGCAATGCCAGTCCGATTTCGCCTGAAGAGGTGGATTTGCCAAGGCCGCCATCGACCTGGCCGGTCGCACCGCGCGGCAGTAGGTTGCCGTACATATAACTTGCGCGCCGGCTCATGGCGTTGCCGGCAATGATGTTTTCGCCGACGGCCGCTTCGGTGAAATCCTCCGGCGCCAGGATTTTGACCTTGCCGGCATCGATATCGGCCTGGTTCACCAGCCCACGCACACCACCATAATGGTCCACATGGCTATGCGTGTAGATGACCGCGACAATCGGCTTGTCGCCAAGCTTCGGGATGACCAGTTGTTTCCAGACGGCCGAGGCCGTTTCCGAACTGACGAGCGGGTCGATAACGATATAGCCGGTATCGGTGCGGATGATGCTCATCACCGAAAGGTCATAACCCCGCGCCTGATAGACGCCGTCAACGACTTCGAACAGGCCGTGAATCATGTTGAGCTTGGCCATGCGCCAGAGGCTCGGATTGACCGTATCGGGCGCATCGTCCTGATCGGATGTGCCGAGGAACGAATAGGTGCTGAGGTCCCAGACGGGAACGCCTTCGGCATTGTTGATGATCGCCGGGTCCGGCAGTGCCGCCAAAAGCCCGCGATGGGCGTCCTTGAAATCCTCCACATCATCGAATGGAAGGCCGTTGCGATAAAGCGCGTTATATTCGGTCGTCGCCTTGGTGGCCGGTTTTGCGGCGCTTCCGCTCGGCGAAACAGGTGGGGCATCCTGCGCGGATGCTGCTGACGAGCGCCCGACGAGACCCACCGTCAGGCCCGTCGTCGCCATCCCTTTTAGAAAATCAGCTCTGCTAATTCCGAAGTTATCCTGTTGTGCCATTTGCTCATCTCCGCCGGCGCGATGCCGATTGCTAAGGTCACACTTCGTAATCGCGGGATTGTTGCTTCTGTAGCTCTCCCGTCGGCGGCATCTTCGGTGTATGGGTTGATGAAGTATAGTTGGACCATGGGCCAACAAATGTGGATTGATCGGCGTGCTTTTTTGAGCCGACATGCGCCTAGAGCATTTCCGTTTTTCTTCGCTGAAGCGGATCCCGGCTGAGATCGGCTACATCGTGCCGGCGAAGCTGATCCTGCACCCGGTCGCGGTTTTCCTGGCACTGACAGCGGTCGGTGGGTTCGAGCCGGTGTGGATCCAGGCAGCCGTGCTGCTCGCCTCGCTGCCGACGGCGACCAACGTCTTCGTCATCGGCCAGCAATATAGTGTGTGGCAGGAGCGCGCCTCGGCGACGATCCTGATCACAACGGTGCTTTCGGTGGTCAGCGTTTCGCTCTGGCTGATCGTGATCCGCTCAGGCCTTCTTCCGCTTCAGCTTTTCCCGTAGAGCACCCGGAATATCGCGCAAGCCGCGGCCGGGCTCGATGCCTTCGCGCATGATGATATTGCGCAGCGGCGGAATCGCCGAGAGGATATGCAGGCCCGCAGCCCGCAGCATCTGCACCGGCAGGAAATCCGAAAGCAGCGAGCGGTTGAGAAGATCAACACTGGCCGTGCGCGTCATGATATCGGCGCGGCGCTTGCGGTCGAAGCTTTCGCCGGCATCGGCCGGCACCGGCAATTCCGCCCTGTCGCAGAGGATCTCGGTCAGCGCCATGATATCGCGCAGGCTGAGGTTCAGCCCCTGCGCCCCGATCGGCGGGAAGACATGGGCGGCCTCGCCGATCAGCGCGATGCGCCCCTTGCCGAAACGATGGGCGATCATGCCGGACAGCGGCCAGACCTGGACGCCCTCCTCCACATCGACCTTGCCGAGCATGGACTGCATGCGCGCCTCGACAAGGGCGCCGAGTTCGGCAAGCGGCAATTCCAGGCGCTTTGCTGCTTCAGCGGGGTCCTGTACCCAGACGAGGCTGGAGCGACCTTGGGGCAGCGGCACTTGGGTGAAGGGGCCATGTTTGGTATGGAATTCGGTCGAGATGTTCTGGTGCGGCAGCGAATGGGCGAAATTCAGCACCATCGCCGACTGCGGATAGGACCAGTTGCGCACGCCGATATCTGCCGTCTCGCGCAGCTTCGAGCCGCGGCCGTCGGCGCCGACGGCAAAATCGGCTGAAAGCATCTCGCCGCCCGCAAGCGTGATCGACACGGTCTCGGCGGAGATCGCGATCGATTCGGCCATATCGGTGAAGCGGGTGATATTGCCCTCGTCGGCGACGGCATTTTCGAGGACGTCGATCAGCGCCTTGTTGGGGAAATTATAGCCGAAGGCATCGAGGCCGACCTCAGCGGCGCGGAAGGTGGTCGTCGGCGCGCGCAGCAGCCGGTCAGTGCCGTCGACGATGCGCATGCTGGTGAGAGGCGTGGCTGCCGGGCGCAGCTTTTCCCAGAGCGCCAGCCGGTCGAAGAAGCGGATCGACTGATCCATCAGCGCTGTGGTGCGCCGGTCCTCTTTTGCCGCGACGGGCGCCACCAGCGCCACACTACGGCCACCGCGACCAAGCGCGATTGCGGCGATCATGCCGGCGAGACCGCCACCGATCACCGCCACTTCGAATGTCTTCATGCTACCGTTCCGCTCATCGTAAAAAGGCGGATCGGTCGCTTATGCGGCCGGCTTCGCCTGACGGCGCCAACTATAGCCCTTGCCGGCTTCGGCGTCACGCACCGCCGGCTGATAATGATGGGGAATGGCGGGAAGACGGTTTTCGGAAAGCCGCTTCAGCGCCGTGGCGTTGCTGACGGAAAAGCTGTCGATACCGACGCGCAGCATCAGCGGCACCTGGTCGATCAGCACGTCGCCGACGGCGCGCAGCTCGTTGGTGTAGCCGAGGCGCTGGCGCAGCAGCGAGGCATGGCTGAAGGCCCGCCCGTCGTTGAACGCCGGAAAGGCGACGGCAACGATTTCGAGGCGATAGAGATAGGGCTCCAGCCGGCGCACATCGTCGGCCGGCTTGATCAGCACCCCGAGGCCGACATCGTTGCTTACGTCGGCCTTGGCGATCAGCTCGTCGAGGCTGAGCAGCGGCTTCTGCTCGCCGGTCGCCTTCGCCTCGTCGGTCTCGATCACCCAGGGATCGTTTTCGACAAAACCGGTTTCTCTCCAGATCTTCGTCATCATCGCCTCCTTATGCCGCTTCGGCGGTTGAGCCGTAGAGCGCAGCCTTGAAAGGCTGCGGCCCGACGCGGCGATAGGTGGCAAGGAAGATCTCCGATGGATCGAGGCGCAGGCCGAGATAGGTGTCGACGATCGTCTCGATCGCGTCCGTCACCCGGTCGGGCTCAAAACCGCGGCCGATGATCTCGCCGATCGAGGTATGTTCGTCGCCGGAACCGCCGAGGGTGATCTGGTAGAGTTCGGCGCCCTTCTTCTCGACACCAAGCAGGCCGATATGGCCAACATGGTGGTGGCCGCAGGCATTGATGCAGCCGGAGATCTTGATCTTCAGCTCGCCGATCTCGGCCTGGCGTTCGGCATTGCCGAAACGGCGGGAGATTTCCTGCGCCAGCGGAATGGAGCGCGCATTGGCGAGCGCGCAATAGTCCAGCCCCGGACAGGCAATGATATCGGTGATCAGGCCGGCATTGGCTTCGGCCAGATTGATGGCGACGAGGCCGCGATAGACGGCTTCCAGATCGGCAAGTGCAACATGCGGCAGGATGAGGTTCTGCTCATGGCTGACACGGATTTCGTCGAAGGCATATTCTTCGGCGAGATCGGCGATCGCATCCATCTGCGCGTCGGTAGCATCCCCCGGAATGCCGCCGATCGGCTTCAGCGAGATCGTCACCATGCCGTAATCGGGGTTCTTGTGCGGCTGCACGTTCTGCTGCACCCAGCGGGCGAAATCCGGATCGGCCTTCTTCCAGCGGGCGAGGTTTTCCCAGCCTTCGGCGCGCTCGGACAAAGCCGGCAGTGCGAAATAGCTGGCGATCGCCTCGACGTCCTTTTCCGGCAGCTTCAGCTCGCTATCCTTCAGCGCGGCGAATTCCACTTCCACCTGGCGCGCCAGTTCCTCGGCGCCGGTTTCGTGCACGAGGATCTTGATGCGGGCCTTGTACTTGTTGTCGCGGCGGCCGTGCAGATTGTACACGCGAACGATTGCCGTGGTGTAGGAGAGTAGGTCCTCTTCGGGCAGGAAGTCGCGGATCAGCTTGGCGATCATCGGCGTGCGGCCCTGGCCACCGCCGACATAGACGGCAAAACCGATCTCGCCCTTGTCGTTCTTCTTCAGATGCAGGCCGATATCGTGGACCTGGATCGCGGCGCGGTCGCGGTCGGCGCCGGTGACGGCGATCTTGAACTTGCGCGGCAGGAAGGAGAATTCCGGATGGACCGACGACCACTGGCGCAGGATTTCGGCATAGGGACGCGGATCGGCGATCTCATCGGCGGCGGCACCGGCAAAGTGATCGGCCGTCACGTTTCTGATGCAGTTGCCCGAGGTCTGCAGGGCATGCATCTCGACGCTTGCGAGATCGGCGAGCGCATCGGGGATTTCCGACAGCTTCGGCCAGTTGAACTGCAGGTTCTGGCGCGTGGTGAAATGGCCATAGCCGCGGTCATAGGTGCGGGCAATATGGGCGAGCATGCGCAGCTGGCGGGCGCTCAGCGTGCCATAAGGAATGGCGATGCGCAGCATATAGGCGTGGAGCTGCAGGTAGACGCCGTTCATCAGGCGCAGCGGCTTGAACGCATCCTCGGCAAGTTCGCCGGAAAGGCGGCGCTGAACCTGGTCGCGAAACTGCTCGACGCGCTCGCTGACAAAGGCATGGTCAAATTCGTCGTAACGGTACATCGTCTTCCTCAGACTGCAATGAATTCGGGATCGGCCGGAGCGTAGCCCGGGGCATATTCCATGGTCGGACCCTGGGCGCGGATGCGCTCGCGAAGGCGAAGCGGCCAGAGACTGCCGTTGGTGTCCTGGACTTCGACGACGGCGACGTCAACGACTTCGTTATCGGCATAGGATTTCTTGCCGATGGCTTCCAGCGCTTCAACGGCTTCGTTATGGCGGGCGACTAGCGCCTCCTGCAGCGAGGTGGACCACGCGCCCTTCGCATCCAGCCAGACGGCAATGCCGTCCGTCAGCCGGTTGGCCGTCAGAACCTTGTCTACCATGTTTAGCTCCTTGCAAGTTCCTCGAGCCGGGCGTTCGCACGCACCAGCGGCTCGGACAGTTCGAAATTGGCGCCGGCGACCGCATCGCCGATAATGACCATGACCGGACCGGTCAGCTCGTCGCGGTGCTGCAGGTCGGGCAGATCGGCGAGCGTGCCATGCAGCAGGCGGCGCTCAGTGCGGCTGGCATTCTCGATGACGGCGACGGTGGTCTCGGCGGGAATGCCGGCCTGCATCAGCCGCTCGGCAACGGAGGCGGCAACCGTGCGGCCCATATAGACGGCGATCGTCGCGCCGGAGACGGCAAGGCTTGCCCAATCGGGCAGCACGTCGCCGGTCAAATCATGGCCGGTGGTGAAGACCAGCGAGGAGGCAACGCCGCGCAGCGTCAGCGGCAGCTCGAAATCGGCGGCGGCGGCGAAAGCCGAGGTGATGCCGGGCACCACCTCATAGGTGACGCCGGCAGCGCGCATTGCCGCCATCTCTTCGCCTGCCCGGCCATAGACCAGCGGATCGCCGGATTTCAGGCGGACGACACGCTTGCCCTGGCGACCGAGGTCGACCAGCAGGTCGTTGATCTCTTCCTGCGATTTCGAATGGCAGCCCTTG